>DATEPN010000153.1:0-3864 GCA_035273225.1 Acidobacteriaceae bacterium | reverse complement strand
AGGCGCACATCGTTGAGCAGGTTCGGCGTGAAGGTGTGCGTCTCGCCAAGGATCGCGTTATGCGAATTAATGGCCGAACGGCTGACGACGGCCAGGTAATTCCCCGGCGTGAGAGAGGGATTGTCTGTGTAGTGGTCCAGGTAGTAGCGGGCGAAGAGATGATCGTTCTGCGAGAGCGTCTGATCGCCGCGTACGACATACTCGCTGAACGACTGCGAGATCGGGAGGGAGTAGTCGATTTCGCCGGTCGGACTGGTTGATTTGGGCAGGTAACTGGAAGCGAATTTGATGGCGGCCGGATCGAACTGGTCCACGGGGATCTGATTGCCGGCGTATGGAGCTTTGGTCGTGGGGTTGAAGATCTGCGCCTTCACGGCTGAGAAGTCTCCGTTCATCTCCGCCGGAGTTGGCACGAACGCATGGTGGCCGTTCTGGGTGTCGCGGATCTGTGTTTGCTGGTAGCCGAAAAAGAAGAACGTCTTGTCGCGGATGATGGGACCACCGATCACGCCGCCGAACTGATTGCGCTTGAGCTGGTCACGGACCGAGGCGAAGTGGTTGCGAGCATTGAAGACGGCATTACGGTTGAATTCGAAGAGGTCGCCGTGGAATGCGTTCGTGCCGCTGGCGGTAATCGCATTGACGACCGCGCCGGAGTTGCCGCCATAACGGGCTGTGTAGTTGCTCGTCTGGACACTGAACTCCTGCAGCGCATCGGGAAACGGAAAGGGCTGGTTGACGTTGGTGTAGATGTCGTTGTTCGACGAGCCATCGAGGTTGAACGCGGTCTGGTTGGCGCGTGAACCGCTGGCGGAGATGGTGATGGCTGCCGGCAGGGTTTTGTATTCTCCCTGGTCGGCATTGTTGGCCGGCGCGTGGACAGTACCGGGGACCAGCAGAGCCAGCTGAACGGGATTGCGGCCGTCGAGCGGCAGGTCGACGATTCTTTTCTTTTCGACGACCTCGGAGAGAGTCGAACTGGTGGTGTCCACCTGGGTGGGCGGGATGTCGCTGACGGAAACGGTCTGGCGCGAGCTGGCGATCTGCAGGTGGAAATCGACGGTCAGGTGCTGGTCGGCGAGGAGCGTGACATTGCCGCGCTTTTCCGCGGTGAAGTTGGGGCTGGTCGCAGTGATCTGGTAGACAGCGGGCGGCAGGGTGGGCACAACGTAGTAGCCCTGAGCATTCGCAACGACGTTGCGCGAGGCGCCGGTGTTCTGATCGACGACCGCGACGTTTGCCGAGGGAATGACGGCACCGGAAGGATCAGTCACGGTGCCGACGATGGTCCCTGAGCCTGCCTGGCCGTAGAGAGCAGGGATGCTGCCGGCCAGAAACAACGACACGAAAAGACAACGGAAGGGTCCTGGAAATCTCATGATGGGGGAGGCACTACCTTTTGCTGGAGTGGTTAGACCACTGAGGGTTTAATCGAATTTTCAATGGGAGCAGAAACGATGTCAAGCAGCAGTCCTGGCCCCCAGTTTTGAAACGGATGGACAGTACTGAAAATAAACTGTCGGATCGGCCCGAAAATCTGCAGGAGATGCGGAGGGTTAATTCGGGCGGCCCGCGGTGGCATACGCGGGTGCTCGATCGCCCAGCCGTGGAACGGGCCAAATCTCCCGGTTGCTGAAGCAACTGGGGCCGGATGGCACCGGGTCTTACTGCTCAGGTCTGAATTTCCCGGGCTCATGTTCGCGCCGGCTGTGGAGGGCAGTATGGACGTGAAACGGTTCGTTTCCCTGTTCAAGAGCAGCTTCGGCGACTTCAACAAGCACAACGCTCCGCGGATGGGCGCCGCCCTGGCGTTCTACACGATCGGCTCGATCTCGCCGCTGGTCATCCTGGTGCTCGCCATCGTTTCGCTGATCTTCAACAAAAATGCGGCGGAGGCGCACCTGCTCGCCAAGGTGCAATCGATGATCGGGACGCAGGCCAGAGAAGAAGTGGCGACGATCCTGGCGCATGGGCACAAGGCCGGTTCAGGGATTTTTTCGGCGATCATGGGCGTCATTGTCCTGTTCCTGGGCGCGTCGGGGGTCTTTCAGGAATTGCGCTCCGGGCTGAACACGATCTGGGAGTCGGAAGCGAAGCCGGCTACGGGTCTGTGGGGTATGGTGCGGGAGCGGATTCTGACCTTCGGGATGGTGCTGAGCCTGGGGTTCGTTCTGCTGGTGTCGCTGCTGGTGAGCGCCACGCTCACGGCGATCTCGACCTATTTTTCGGGGCTGCTGCCGATCCCGGCGGCGGTTCTGGAGTGCCTGAATGCTCTGGTCTCCTTTGCCGGCATTGCTGTGCTGTTCGCGTGCATCCTGAAATACGTGCCGGCTGCGCGGGTGGACTGGCGTGACGTGCGCATCGGCGCGGTGGTGACGGCGATTCTGTTCACGCTGGGCAAATGGCTGCTGGGGATTTATCTCGGCAAGGCGAGTCCAGGGTCGGGTTACGGGGCCGCAGGCTCCCTGGTGGTGCTGGTGGTGTGGGTCTACTACTCGGCACAGATCTTCTACCTGGGCGCGGAGTTCACGCATGTGCATTCGCTGGCCAATCGCGGGAAGCTCCAGGTGATGCCGAGTGGAGATACAAAAAGGGCGGCCTAGCGCGCTGGTTCATCACCTCTCTTGTGCGTCCGATTGCTTCGCAGCTAGACTGCTGGGCTATGACGACGCGACTCTGCCGTTTCAGCCTTCTCGCCACCCTGGCGCTGCTGTTTTGCGCAGCCACTTCGGTTCAATCGCAGGAATGGGCCAAAAGCCGGCTCGACTCCTCGCCGCGCCACCATGAATATGTTGCGCTGAAACACGACGGGCGCACGGTGCAGGCGCTGGTGGTCTATCCCGAGGCGAAGGGGAAGACGCCCGTCATTGTGATGATTCACGAGATTTTTGGGCTCACCGACTGGGCGAAGGAGATGGCCGACGAGTTGGCCGGCGCCGGATACATTGTGATCGCGCCCGACCTGCTGAGTGGCTTTGGCCCGAAGGGCGGCGGGACGAGCGACTTCCCCGGTCAGGATGCGGCGGTGAAGGCTGTGTCCGGACTTGACCCGAATGGCGTGATGGCCGACCTGGATGCAGCGGCGGATTACGGGAAGAAGCTGCCGGCGTCGAACGGCAAGGTGGCGGTGGCGGGCTTCTGCTGGGGAGGGTCGAAGTCGTTCGCCTTCGCGGCGCACCGCAGGGATCTGAGTGCGGCGTTTGTCTTCTACGGAACGGCGCCAGCGGACGTTTCGACGGTCACTGCTCCGGTGTATGGGTTCTATGCCGGGAATGATGCTCGGGTGGGCGCAACGGTTCCGGGGACGACGGAGGCGATGAAGAACGCAGGGAAGAAATACGAGCCGGTGACGTATGACGGCGCGGGACACGGATTCATGCGCGCCGGCGAGGATCCGGGGAATACGAATCCGGCGAACAAGACGGCTCGCGAACAGGCGTTTGCGCGGCTGGTGAAGCTGCTGAAGGCGATGTGAAGAGCCGGTCCGCTGCGGACCTGAACTGGCCGGTTTCGCAGCGCGGAATGTCGCTCACCGAGTAACATTGAGGGCCTGGTATGCTGAGCGCCAGCATCCTCGACGAGCTGCGTGCTGCCGTTCCCGGCGGGCTGATTACCGCTGCGAGCGAGCTGCAGACCTATGAGTGCGATGGGCTGACAAATTTCCGCACCATGCCCGGAGCAGTCGCGCTGCCGCGCTCGACGGAACAGGTGCAGTCGGTGGTGCGCGTCTGCGCGCGGCACAGGATTCCATTTGTGGCCCGCGGCTCCGGAACGGGCTTGAGCGGGGGCGCGCTGCCGGCCGAAGACAGCGTGGTGCTCAGCTTCGCGCGGATGAACCGGATTCTAAGCGTCGATATTCCGAAC
>DATEPN010000152.1:0-4192 GCA_035273225.1 Acidobacteriaceae bacterium | reverse complement strand
TCCGACGCGGCTGTGCACGGCGGCGATCAATCAGGATGCGGGGAAGGGCGCGTCGCTGGCGCTGGATGTGGAGGGGATTAACTACAGTTTGGGGATTATTGATGCGTATCACCGGGATCATCCGACGCAGCCGCTGGTGGGCTCGGAGACGGCGAGCGCGGTGTCGACGCGCGGGATTTATGTCACGGACAAGCTGCGGAACTGGGTGAGCGCGTACGACCTGAATCATCCATCGTGGGCGGAACTGTCCGAGGAGTGGTGGCAGTTCTACGGGACGCGGGAGTATTTGTCGGGCGGGTTTGCGTGGACTGGCTTTGATTACCGCGGCGAGCCGACGCCGTATGGGTGGCCATCGATCAGCTCGCAGTTTGGGATTGTGGACACGTGCGGCTTCCCGAAGGACGCCTTCTATTACTACAAGTCGGTGTGGGGGAAGGAGCCGATGCTGCATCTGTTCCCGCACTGGAACTGGGGCGAGCGGATTGGCGAAGAGGTGTCGGTGTGGGTGTACTCGAATCTGGATGAGGTCGAGCTGTTCCACAACGGCAAGAGCCAGGGGCGGCAGAAGATGCCGGCGCTGGGGCATCTGGAGTGGAAGGTGAAATACGAGCCGGGCTCGATTGAGGCTCACGGCTTCAAGGGCGGCAAGCAGGCGCTGACCGCGAAGCGCGAGACGACGGGTCCGGTGGCGAGCCTGAAGCTGACGGCGGATCGGACGACGATCGATGCGGACGGGCAGGACTGCGCAGTGATCCGCGTGGAGGGCGTGGACAGCCAGGGGCGGACAGTGCCGGTGGCGGATGATCTGGTGGAGTTTAAGGTGACGGGCGCTGGGGCGTTTCTGGGCGTGGGCAATGGCGATCCGAACTGCCAGGAGTCGGACATTGAGCCGAAGCGGAGTTTGTTTAATGGGCTGGCGCAGCTGATCGTGCGAAGTTCGGAGCAGGCGGGGACGATTCAGGTGGAGGCTAGTGTGCGGGAGGGGAAGGTGTCGCCGGCGACGCTGTCCGTGACGACGGCGACACCGGCGGCGGCCGTGAAGAGGACGTGACAGAGCATGCTGCCGCAATCAGGACGCCGGCGGCTTCGGCGTGGTGTTCAGCTTGATCTTCGGGATTGCGGAAGTCGGACGAGGGATGCCATGGACCGCGACAAAGCTGAGTTGCTCCCCTTGTTCTTTGGAAAGACCAGCCTGAGCGTCGCGCCAGTTAGCAGCATTCATCGAGGTGAGCAGGCTTTTCTGCCGCTGCTGATCGAGGCGCGTGAACCCAGGGGAGTCGCGCAGCAGGCCTCGGATGGTGTGTTGATCGACTTCCTGCAGAGCGTGTTCCTGGATGTACTCACTGCGGCCGAACCACTTGCGGCAGCGCCAGGCCGAGTAGTCCACATCGCCGGATGCTAGGCGATCGAGCACTGTGTCGTCGAAGCTGCTGCCGAGGAGAACTGGTCCGTCGGGATCGCTATAGGTTTTGATCAGGTCGCGCACCGCCGGGCTGAGCAAGCAGTAGGGGCGTTCCTGCCAGATCTGTTGGATCGCGGGACCGATGGCTTGCGTTGGGATCTCTTTCGAGAACGGGTTCACGGCAGAGAGGCCTAGGGACTCGGCTTTTCTCAACATCCAGGCGAGGGAGATGTCGGCGAGCTCGCGGCTCTTGTGTCCTCCGCCAATATCGCTGTGGTCTCCGGCAAACCATCGTTGCTCCAGGGTCTGGTCGTCGTGCTTATTCGTCCAGACGTGCGGGATGAAATCAGATCGCAGCTCGTGCAGGGAAAGGGCGTGGAAGGCGTGGGAGACATTCGGGGGCAGATGGGTCTGATGGTAGGAATTGAAGGCATCGGTGGTGAAGGATGCGTGTGAAGGGAGACCGAGTGCCCCGACGGCGTCCCAAATGCCAATGAAGTAGATGGGGAGTGACGTGAAGACAAGCTCGCGAGGCTGATCGCGCGTGCCGCCGGGCAGGTACTCCTGCACGAACTCTCGGATGTTCTCACGGAGCAGTCTGGTGTCGCCCTGAAGATACTCGTAAGCGTAGTACGCTTCGTCGATGGCGAGGTCGAGCCAGTCAGGGGGCACGGATCGGAGGCCGACACCGATGCAATCGACAAAGCCGGCAAGAGAACGGACGGCAAAGCCTCCGCGTGAGAAGCCGAAGAGGAAGATGCGGTCGTCTGGCTGGTAATGCGAGATGAGAAATTTGTAGGCAAGCCGAATCGTCTCCGTAGTTCCGCGACCCGTAGCCGCGGCCAGGAGATTGGATCCCGGGGTATCTGCTCCGACGCCGCTGAGATAACCAACCACAGTGCCGGGAGCATCTGCCCGGAGGCCGTTTTTTTTGGGAAGGGCTCTCGGGCCGGTCTCGCGCGTGCGGAGAGGCTCGGCATTGAGGAAGTATGCGAGTCCCTCAACGTTCGTCGGGTGGGTCGTCGAGTTTTCCGGACCCTGGCACGTACCATCGATGAGGAGAATGATGTTTTTCGATTCAGCCATGGCGCAAACAGTATTGTGCTCACGACTGCTGGTTGCAACGACAATTATGGGTTTGCTGACGGTCGGCGGCGCGGCGTGCGCGCAGGATTTGGGGCATGCTGCCGGTTATGTGCGCGGGGGGAGTTGCGAACTGCGCGATGGGGCGATTGCGGCGGACTGGAATGTTCGCGGTGGGCACATTGCAGGGCTGCGGGTTCGCGATCTGCGGGCGTTCAAGACGCTCGCGCTGCCGGATGCGTTTGCGATTCGGCTGAAGGATGGGTCGGTGCTCGACGCGCGGAGCCTGCGCGCGGAGGATTCGGGGAAGCTGGAGGACCTGGAGGCGAATCCGCAGGCGAGCCGGGCGGCCGAGCATGTCCCTGGCAAGCAGTACACACTGGGGCTGAGCGATGCGGCGGGCAAGGTGCACGTCGCGTGGGCGCTGGTGCTGCGGGATGGGAGCAACTATATCCGGCAGACGGTGAAGATCACGGCGGGCGGCGCGGATCTGCCGATTGCCGAGGTGCGGCTCATCGATGTGAACGTGCCGGGAGCGCGGGTGGATGGGTCGGTGAAGGGGTCGCCGATTGTCGCGGGGCGGTGGTTCCTGGGGTTCGAAGATCCGTTGTCGGTGAGCAGGGTGGACGGCGATCATGCGACGGCCGTGGTGGATCGCGAACTGCCGCTGCGGGCCGGGCAGTCGGTGACCTACAGCGCGGTGATCGGCGTGAGCCGGGCGGGGCAGATGCGGCGGGGCTTTCTGAACTACCTGGAGCGGGAGCGGGCGCATCCGTACCGGACGTTTCTGCACTACAACTCGTGGTACGACCTGGGGTATTTCAATCCGTATGACGAGGCGGGTGCGCTGGACCGGGTGCGCGCGTTTGGGACCGAACTGCATGAGAAACGTGGGGTGACGCTCGACTCGTTTCTGTTCGACGACGGGTGGGACAATCACCGGTCGCTGTGGAGCTTCAACAGCGGCTTTCCCAACGGCATGACCGCGGTGGCGGCGGAGGCGAAGCGCTTCGGGGCGGCTCCGGGGATGTGGCTGTCGCCGTGTGGCGGCTATGACGGTCCGAAGAAGGAGCGGGTGCAGTTTGGGCGCGAGCAGGGGTACGAGATTGTCGATGGCGGGTTCGCGCTGTCGGGTCCGAAGTATTACCGGCATTTCCTCGACGTGTGTCTGGAGATGATTCGCAAGTACGGGGTGAATCAGTTCAAGTTCGACGGGACAGGGAATGCGAACGCGGTATTTCCCGGAAGCGCGTTCGACAGCGACTTTGACGCGGCGCTGCACGTGATTGCGGCGTTGCGCGAGGCGGAACCGGGGATCTTTATCAACCTCACGACGGGGACCTATCCGTCGCCGTTCTGGCTGCTGTATGCGGATTCGACCTGGCGGGGCGGGCAGGACGACAGCGAGACGGGGGTGGGCACGACGCGCGAGCAGTGGATCACGTATCGCGATGCGCAGACCTACAAGGGCGTGGTGGAGCGCGGGCCGCTGTATCCGCTGAATTCGCTGATGCTGCACGGGATTATCTATGCGCGGTTCAACAAGAAGCTGAACACGGATCCGGGGAATGATTTTCGGAATGAGGTGCGGTCGTATTTCGGCAGCGGGACGCAGTGCCAGGAGATGTACATCACGCCTTCGTTGCTGACGGCGAAGAACTGGGACGATCTGGCGGAGGCGGCGAAGTGGTCGAGGAGGAACGCGGG
>DATEPN010000151.1:0-8528 GCA_035273225.1 Acidobacteriaceae bacterium | reverse complement strand
TGTCGATGCCGTAGAACTGCTTCGCGAAATCGTCGAGCGACTCCTGGCCATTGCTTAGCTCGCGGATCTTGGTGTCGGCGTCGAGCCAGATCAGCAGCCCCTCCATGTAGTAGTCTTCCTGCCGCTGAAACGTCACCCAGGGAACCGGGCGGCGCTGCGAGATGGTGGGCTGATTGGTGGTATCGACCAGCGGGCGCCACTTGCGGCCGGGGTCGGTCTCAAAACTCGCCGCGATATTGGCCATGAGATCCCGCGTGGCTTCCGGCGTGCGCAGGCCTGAGCGCGCCGTCAGCACGTAGCCCCAGTATTCCGTCAGGCCTTCGTAGACCCAGAGCAGATCGTCGCGCATCGGAACGTTGAAGTTGGGGGTGCACAGGTCAGCGGGACGGCGGAACTTGCCGTTCCACGAATGCGTGTACTCGTGCGCCAGCAGATCGACGCCGCGCGCCTGCGCCTGCCACTGCGTGAAGTAGTTGGCGCGCGTGCCGTCTTCGCTGGACTGATGATGCTCGAGGCCTTCTCCGCCGACGACGTCGGTGAGGAAGAAGAGGAAGTCATAGTGGTTGTAGTGGTGGGACGCGAACAGCTTCTGCGCCTGAACGGCGAGATTCTTGTGCGCCTGCAGTTATTCCGGCGTGACCTCGAGATCCTTCGCCTCATCGGCAAAGACATCGAGGTGTACCGGGTTATCCGGCCCGGTGGAGAGATCGAGCCGCTTGAAGTATTCGCCGGCGACGAGCGGTGAATCGATGAGCGTGTTCAAAGTCGTGTCTTTGAAGTGAACGGTGTCGCCATCCTGAGACTCCGTCTCCAGTGCGGTGGCGAATTTCCATCCGTGCGGCAGCACGATGGTGGGCGTGAAGTGAATGTCGCGCGAGAAGTGGCCGGCCGGGTAGAGCACGACGGTGTTCCAGGCCAGGTCGGCGAGCTTCGACGAGAACTGAATCCGGCCTTCCTGCCGCATGACGGGCGACAGATAATCGAAATCCACGCTGAGGGTTGAGATCCCCTTCGGGACGTCGATATGGAACGCGTAGACATTCACGCGATCGCGTACCCATGGGATGCGCTGGCCATTGCCGGTTACGACCAGGCCACCCAAGTTCTCGATTGGTCCAGTCGGCGAATGGTTCCCGGGAATCCACTCCGGGTACAACAGCGTCACGTCGCCGGACTTCACGGGGATCTCCTCGTGGACGGCGGCGACGCGATCCGTCATGTTCGTCAGGTTCACCTGCACAGCAATCGTGCCGGGGTAAGGCGTGTCCTGCGGAGCCGGGATGGGAGGCGGCATCGGCACCGGTTGTGGCTGATATCCGGCCTGTGCGGTCGCGAGCGCTGGCGACGAGAGGAGAGCAAGAAGGAGAGGAAGGAGCGGCGAGCGCATCGGAAGCGAGTCTCCGAGGAAACTGGGGATTCGGATACGCGCCTGATTTTACAGGAGCAGAGTTGGCTCGAATTCGGTCTATCTGCCCTGTGCTGAGATTTTGCCGGCCCGCTTCCCTGCCGGTCCGCTGTACTCTTGGAGCGTGTCCTCGACCCGACGCAATTTTCTGAAAGCCGGAGCCGCCGCCTCGGTAGGCTTGTCCCTTAACGCGACTGCCGCTCCGAACCAGCCAGCGCGCAGGAACCGCATCCACCAGTCCGTCTGCCGCTGGTGCTACAAGAATACGCCGCTCGATCAACTCTGCCAGTGGGGTGTGGACCTCGGCCTCAAAGGCATCGATCTGCTGGAGGTGGAGGAGTTCGATGTGCCGCGGCGCCACGGTCTGATCTGCACGATGGGCTATGCAGGAGGAGGCACGATTCCCGACGCGCTGAATCGCGTGGAGAACCATGCTGCGATTGAAGCGGCGTTTCGCAAAAATATTCCGCTCGCCGCCAAAGCCGGAGTTCCCAACGTGATCACGTTCTCGGGAAACCGCCGCGGCATGAGCGATGAGGAGGGCGCGCAGAACACGATTGCCGGCCTGAACCGGCTGAAGGCAATCGCCGAGGATAACGCCGTCACGATCTGCCTGGAGTTGCTCAACAGCAAGGTCAATCATCCGGACTACATGGCCGACCACACGGCGTGGGGCGCGCGCGTGATTCACGCCGTGAACTCGCCGCACGTAAAGCTGCTCTATGACATCTACCACATGCAAATCATGGAGGGGGATCTGATCGCGACGATCCGGGCGAACATCGATTGCATCGCGCACTTTCACACTGGCGGCGTTCCTGGCCGCCATGAGATTGGCGCGACACAGGAGATTGAGTATGGAGCGGTCATGCAGGCCATTGCCGGCTCGGGGTTCACCGGCTATGTAGCCCACGAGTTCCTGCCCACAGCAGATCCGCTGACCAGCCTGCGCCAGGCGGTTGAGCTTTGCGATGTTTAGCCCAGAAGGCCACCCGGCGGACATCATCCTCCGAGTCGATTCCATCCTATTGAGTAGGGGACGCTGATTCGCATTGCGCCCGCGCATTGGGCGGCTACCACAGAGGGTGTGCTCGTCGACCACCCAGCCGCCGCGCTGAGGCCAGAAATCATTTCGACGAGGTGCTTATGGGATCTCCGCAAAGACAGCCTTCGTATCCTCCCGACCAGCCGGACCGGCCGAGCCGGCAGGGACCGCAGCTTGAGAATCTGCGCCAGGTCGACAAACTGGACAAGGACGTCAGCAGCGGCTGGCGGTTTGGGTTCTGGTGGATCTGGGCTCTGGTGATTGTCGGCATCTGGTGGGTCGGCTACGGCTGGGGCGGTTCCGGCGGGTGGCTGCGGCCGCATCACAATGCCGTGCAGAACGATGCCGCCATCAGCGGCCCTGGCATTGACATGCTGAACGCTGAGAACAAAAGTCAGTTCGTCAACCAGGCTTTCCAGCTTCGCAACGTGCCGGTGGAGAGAAGAGCCAGCAATCGCGCAATCTGGATCGGGCCCAAGTTCAATTCCGTGCCAACGCTGCTGATTCTGCCGACCGGCAACAATCCGGAGAGCGCATCGATCGGGCAGGGATCGTGGATTGACACAAACGGCCGCGTCTATGCCGCGCCGCAACCGGCGCAGGCCAAGCAGCAGTGGGGATTGAGCGACGCTGACGTGCAGCAACTGGAGAAGCAGGGCGCTTACATGCAGGCAACTGTGATCCAGCAGGTTCCACACTGAGGATGGAAACAACCAGGGACAGCAAAAAGCCGGAGCCGAACGCTCCGGCTTTGCTGTCTCTGACTTGTTTGCGTCGTTGTCAGCTTGCCTGGCGTTCCTTCTCGCGCTCGAAGAATCGTTCCATGAACTTGGTGTCGAAGTGACCGCGGCGGAACTCTTCATCGCGAAAGATTTTCTGGTGCAGGGGGATCGTGGTGTGAATGCCCTCGACGATGAACATCTCCAGCGCACGGCGCATGCGGGCCATCGACTCTTCGCGATCGGCGCCGTAGGCGATGAGCTTGGCTATGAGTGAGTCGTAATACGGCGGCACGACGCCCTCCGAGTACTGCGCGGTGTCGACACGAATCCCGTTGCCGCCGGGGACATTGAAGGCGGTGATTTTACCGGCTGAGGGGGTGAACTTTTCCGGGTGCTCGGCATTGATGCGGCATTCGATGGCGTGGCCGCGCAGAGGAACGGTGTCGGGAATGATGCTGGACAGCTTTTCGCCCATCGCGATGCGCAGCTGCGCCTTCACGAGGTCGATGCCGGTGATCATCTCGGTGACGGGGTGCTCCACCTGGATGCGCGTGTTCATCTCGATGAAGTAGAGCTTGCCGTCCTCATCCATCAGGAACTCGATGGTGCCGGCGTTCTGATAGCCCACGGCTTCGAGCGAGCGCTTCAGCGTACGCGCGATTTCGTCACGCAGCTTCTGCGTGACCTGCAGCGAGGGAGCTTCCTCGATCAGCTTCTGGTGGCGGCGCTGAATGGAGCATTCACGCTCGCCGATGGATGCCACGGTACCGTGCTCGTCGGCGAGGATTTGGAACTCGATGTGCCGCGGGCGCTCAATGAACTTCTCCATGTAGAGATCGCCGTTGCCGAAGGCATTCGTAGCCTCGCTTTGAGCGGCGTGGAACAATCCGGGCAGCTCCTCGGGTGAGCGCACGACGCGCATCCCGCGTCCGCCGCCGCCCGCCGAGGCTTTCAGGATGACCGGATAGCCGACCGTCTTCGCCCATTCGAGCGCTTCGCCTTCGCTCTGGATCACTCCATCGGAACCGGGCAGGATCGGGACGCGCGCGCGTTTCATCGCCTGGCGCGCTTTTTCCTTCTCGCCCATGAGCCGCGTGACTTCCGGCGGCGGGCCGATGAACTTGATGTTGGAGGCGCGGCAGACTTCGGCGAAGTTGGCGTTCTCGCTGAGCAGACCGTAGCCGGGATGAATCGCGTCCACATCGGCGATTTCGGCAGCGCTGATCACGGCGGGGACGTTGAGGTAGCTTTCTGCCGAGCGCGGCGGACCGATGCAGATCGCTTCGTCGGCAAAGCGCACGTGCAGCGAATGGCGGTCGGCCTCGCTGTAGATAGCCACCGTGCGCAGCCCCATTTCCTTGCAGGCGCAGATGACGCGCAGCGCGATTTCGCCACGATTGGCGATGAGAACTTTACGCATGGCTGACGGGGCGGAGAGCGAAGAGTTGCTGTCCGTATTCGACCGGTTGGCCATTCTGCACGAAGCGCTTGACGATCTCGCCGGAACCGTCGCTCTCGATCTCGTTCATCAGCTTCATGGCTTCAACGATACAGAGCACTTGTCCTGCCTCGACGTGGTCGCCGATTTTGACGAAGGCCGGCGAACCCGGCGACGGCGATTCATAGAATGTCCCGACGATTGGCGACTTCACGATGTGCAGCGAGGCGTCTTCCGACTCATTCGCCGGCGCCGATTGCGGCCCGGATGCCTGCGCAGCCGGAGACGTACCTGCCGGCTGCGCCGGGATGCTCATGACAGGAGCGGGAACCGCGGCCGGCTGGGAGGCCACGAGTCGCGCCAGAGCGGCCATATCGGCGCCGCCCTCCTGCGCAAACTTGATGCGGACCTTGAGATCGCCTCGTTCCAGGTCGAATTCGCCGATGTTGTTGTCCTTCAGGAACTCGATGAGCTCCTTTAGTTCCTTCATATCTTCCGCATTCATCGTTATCTCGCGCGGCTCCTGCTTTGCCCTAAAGCTCAATCCAGCCTTTGGTCACCGGAGTCAGAACCTGCCCTCCGCTGTTTGTCACCGCTACCATATCCTCGATGCGAATTCCGAACTTGCCGGGCAGATAAACGCCAGGTTCGATGGTGACCACCATGCCCGATTCCAGCGGCATCCCCTGCCCTGCAGCCAATCGCGGCTGCTCATGAATCTCCAGCCCCACCCCGTGTCCGGTGGAATGAGTAAAGTACTTTGCCAATCCCGCTTTGCGCAAGACGCTGCGCGCCGCCTCGTCCACTTCGCCGCAGGTCACTCCAGGCTTGACCGCGGCGACCGCGGCTTCCTGGGCCGCGAGTACCGATTCGTACGCAAACCGCTCTTCCCTGCTCGCGCTTCCCAGATGCACGGTGCGCGTCATGTCTGAGCAATAACCATTGAGAATAACACCGAAGTCGAGCGTCACGAATCCTTTGCGCGGCAGCTTCGCCTGCGTTGCACGTCCGTGCGGAAGCGCCGAGCGCGGGCCGGACGCGATGATCGTCTCAAAGGACATTCCTTCGGCGCCCATACCGCGAGCCAGGAACTCGAGTTCCCCGGCGACAGCAATTTCCGCCAGCCCTGTTTCCATGCGCGACAGAATTTCTTCAAAGACGGTGCAGCCTACCTGCGCCGCCTGGCCGATGACGCGCAGCTCGGCGGGATCCTTGATCATGCGCAGCTTCGGGAGGAGCGGTGACTTCAGCGGTGCGAAAAAATTGTGACGCTTTCTGCCGCCGATCGCTGAACGCATCAGTTCCAGTTCAGCAACGGAGGTGTGCTGCGGATCGAACCATACCCGGCGGGCCGCTTTGTCCAGCCACCCGCAGGCTTCCATCAGCGCGGATTTCTTTGCGATGACAACGCGCGCGCCCTGGGTCTCTTCCCGCGCCTGGGTGGTGTACCGTCCGTCGGTGAAGAGCGCGGCGCTTCGCGCCGTAACCCCGACAGCGGCATTGGACCCGGTGAATCCACAGAGCCAGCGCACATCCGGCAGGTGCGTGACCAGCAATGCTTCGACGTGCTCTGCGGCCATGGCGCGGCGGAGGGCGCTCCATCGGCCTGGGCGCGGATTCGATCTCGTAGCCATCTCAGCTTGATACTAATTGGCAGCTCTGGCCTGCTCCAAGATCGCCAGCGGTTCTGTACCGCAAAAGCAACCCCTTCCAGGGCACGCGCTATACTCGCTCGTAACAGCGAGGCATAACGATGAACGTGTTACGGAATCGTATTGCAGTTTGCTCCATCGCGCTAACAATTCTGTTTTTCCTGCCGCAGTCAGGTGCGGCGCAGCGGAATGAGGGAATCAGCGTTCTGCATGCGGCGGAGGCGGGCAAACTGCTGCCGGACGCGGTGTATTACGCCGGCAAGTCCGCCAGCACGCAGCTTCGCAACTCCGCCGGGGTGCATTTTGCCGACGGCTCGTACACCCTCGCTGTCCTGGTGGATACCTCGGGGTATTCGACAGCGATCCAGCAAAAATACCAGGGATACTTTCTGACGGAGACGGCACTCGAGTTCGGTGGTCGTCGCCTGGTGCCGGGAGCCTATGGATTCGGCTTCGTTGGCAGCCGTTTCCTGATCACGGACATCGGCGGCCACGATGTGCTGGCAACCGAAGCCACGCGCGACGCGCAGATGAACCGGCCCATGCCCCTGCAACTTGTGCAGTCCAGCTCCAGCAGCGGGTTCCAGCTCTGTTCGGGCCGCGACTGCGTCACATTTCGCCGCGCCCGTTGACACGCCTATATCGGTCATTCGTTACAGAACGCGCGCTCGAACCATCTAATGAATTGGGTGGCAGCACCTCCGCGCGGAAACCACAGGTGCGCGCACTCGCGCGTCCCACCGCGAACGCGATTCCTGGCGGGCAGTCGCCGCCGTCGAAAGGATTCCATGAGGGACAAATCGCTCTTGATTCCAGCTGTGCTGGTGTGCCTTTGTTTTACGGCTCCCTTTGGCCGCGCCCAAAACGAAAATCAGGGACAGGGACGGGCCATCGTCACTGCTCTGCCCAGGAACGATAAGCAACCGACAGCCACTGTGTCGCAGCAGGCGATTCGGATTGAGGTAAACGGGAAACAGACGCCGGTGGGCAACTGGCAACCGCTGCGCGGGTCGGCGTCGGACATTGAGCTGGTGATCCTGATCGACAGCGGAGCACGGACCAGCCTGGGACAGGAAATGGGCGAGTTGCAGAAATTCGTGACATTCCTTCCGCCCAACGTGAAGGCGGCGTTCGCCTATATGCAGAATGGCCGGGCTGCTCTTGCCGGCCCGCTCACTGCCGACCACGCGCACGCAATTCAGGGATTGCACCTGCCGATGGGGCAGGCGGGCATGTCGGCCAGTCCTTATTTCTGCCTCTCGGATCTGGCGAAGCATTGGCCCTCGAACGACACCAATGCGCGTCGCGAGGTGCTGATGATCACCGACGGCGTCGATCAGTACGAACGCCGCTACGATCCCGAGGATCCTTATGTGCAGGCGGCGATCAATGACTCGGTGCGGGCGCATCTCGTCGTTTATTCCATTTACTGGGCCAGCAATGGCCGCGCGGATCGCAGCCAGTACGCCAACAATGCCGGACAGAATCTGCTGCTGCAGGTCGACGAGGCGACGGGCGGGAAGAGCTATTGGCAGGGGATGGGCAATCCGGTTAGTTTCCAGCCGTACTTCGAGGACCTGAATCGCAGGTTCAACAACCAATACGAACTGCAGTTCACCGCTACGCTGAAGGGTAAACCGGAGGTTCAGACGCTGAAGGTGAAAACCAGCGATCACAATGTGAAGGTGGACGCTCCGCAGAGGGTGCTTGTGGCGCCGCGCGGAGCTTCGCCCGAATAGCGACGGGGAACCGAAGCAAAAAGGCGCTTCGCCACGCGAAGCGCCTTTTTGCATTGTCCTTAGCGGCCGGCGACCAGCTGATTCACCGGCAGGCTCTCAACGTCGTCCGACTCGGAGCCGTCAATCAGCCCGCCATAGCGGCGTTCGCGGCGCTGAAAATCCTCGATCGCCTCGAGCATGTGAATGCCGCGGAAATCGGGCCAGAGGCGATTCGTGACGAAGATTTCGGTGTAGGCGATCTGCCAGAGCAGGAAATTCGAGATACGCATCTCGCCCGAGGTTCGGATGAGCAGATCGGGATCGGGCATGTGCGCCGTGTAGAGGTGACGGTGGATGTCCGACTCGTCGAGATCCTCGAGCCGCAGGCCCTTCCGCATCACTTCATTGCAGAGACCGCGGAAGGCATCGGTCAGCTCGGATCGTGCGCCGTAGTTCAGGGCCAGAGTCAGGGTCGTTCCGGTATTTCGTTTCGTCGCTTCGGCGGCCCAGTGCATGCGCTCCTGCACTTCGTGCGGCAGGTCTGCGGT
>DATEPN010000150.1:0-4397 GCA_035273225.1 Acidobacteriaceae bacterium | reverse complement strand
CAGCGCTACCGAGCGGTGGTGAAGATTCTGCGGCCGGAGGGGCGTGGATACGCGCGTCCGGTCGCCGGCTTCTCAAAGGACGAAAAGCTGTATTCGTTCCACGTCTGGAGCATCGGGCCGGACGGTCACCATTATGCGATGAAGGATTCGGAGTACGTGGAGCGAGGCGTCGAAGGGGGCGGGATTCTCTACGACGATGAGCGTCTCAAGCTGGCGTCCCCGCCGGCAGCCGATCCCGGCGGAATCGTTGGCTGGGAGACCGAAACCCAGATCCCCAACTATGTCAGCGAAGATACGTGGGGCTTTCAGAAATCGGTGCCCACGGTGCATTCGGTCTATGAGATCGGCCTGCCGCCGGCATGGCACCAGTACGCGGTGTGGTCGCGCCATGCGCGACTGGAGCCTGCGGAAGTGGCGCCGAACCATTTTCGCTGGGAACTCGCCAACATCGACGGCATTGACCTGACGGATGTGCCGCTGGCTCCCGCATGGTCGGCCCTGGCCGGGCGCATGACCGTGCATTTTGCGCAGGACCCGCTGCCGCAGGGCGACGCGCTCTGGGCGCGGATTGGCAACTGGTACACCGGTTTGGCAGCGCCGCGCAGCGAAGGAGGCGCGGACGTGGCCTCGACCGCGAAGTCTGTCGGCGGCAATGGCGACTTTATGGCGCGCCTGACGAAGATCGCCGACTTCATGCAGCAGCAGATCCGGTATGTGGGTATCGAAATCGGCATCGGCGGCTTACAGCCTCATCCGGCCGAGGACGTCTTCCGATACCGCTATGGCGATTGCAAGGACAAAGCCACGCTGATGATCGCCATGCTGGACGCGGTTGGCATTCGGGCGACCTGGGTTGGCGTGGATACCCACCGTGGACGCATCGATCCGGGGGCGCCGTCGCTGATCGGCAATCACGCGATCACGGCGATCGAAATTCCGAAAGGGTACGAGAATCCACGTCTGCAGGCGGTCGTGACGGCAAAAACGGGAAGGCGGTATCTCATCTTCGATCCGACGAACACGTTTGTGTCGATCGGTCAGCTCCCGCTTTATCTGCAGGGTGGTTATGGCATGTTGGTGGCAGGCGAGGACAGCCAGGTGATCCAGCTGCCGATCCTGAGTCCGGACGCGGACAGAACGGAGCGCACAGCAAAATTCGAGCTTGCGCCCGATGGCACGCTGACCGGCGACGTGAGGGTGGTACGGTCCGGCGCTTCGGCGTGGCAGATGCGGGATGAACTGGCGGCGGACAGTGAAAAGGAGCAGCGGCAGACACTCGAGCGCCAGCTGCAGCGGGATCTTTCCTCCTTCAGCCTCGGCTCCGAAAAGGCGGAGAACGTGCGCGAACTGGACAAGCCGCTTGAGGTCCAGTATCAGTTCACCGCTCCGCTGTATGCGAAAACGGCAGGGAATCTGCTGCTGGTCCGGCCCAGGGTGCTGGGAAGCGATGTGCGGGCGCTCAATGACAAGCCGCGCAAGGTGCCGATCAGTTTCAGCGGGCTCGGTACGTGGCAGGACGACTACGCCTTGAAAATTCCGGCTGGCTACACGGTGGATGATCTTCCGGACCCGGTGACTGTCGACATGGGCTTCGCCACGTACCACAGCGAGGTGAAGGCTGAGGCTGGGACGCTGCACTACAAGCGCCAGTATGTGTTGAAGAAGCTGGAGCTGGATCCAGGCGATTACCCCAGCTTACGCAAGCTCGAGGCGGTCATCGCAACCGATGAGAACAGCGCGGCCGTGCTGAAGAAGCAATAACGGATCAGGCGGCTTTCCGATAAATCGCTTCGCCCTGGCGTCTGGCCGCTCTGAGCCGGCGTTTGATCTGCGTCTCGGTCGAGGGGTGTAGTTGCTTCCAGGCGTATCCGGCGAGGCCGACGGCCAGGCCGAGCCCTGCAGCCAGCCAGGGGACGTGCGACTCGGCCCAGAACTCCCAGCTCTGGCCCCTGGCCCGGTCACTAAACGCGCCGTGCGCGCCGTGGTCGCCGGGAACGGGCTGATACAAGTTATCAGGCCGGTTGGGGTCGGCGGCTCCGTCGTACTGCTGCGAGTCATAGCCGTTGCGGGCCAGGTAGTGATCAGCATAGGAGGGCAACAGCTTGTTGCCGAAGATTGCCTTCACCGTGGACCCGCCAACGAAGTACTCGCGGCGATGCGGATGATGGGCCGCGTAGCAGATCGCGCGGGCACCCACCTCCGGCTGGAAGATCGGGGGTACCGGTTGCGCCTTCCGCGGTAGCCTGCTGCGGACCCACCCGAACTGTGGCGTATTCAGCGCGGGCATGTGCACGATGGTCGTCCGGACGTTGCTCTTGTCGTGCAGAAGCTCCGTGCGCAGCGCCGCATAGAAGCCCATAACGGCATGTTTCGACGCGCAATAGGCGGACTGCAGCGGAATGCTTCTGTAGGCCAGCGCCGATCCGACATGGACGATGGTGCCGCGGTCGCGGGGCAGCATGCGCTTCAGCGCCGCGAGCGTGCCGTTCACGAAACCCAGGTAAGTAACCTCCGTGACCCGGCGATAGTCTTCGGCCGTCATCTCCCGGATCGGCGAGAAAACGGAAGTCATTGCGTTATTGACCCAGATATCGATGGGGCCAAGTTCGCGCTCGACGCGTTCGGCGGCGGATTCCACGGCATTTGCATCCGCAACGTCGGTGGGTATCACAATCGCTTTGCCGCCCAGCTGTTCGACTTCGCGCCGCGCCCCTTCCAGGCCGTCCACGCCGCGGGCAATCAGGCCGATCCAGGCCCCCCGGCGGGCAAATTCACGCACGGTGGCACGCCCCAGGCCGGCGGAAGCTCCAGTAACGACGACAACTTCAGCTTTGCGCTCACGATCCATCGATTTCCCCCTGGCGTAACGGTCACTTGGATGCGGGACGGGAGTCGGTCGTCTTGCGATATGTTGTGCCAGGACGAAAAGAAGATAACCGCGGCGGAACAGGAATCATCGTAGAGGCTATGCGTCCCTGGCCTGTGCTTCCCCGCAAGTCGCCTCAGCCCATCGAGAAGGGCGTTCAGACCATCGCCGGCATCAATGACGTGACGGTGGGGAGCTACACCGTGCCGACAGAGACTCCGGAGTCGGATGGAACCGCTGCCTGGGACAAGACGACCATCGTCATTGTGCACCTGAGCGCAGCCGGTGAGACCGGGATGGGCTACACCTACGCCGATCCGGCTACGGCGACGCTGATCTACAACGAACTGCGGCACGTGGTCATGGGCGCCGATCCCATGTCGCCGACTGCCGCGTATATGGCGATGTGGCAGCGGATCCGCAACCTGGGGCGGCCCGGCATCTGCTCGATGGCCATTTCAGCGGTCGATTGCGCTATTTGGGATCTAAAGGCGCGGCTGCTCGGCATTCCGCTGGTGAAACTTCTGGGCCAGGTGCGGGCCGAAGCACCGGTGTATGGCAGCGGCGGATTCACCTCCTATACCGACAAGCAATTAGCCAAGCAACTGAGCGGATGGGAGCACGAAGGAATCTGCGCCGTGAAGATGAAAATCGGGCGCGATTCGAAGCGCGATCCGCAGCGCGTCGCTGTCGCGCGCGACGCCATCGGCCCCAGAACGCGGCTGTACGTGGATGCGAACGGCGCCTATACACCGCGCCAGGCTCTGGAAGTGGCCGACACGCTGGCCGAGCACAATGTGCGCTGGTTCGAGGAGCCGGTTTCGTCGGACAACCTCGAGGGCCTGCGCTTTGTCCGGGACCGCGCCCCGGCGCGCATGGAGATAGCGGCAGGCGAGTACGGATATCGTCTGCTGGATTTCGAGAACATGCTCGCGGCGAGCTCCGTGGACGTGTTGCAGGCGGATATGACGAGGTGCGGCGGGATCACCTCGTTCATGCAGATCGCAGCTTTATGTGAGGCGCACAACCTGCCGCTGTCATCGCATACCGCTCCAGCGCTGCATGCACACGCGGCCTGCGCCGCGATTCCGTTCACGGAAATGGAGTACTTCTACGACCACGTGCGTATTGAGCGGATGTTCTTCGACGGGTTGCCGCAACTGGTGAATGGAAACTTGCGGCCGGACACTTCGCGCCCCGGCAACGGGCTGCTACTGCGGACCGCAGATGCTGAGAAGTTTGCCGCGTAAGAACCGTCCCCGCTCCGCTCATCTCTCGATTCACCGGGACCTTGCCATAGCAACAACTCATGTGCGGACGAGGCTGGCGCCGCGCCGCGATCCTTTTCAACTCAGAGCCAAGGAGGAGATATGTCTGCGAGTCCGCTGATTGCCCCGGAAACCCTGACCAGGCCGTTTGCCGTCCGGAGCGGCGCGGGCAGCGTTGATGCGGAGGATCTTCGCCGGGCGCTCGAGAAGGAGATTGAAGGTGAGGTGCGGTTCGATGCCGGCGCGAAGGCTCTGTACGCGAC
>DATEPN010000149.1:0-4608 GCA_035273225.1 Acidobacteriaceae bacterium | reverse complement strand
GGAGGCCGGCAGTCCGCCCGCACGCTGCATTTCTTCGTCTCCGGAGCGCTGCTGCTGTTCCTCACCGTGCACGTCATCCTGGTCGCGCTGTCGGGATTCAGGAGTCGCATGCGGGCCATGATCACGGGCCGGATTCGCCTGCCGGAGGAGCCGCAATGAGTCCCATTTCGCGCCGCAAACTGATCACCGGTGGCCTCGTAGCCGGTGCGGGCATCTCCGGCCTGTGGGCCGCTGACCGCGTGGCCCGGCGCTACGGCCTCGTTCCGCCCGATCATGGCGGACTCTACGGCCCTGGCGAAACCCTCACCTACGCAGCGCAGCGCATCCTCACCGCGCATTCGCTCGCGCGCGAGTTCCCGCGCAGCATGATCTCGAAAGCGCCATTCATGAACGAAGTCGCGCCGCCCAGCGAGGTATTCAGGCAACATCAGGCTGCCGGCTTCCGCGACTGGCGCCTGGTGATCGACGGCATGGTGGCGCACCCGCTGTCCCTGTCGATCGCGGATCTGCGCAGCCTCGGCCTGCGCAGTCAAATCACGGAAGTCGTCTGCGAAGAGGGCTGGTCCTACATCGGCGAGTGGATCGGCACGCCACTGTCGCTGGTCCTGCAGGAAGCTGGCGTGCATCCGCAGGTCCGGTACCTCGCTTATTTCTCGATTCAGAACGACTGGTGGGACAGCATGGACATGGCCGACGCGCTACATCCGCAAACGCTGCTCACGTGGGGCATGAACGATGGCGATCTTCCCGTCGGTTTCGGCGGCCCGCTGCGCATGCGCGTTCCACGCCAACTCGGCTACAAGAGCGTGAAGTATGTTGTCCGGCTGACCGCGACGGATTCGATGAAGAAGTTCGGCAAAGGTCTGGGCTCCGCAGCCCCCGAAGGCGGCTACGCCTGGTACGCCGGCATCTGAACCGACTGGCGATGCCTCGTCACCTGTTGCGACCGGCAGTGTCTGCCGTGTCGGCCTCTGCATCCGACAAAATGCGAACCTAATTTATGGAGGAGATGGAGCACATGGCCGATCTCAAGGGCACATCCATTACCTGGCTGGGACACGCGACCGTTCTGATCACCACGCCGAAGGGCACGAACATCCTGATCGACCCTTTCATCGAGCACAATCCGAAGTATCCCAGGGGTTACAAGCTCCCCGACAGGATTGACCTGATGCTGCTGAGCCACGGCCACATGGATCACATCGCCGACGCGCTGCCGGTCGCGAAAAAGCATGGCCCGACAGTGTTCGGGATTTATGAACTGATTGGCTGGCTGCAGTCGAAGGGCCTTGCGCAGGACAGAGGCGTTGGCATGAATCTGGGCGGCTCCCACAAGCACGCCGACGTGACCTTCACGATGACCGAAGCGCGGCACTCGACCGGCATCTCCGATGGTGACAAAACCCTGTACGGCGGCGATCCCGCAGGCTATGTGATGGCCATTGACAATGGGCCGGTCCTCTACCACGCCGGCGATACGGCGGTGTTCAGTGATATGCAGCTGATCCGCGAACTGCATCATCCGAAGCTGGCGATGCTTCCGATCGGCGACCACTTTACGATGGGTCCCAAGGGGGCCGCCGTGGCTGTCAAGTTCCTTGGCGTGCAGCAGGTGCTGCCCATCCACTGGGGGACGTTCCCGCTGCTGACCGGAACCCCGCAGGCTCTCGAGAAGGAGCTAAACGGGACAGGCGTGACCGTGATTCATACCGACCCGGGCAACGCCATCACCGCCTAGGTCCGACCAGCAGCTTCTTTTATGAGACGGCCGCTACCTCATCAATAACTTCGTCCTCGTACCGGACGCGAGCTTCCGGAACAATGAGCACCGGTGCGCGCACAGCGGAGATGACGCGGACCACCGTGCTTGACTCGAGATCGGCCGCGTCGTGAGCGGGCGATGGCGCGCCGAGCACGATGAGATGGGGCTTCAGGCGCTCTGCCAGATCGACAATGGTCAGGGCCGGATCGCCTCCGGTGACGATGTGATCGACCGGCAATCCGTGCGACTCGTCGAAAGGCGCCAGAAAGCGCAGGCGCTCCAGGCAATTCGGACAGTCGAGGTGGCGGCCGCAGCGAGCCGAGTGCACGACGATGAGCTGCCGCTGCGCAATACGCTGCGCGTAATGTAGGGCACTGACGGACGCAAAGGAAAAATCAGTAGCAGCGAGGACGTTATCCCAGTAGCCGTATTCGCGCTGCTCACCAGGTTCTTCGGGCGCGACGGTGAGGATGGGGCAGGGCGACTGCGCAAGCAACTGACGAGTCACTGCACCCAGCGCAGCACGTCCCGCGCCAGTGATCGCCTTGGTTCCCAGCACCAGGAGCGCGGCTTTGTGATCGCGCAACGACAGCAAAATGCGCTCGCAGACCAGGCCCGTTTCGACGCGCGAATGAACCGGGATTCCATGCTGGCGGACTTCAGCTTCGATACGCGCCAGTTCGACGCGCGCTGCGGCATCGCGGCCGACCTGCGCAGGAGCGCCCTCGGGAAAAGCGTAGCCGACCGGGTCGATGACATGGATCAGCAGCAGCATCGCGTGCTGGCGTCGAGCGATCGCCTGCGCGCACCGCAGAGCGGCTGACGACTCCTCAGAGAAGTCCGTTGCCGCCACGATCGTACGGAACGGGAACGCCTTCGCGGAATGGAGATACGTAGTCTTTCCGCTCCTTTTTCCAGCGTGATTGCTTTTGACAGTCATGGACCGAGGCCCTCACTTTCCGCTGTTTGGGCTATTTCTGACACTACGCCGAGAGGCGCTGGAGAGCGGTGACGATGGTCACCGGAAAACGTGACACATGGCACAGGGCCGAGAATCAGCCGACGAGGCGCTCCATTTCATGCGCGCGCAGGATGGTGATGGAAGAACCGTGACGCGCAATGAGTTCATCGCGCTCGAACTGGTTCAGCAGACGCGTGACCGTTTCGCGCGAGGTACCCGCCATATTGGCGAGTTCTTCGTGCGTGAGCGCCATTGTGAAGCGCATCTCGGGCTTGCCGCACGAACTGGTGCGTGCCCAGTCCAGAAGCAGTTGCGCCAGCCGTCCCGCCGCGGATCCGGAGAGTGCCAGGCGCCGCGCATCAAGGAACACTTCGTGGTATTCACGCGCGATCACCTGTGCTGCCTGGCGGCTGACGTTGCCGAACTGCGCGAGGAAGTCAAGAAAATCGCGGCGACGGACGCTGCGAATCTGGCACGGCTCAAGAGTTTCGGCGGTGACTTCATAGGGCAGGTCATTCAGCGTTGCGGTGAGGCCAAGCACGTCGCCGGGGAGAGCGATCTTGAGGATCATGGTGCGGCCATCGCGCGAGGTGGCGGAGAGCTTGATTTGTCCACTACAGACGACGAATATGCCGGACGCGCGCTGCCCTTCTTCGAACACAATCGACCGGCTGGGATAGGCGATCTGCATCGCGATCTCATCGAAGCGCTCGATCGCATCGTCGGGCAGGTTGCAGAAGATGCGTTCGCTGCGCTCGGTGCATTGCGCGCATCGTTCGGCGACCTGGCGCGTGGTTGGACTCGTGTTTCTCGTCAATACAGGCATTCAGTTGAGCGCCTCCGGCGCAGGCCGACCGATTTCCCGCGGGCTCCTGAGAGGCCGCACTTGCCGACCCGGCCGCCTCCGGGTCTCGACGGTGCACTGCCCGCCGCAGATGTCGCACAGCCAGACGACCCTCCGCAGAATAATCTGGCCTTCACCTTCAGCGGCTCCGCCAGGGAAATCAACCGCATACATACCACCGTCTCGCAGATAGAGAGCCTGCACCCTGCATGCTGGATTGGCACACTACACGCACGTACTCCAGAGTCGAAATCCTCATGACAGTGTCTGCCTTCAGCCGAGAACTACGGGGCTTGCCTCTTCTTTCTGCTCTGCTTTTGCCTTCTCCCGGATCGGGTTCACCCGCAGCGACAACACCGGGCATGGGGCCGATACGAGAATCTTGTATGCCGCCGGCTCCGTTCCGGGGAGCCAGCTGTGCGCGGGTGCATGCACACCCAGCACGATCAAACCCGCCTGCGTTTCTTCCGCCACGGCCAGAATCTCGTTGACGACCGAGCTCAGCGCGATGCGCGCCTGCACCTGCGTGAAGCTCCGCGCCACGGCGGGAATGAGGCGCTCCAGCTGCGCAGTCGCGAGGCTGACGGTCTTGCCTGGATCGCGATTCACCGAGGCCGTAGGCGCAACTACGTGCAGCAGCAGCAGACCGGCGTCGAACTGGCGGGCGAGATCAAACGACAGACTCGCGCTGGCCTCATGGAGTCCGGCCAGCGAAACGGGGTGGAGGATGCTCTCGACCGCGTTCGGCGTCTTATGCGCCCGCGGTCCTACCGTGCAGACCGGCACGTCGACGGACTCGAGCAGCTGCCGGGCAATGGACCCAAGGACGAACTTCTTCAGTCCGCGTCGCCCGTGCGTGCCGATGATCAGGCGTCCGGCGCCGGAATTATTGACGATTTCCGCGACTACATCGGGCACAAAGCCGTGGCGCACCGCCGTCGTGCAGACAACTCCCTGTTCACGAACTTCGCGGGCAGTGTTTTCAAGAATCAGGCGGGCGTCACGGTCCAGGCGGAGCGGATCGTAATACGGGATCGCCCC
>DATEPN010000148.1:0-3737 GCA_035273225.1 Acidobacteriaceae bacterium | reverse complement strand
TGAATCATCGAAGGACCTCAACCGTACACCCTGTCCCCTGCGGTTTACACCCAGCCGCCATCAATCACATGGTTCTGCCCTGTGATCGCCGAGCTGTCATCGGCCGCCAGAAACAGCACCAGCCGCGCCACTTCTTCCGGCATCAGCATCCGCTTCAGGGACTGCGCCGCCAGAATCTCGGCCTGATACTCCGGCGTGAACCACAGCCGCATCTGCCGCTCTGTCGCAATCGCCCCCGGCATCACGCAGTTCACGCGAATGCCGTCCGGCCCCAGCTCATGGGCCAGCGTCTTCGTCAAGCCCACAATCGCCGCCTTCGCCGTCACATACACTGGCACATTGATCGACGGAATCACCCACGCAATGGAACTCATGTTGATGATCGACCCGCGCCGCCCCTGCCGCATCGCCGGAATCACCGCCTGGGTGACGAAGAACTGGTGTTTCAGGTTCACGGCCATGGTGCGGTCCCAGAACTCCGCCGTGACCTCGTCGATGGAGTGCCTCGTGTCGTTCCCCGCGTTGTTCACCAGCACGTCCACCGTGCCGAATCGCTGCAGAATCGTCGCCACCGCGCGCGCAATCGCCGCCGCGTCGGTCAGATCGCAGGTAAGAAAAAGCGGCCGCTCCGCGCCCTCAGCTTCAAGGCGCGCAGCAAGCGCTTCGCCGGCCTCGCGTTGCAGGTCGAGAAATGCGACCCGCGCGCCATTGGCAGCGAAGGCTTCGACGATTGCCTGCCCGATCCCGCTCGCGCCGCCGGTCACCACCACCACGCGATCGCGCAGGCTGGGATAGCTCGCAAAGTTCCCCGCTTCACCCATCGCTACCGATCATAGGGCAGCACGACAGATGTTATCGCCGCCGCCTCGGGAACGGTTAGCTGCGAACGGTCGCCCCGGAATTCATCGCCCGGCGATTTACTGCGAGCCACTGCCGGAGCTATAGTGGCTTTTCTTCAGAATCACCGCGCCAGCGGTGCAGGAGCAGGCCATGTCGGATTCCAGCAACAACTCCCGTCCTCCGGAACACGAGCGCAAAGGTATCTCGCGGCGCGGCTTCCTCAAAGGCGCCGGCATGACCGCCGCCGGTACCGCGCTGCTCGAAGGCGTTCAGACGCTGCGAGCGGAAATGGCGCCCGAAGCAGCCTCCGGCGCGCACGAACTCGGCCCCGGCCCGGTGCCAATGCAGCTGCACGTGAACGGGAAAGAGCACACCGTTCAGCTGGAGCCGCGCACCACGCTGGCCGACGCGCTCCGCAACCATCTCGGCATGACCGGGACCAAGGTCATCTGCGATCGCGGCGTTTGCTCCGGCTGCACCGTCCTGCTCGACAAGACGCCGGTGAACAGCTGCATGGTGCTCGCCATCGACGCCGTCGGCCACCACATTACGACCATTGAAGGCATCGCGCCCGAGGGCGAACTCCACCCGGTGCAGGCGGCCTTCATCCGCAATGACGCGATGCAGTGCGGCTTCTGCACGCCCGGCATGGTGATGAGCTGCGCCTCTCTGCTCGAGCACAATCCGCAGCCCACCGAGCACGACGTCCGCCGCGCTGTGTCCGGCAATCTGTGCCGCTGCGGAACCTACCCCAAAGTCTTCGCCGCCACGCTCGAGGCGGCCGGACGCACACGTCAGGCATAAGGGAGGCGCGCGATGAAGAATCATCCTGAAGAAAACGCATTTGCCGCACAGGCCGCGGACGCTCCGCCCAAAAAATCCGTGAGCATGCCGGTCGGCGTGCCCGGCTATACGCTGCACGACGAAACCCGCCAGGTTCCGCCCGGCGAACCTCCGGTTTGGCCCACGAACAAAGACCTGCGCTACGTCGGCCACCATACCGAACGCTACGACGGCCGTGCCAAAGTCACCGGACAGGCCCGCTACACCGCGGACGTCCAGTTGCCGGGCATGCTCTGGGGCCGATTCGCCAGCGCCGCGGTGCCGCACGCGAAGGTCGTCTCCGTCGACACATCCGCTGCCGAGAAGTATCCCGGCGTCCGTGCCGTGTACGTTCTCCAGCACATCGACGGCAACGCCGAATTGCGCGACGCCTCCCTGGATCAGGGCAAATATCCGGTTGTGCGCTACGCCGGCCAGCCCGTTGCGGCCGTCGCCGCCACGACGCCCGAAGCCGCAGAGGAAGCCGCCGCGCTGATCAAGATCCAGTACGACAAGCTGCCCTTCGTTGTCGATCAGAACAAGGCGCGCGCCGGCGACGCGCCGCTCGTCTTCCCCGGAGCCGCCGATGCCGAGGGCAGCGCCGGCGGAGGAGGCGGTCCGCGCGACGTCAAGCAGACCGGGAATGTGCACGGCCCCTCGCTGCACCGCATCGGCGATGTTGAGCAGGGTCTGAAGGACGCTGACGTCGTTGTCGAAGGTCATTACGTCACGCATGTGCAGACGCACTCCGCGCTCGAGACGCATGGCGTCGTCGCGGACTGGAAACCCGACATGCTCACCATGTGGGCCTCGACGCAGGGCACCGCCAGCGTGCGCGAAGAGCTATGCGGCTACTTCAAGCTTCCCGCCTCGAAGGTTCGCGTCATCACTGAATACATGGGCGGCGGATTCGGCGCGAAGTTCGGCGCCGGCAATCACGGCATCGCCGCGGCCATGCTCTCAAAGAAAGCAGGCGCCCCCGTTCGCCTCATGCTCACGCGCGAGGAAGAACATCTCTCCGTCGGCAATCGCCCCAGCTCCGATCAGCTGCTCCGGATCGGTGCAAAGAGGGACGGCACCCTCACAGCGATGCATCTGGTGAGCTACGGCACGGCCGGATGTGGCACCGGCGCCGGGTGCTCCGGTCCGGTGCAGAACCTGTACAAATCCGTCTCCAAACATACGGAAGACAACGACGTCTTCATCAACGCCGGACCGGGAGCGTCGATGCGCGCTCCCGGCCATCCGCCGGGAGCGTTCGCTCTGGAGCAGGCCATGGACGAGCTGGCCGTGAAACTCAACATGGATCCCATCGATCTGCGGGACAAGACCGACGAGCACCCTGTTCGTCGCGTCGAGCGCCAGATCGTCCGCGATAGCGACATCTGGAAGTCGCGCAATCCCCGGGCCGGCGCCGACGCGGGCCCTGTGAAGCGTGGCGTCGGACTCGCGCAGTCCGTCTGGTATCGCTTCGTCAGCATGGGGTCGAACGCCGAAGTCCGCGTTCACCGCGACGGCTCGCTCGAGGTGCTCTCGGGCGTGCAGGACATCGGCTCCGGCATCAAGACCGTCATGGCGCAGATCCTCGCGGAGCAGTTCGGCGTGCCCCCTGCGCAGATCGCCGTGAAAGTCGGCGACACCAACTATCCGGAAGGCCCGAACTCCGGAGGCAGCGTCACCACGCTCTCGCTCACGCCCGCCGTGCGCGACGCGGCCTGGCAGGCCTCGCAGAAATTCCTCGCCGAGATCGCCCCCGGCCTCGGCGCCGAACCCGCCGACCTCGTCCTCGTCGATGGTGAAGTCCGCAGCAAGTCGGGCAAGTTCCAGCCGATGAGCTTCAAGCGCGCCGCCGCGAAGATGACCAGCAGCCAGGTCACCGCGCAGGCGAAGCGCGTACCCGACTACGACAAGTCGAAGTACCTCACCTACGGCGGTGTCGACGTCGCCGAAGTCGAGGTCGACACCGAACTCGGCCGCATCCACGTGAAGCGCGTGCTCTCCGTCCACGACTGCGGACGTCCCATGAACCCCGAGCAGACCATCAGCCAGATCAACGGCGGCGTCATCCAGGGCAT
>DATEPN010000147.1:0-2967 GCA_035273225.1 Acidobacteriaceae bacterium | reverse complement strand
GCGGGCTCCTCTTCGGGTTCAGCTTCCATAATCGCCGGAGGATCGGGCGCGACGTGCCGCGGCATCTGGTCCCACAGCGCCGGAGTGCTGGGTACCGGGTCGATGTGCACCGGAGCCTGAGTCTCAGAAAACCCTCCGCGGCGCGATTGCGGCTCGTCCGCGTCCTCCGCGAATGCTGCCCCCACAGGGATGGTTGCTGCCTTCGCAGCCCTTTTTGCCTCTTTTTCCGCGGCTTTGCGGGCGTGCTCCAGTTCCTTTTCGTGCTGGCGGTCCAGCCTCTCGGCGGCGCGGAGTTCCTTCCGCTTCGCGCGTTCCTTGCGCCAGTTGGCCCAGCGGTCACGCCAGGCGAGGAGGAATGCGAACTTGATCCCGATCCATTCGCGGGCGGTGTTGAAGCTGAAGGTGGTGGAGAGGTAGACCGCTGCTGCGACCAGGGTGACGGTGACGATGCAGGCGCCGGGGAAGTTGAGGAAGCGGACCAGCAGGTCGGTGACCAGGCGGCCTGTCAGGCCGGCGATCGGGAGGCCGTAGGGGAAGTGCGGATGGCTGGGCAGCAGGCCCAGCAGTGCGGGGCAGAAGAGCAGCGAGAGGAGGATGCCGAGGAGCTTGGCGCCGGGCGAGCCGGCCGGACGCGAGCGCAGCCAGGTCCAGCCCAGACCGCCGATGAGCAGGGGCAGCAGGTAGGCCGAGAGCCCCTCGAACTGGAGGAGGAGGTCGCTGATGTGGGCCCCGACGGGGCCGATCCAGTTGCGCACCGGGCCCGGCCCTACGGTGTTGAAGGAGGGGTCGGTCGGGTGCCAGGAGACGAGCGAGAGAAAGAGGAGGGTCGCGGAAGCGAAAACCAGCATGCCCACCAGCTCATTGAGCCGGCGGTTGCGGGTCGGTGTGAGAACCAGGCGAACGGGTTTCATCGGGGACGCAGGTCGCACGGCACTGCTGCCATGCCCGAACCCCCAGAGCAAGACGATTATCTCAGGGTCGGGCCGGGGAGGCCAGAGGCGCCGGGCGGGGGGAATCGAGGCGCTTAACCCGCTTTCGGGTTACTCATTGGCGGCTGCTGCCGTAGATGGGAATCCCCTGATCCACCTTATAGATCATCGCGGCAGCCCGGGCGGTGAAGGGCGAGGCGGCGTACTTCTGCTCCATCCGGGCCAGGACGCCGCGAGCGAAGTTCCGATCCTGGTCGGCGCGCTTGTTGTTCCCGTCCGCGGCCCACATATCGCCGGCGGCCGCCTCACGCCAGGCGGCGTTGTACAGCGCTTCGGCGGCTTTGGGCGAATCGGGATGCTCGTCGACGTATTTCAGAAAATAGCCGGTCTCCTGCTCGGGGCACTTTTCCGAACCCTGCCAGTCGCCGCAGAGCTTGTTGTCGATCAGGTCGAAGGCGGCCAGATCGGCCCAGCGGGTGTGGGGGAAATACTTCTGGACGGCCTTCATCTCGTTTTCGTCCATCTGCTCGCGGAGATAAGATTCCTTCTCGTGGGCGGAGGGCAGGGTGGAGGCGTCGGCCTTCTGGATCTGCCAGCGGATGTCGGCGGCGCGGTACATCGCTTCCGGCGTGAAGGGCGACTGGGGGTACATCATGGCGACGCGACGGTAGAGCAGGCGAGCCTCCTCGGCCAGGTGCGGAGGCGGATTGGGGACGGCGGCGGCCTCCTCTGCAGCGTCCGCGGCTCCGAAGAGGATGAGGTCTCCATGCTGCGTATTCTGGTCGACGATTCCTTTGTCGATCATCCAGCCGGAGATGGGCTGGGCTTCATTTTCCGGCGCCAGCAGGGGGCGGTCGGCCTCGCGGGTGTCCGGAGCGTCCGTATTGGCAAAGACCCGCAGCCATTTGCCATTGCGCTCGACGACGATGAGTTCGCGGCCTGGGACGATGTCGGCGATGCGCTGCGCGCCCTCGTCGGCCGTCGCGTACAGGCTGGCGGTGTAGATGGTGGTTGCGAGCGTGCCGTTTTTGGGAATCGGCGCACCAGGGAAGGGCTTCTGGGCGAGGGCCGAAGATCCGGCTGCGGCGAGCAGCAGGGCAAGGGGTCCGACGAACGAAAGACGCATGACGAGGTTATGACGCAGAAACAGGCTGGTTCGTCTCACTGGTCGGCTTTCCCGGCAAGGACGGACTGGAGGACCTCCGGCTCGACGTTGCCGCCGCTCATGACGATCACCACCTTGCGGAAGGGCAGCAGTTCCGCGGCGTGGTAGAGGAGTCCGGCGGCCGAGGCGGCTCCGCTGGGCTCGGGCGTGAGGCGGGCGCTGTACAGCAGGACCCGCATCGCCTGGCGGATCTCGGCTTCGCTCACGGTGATGATTTCGTCGACATAAGCGCGGATGTGTTCAAAGTTCAGAGCGCCCAGGGACTGCGTGCGGAGACCATCGCAGGCGGTGCGCGTCGTCCTCTCCGCGGGCCAGGTGACCAGATGGCCGGAGCGGAAGCTCTCCTGGGCGTCGGCGGCCAGTTCGGGCTCGGCGCCAATCACCCGGACCGCATCGTCGGACAGCTTGATGGCGGTGGCGACGCCGCTCAGCAGGCCGCCGCCACTGACCGGGGCGAGGACCAGGTCGACGTCGGGCAGGTCCTCGAGGATCTCGAGGCCGCAGGTGCCCTGGCCGGCGATGATCTGTTCGTCGTCGTAAGGCGGGATCATCACGTAGCCGTGACGGGCTTCCAGCTCCTCAGCTTTGGTCTTGCGGTCGGAGCTGGCCGGGCCGACTTCGACGATCTCGGCGCCGAGGGCGGCGGTGGCGCGCTTCTTCACCTCGGGCGCGTTCGAGGGCATGACGATCACGGCTTTGGCTCCGACGGCGCGGGCGGCGTAGGCGACTCCTTGAGCGTGGTTGCCGCTCGAGTAGGTGATCACGCCGCGGCTGCGCTGGTCGGGGGTGAGCTGGGCGACCTTGTTGTATGCGCCGCGCAGCTTGAAGCTGCCGATGGGCTGGAGACCTTCGGCTTTGACGTAGACCTCGGCG
>DATEPN010000146.1:0-5950 GCA_035273225.1 Acidobacteriaceae bacterium | reverse complement strand
CCGTTGGCAGACTTGGGATTCCACAGAACTACAGGCCACCGGCTGCCGACCGCTGACTGCCGACTGCCGACTTCTGCCTCGCCATCTCCCGCTCGAAGTTCCCCCGCGCTTCCTCGACAAACCGCACATACCCCGCATGGTCCAGAAACACGCGCGGCCCCTCCTGCGGATACCGCTCAAGCTTCCCCAGCATCCCGAAGTACTCCCCATGCGCCCCGAGGAAGACGTCGCATGGCAGCGCGAGCAGGGAAGCAAAGGTGCTCCGGAAGTCCTGGACGATCCCCGGATAGCTGACCGGATGCCCCGGCCTTGCGACGAAGCGGTACTCCGGCCAGAAGCCGACGCCGCCGACGATGACCACGTCCCGCAGCGTCCCCGCCGGCTCGCCCGGCAGATGCGCCCGCATCGTCCAGGTGGTGCACCCCCGCGTATGCCCCGGAGTCTTGTGCGCGGTCAGCGTCACCCCGCCCAGCGAGACCGTGTCGCCGTCATGCAGCACGCGGTCCACATGCACCGGCGCATACGTCGGCACCTTCGCCGACCCGACCATGAAGTCCTTCCGCCCGCCCGACTCAACCACCGCGACATCGCCGTCCATCACCATGTTCCGGGCATGCGTCTCCCGGACGACCTCCGCCGCCCCGGCCATGTGGTCGAAGTGCCCCTGGCTGTTCAGCAGGATCCGCGTGTCCGCCCACCGGAACCCCAGCTTCTCCACGCTCGCCCGGATCTGCGGCGGCGAGCTGGCCAGGTTCGGATTGATCAGGATGTTCCCCTGCGGCGTGACCACCAGGTAGCTGCCCAGATCCTGGCTGCCGACGTAGTACAGGTTGTCCGCGATCCGGAACGGAGCGATCGGCGTCGTCCACGCCGCCTCGCTCTGCGCAAAGCAGAGGCCGGAAGCACAGCACAAGCCGAGCACTAAAGAGAAGAGCCGCGCAAGCATGGCCCTTTATACAGCACATCGGCACCGCCTCAGGCGAGCCTCGCCCAACCGGGTGCCTCCAGCCTCAACCCCAGGCGATCGACTAGAATAGAGAGGCAGGCAGACTGGACGGCCGCTGCCGCAGCGCGCAGGCGCGGCGGTGGAGGAAAGTCCGGACTCCGCAGGGCAGTGTGCCGGATAACATCCGGGCCCTGAGCGTCAAGGCTCAGGGACGGCCAGTGCCACAGAGAACATACCGCCCGCGTCGCAAGACATGGGTAAGGGTGAAAAGGTGCGGTAAGAGCGCACCGCTCCGGCGGTAACGGCGGAGGCAGGGTAAACCCCACACGGAGCAAGACCAAATAGGGAACAAGCCCGCCGGCAACGGCGGTACGTGCCGGCCCGGCGCGTCAGCCCCGCAGGGGCATCCCGCAAGGGATGGAAGTTTCGGGTAGGTCGCTGGAGTGGTGCAGTAATGCCCCACCAAGAGGAATGGCCGTCCTCGACAGAATCCGGCTTACAGGTCTGTCTGTAACAGGTGGCCCCGGTTTTCCCGAAAGGAAGCCGGGGCCTTCTCGTCTCCTGTTGCTGAGCGGGTAGGCCACTGGCTACGAACTGCCGGCTGCTTCCTTCAGTTCGCCAGCTTCTTCGGCGGCCGTGCCGCCAGACGGCTCGCCACATAGTCGAGCATGAACAGCGGATGCAGCGGTTTGGCCAGAAACTCGAAGACGTTTCCCTGGCGTGCTGCCTCGGTCAGCAGTTCCTCCGTCGTCTCCTGCCCCGAGAAGAGGACAACGCGGCAATTCGGCTGCACTTTGCGTACGGCAACGGCCAGATCGATGCCATTCATCCGCGGCAGTCCCACATCGATCAAAGCCAGATCCGGTATCCAGGTGGCGATCGAGTCGATCGCCTCCTCCGCCGACACGGCGATCCGCACGTCATAACCATTCTGCATAAAGATCGGGATCAGGGATTCGGTCAGTTCTGCTTCGTCATCCACAATCAGGATCCGCTTCGCCTCAACACCGGTCACCATCGCACCTCAAACGCGTCACAACTTTTGTGTGCCGGAAGGTCCCGGCGCTTTTATGTATTCCTTACAGCGAACAGGCGTACCCTGACCGCAGGCTGTCCGTTGAACGACAGCGCGTCGGTTCTCCTTTCGTTCCCCGGCTCAGGCCGCATCGCCCGCTCTCTTCCGTTCCCTGGCGTTCCGCCCTGGTAGTGATCGTCCCCGTCTTTTTTTCTGCGATGGCTCCGAGTGGTATCGAAGCCTCAGATGCGCAGGAATTCTGGTAGGATAGCCAGAATTGCAGATAAGTTATTGATTTCATTAGCGCAATTGCAGAAGCGCAAGGGCCCGGCTTGAGGAGTATCCATGGCATCCGAGGAGTGGTCCGAGCGGATCAGGCGTCTGCTCGACGGCTTGAAACTAACTCAGTCGGCACTGGCGGACCGGCTTGGCGTGTCGCCGGCTACCGTCTCGCGCTGGGTTCAGGGCAAGCACGAGCCCACAGCCCAGACCTATGTCGCGCTGGGGAATCTCTCGGGGCCTGAAGAGGGCGTTTACTTCTGGGAACGCGCCGGGATGGACCTCTCCGGCCTGCCCGACAATGGCACGCGCCGCATGCTTGGCTCCCTCCGCGCCCGCCTCGAGGACTTCAGGGTCGTCTCCGCAACCAAACAGTCGCAGCCCTTTACCGGAAACGCCGTCGCGATTCCGGTTCTGAATGTGGTGGCTTACGGAGACCACGTTCCACCGCGCAAAAACGTGCAGGTCTCCGAGGCCGAGGTGGAAGACGTGCTGCTTGCTCCCCTCGACTGGTGCCCGCATCCGGAGAACGTCATCGGCATGCATCTGCGCGGCGACTCCATGCTGCCGGTCATCGCCCCGGACTCCCTGGTTTTCATTGACACGGCTTCGACGGATCGTGAGTCCCTGAACCAGCGGCTCACCGTCGTCTCCCACCGCGACCTCGGATTCAAGATCGCGCGCTTCCAGCGCATCTCCGGCGCCGACCTGCTGGTGTCAGCCAATCACAAGTACGCGCCCCTCGACGTGAGCAACGCCTCGAAGTGGAAGATCTTCGGCGAAGTGCTCTGGTGGATCTCGCGGGATTCTGACGTTAGCCGCCGCAAGGCAGGCGATTAGCGTCGATCCCGTCGTCTTCATCGGAAGTGCTCCCACCCCGCCGCCTCGATCGGCATCCGCCCCCCTGACCGCATCGTCATCGTGATCGCCCGCCGCCCGCGCCGCACCGGCCGCACTGTGCCAATACGACTGATCGGCACGCCCGCAATCCTCCGTGAGACACGGGCGTTGGGCGCAGCCGTAAACAGCAGCTCATAGTCCTCACCGCCGTGCAGCGCGAGCCCCAGCGCATCGCTCAAGGCAGCCGCGAGCGGATGCACAGGCAGCGCAGCTTCCTCGATCTCCGCCGCGACGCCCGACGCCTGGCACAGATGCATCAGGTCGGTCGAGAGCCCATCGCTGATGTCGATCATCGCGGTGGCCATTCCGTGCAGGCGGCGGCCGACGCCGAGGCGCGGTTCGGGAAAGAGATGCGGATGACCCGCCACGGCGCGCGTCAGCCTGCGGAACTTTGCCGGCCGTTGTCCGAGTTCCGCCAGTTCCGACGCCGCTCCGCCCAGTGCGCCGGTCACATAGATCACGTCGCCGGGTCGCGCGCCGGATCGCATCCGCGCCTTACCTGCGGGTATTTGCCCGAGTGCGATGATGTCCGCCGCGATGCGCTCCGGCGACTCCGCCGTATCTCCGCCGGCCAGAGGAACTTTGTAGCGGCGTGCAAGCGCCAGCAGTCCGTCGAGGAAGCCATCGACCCACGCTGCCGGCGTGCGGGCCGGCACAGCGAGCGACAGGAAGACGGCCATCGGCTCTGCGCCCATGGCTGCCAGGTCGCTGAGCCCCCGCGCCAGGCAGCGATGCCCCGCCGACTGCGGCGAGTGCCACTCGCGGCGAAAGTGCCGCCCTTCCAGCGAGAAGTCCGTCGTAACGCAGACCTCGTATCCCGCGCGCGGCCGCAGCACGGCGCAGTCATCGCCGATGCCCGTCCGCAACCCAACGGTGCGCGTCGCCGCTGCTCTGCGCCGGATCGCCTCAATCAGCGCCAGCTCGCCGGGAATCGCACGCGCTGTCTTCGCTCGCGCCATGTCGAGGTCAGCATACCGTTTTGGACTGCGGGTCGTTGATACACTTCGCTTGGACATGACCCTTCAGCAAACCATCGAACAGCACTTCGGCGCCGGATCCGCGGCCGTCGGCGATCCCGACGCGCTCGCCGCCTTTCTCGAACTGCGCGATGCGCTCGAGGCCGGAGCGATTCGCTCCGCCGAGCCCGACTCCGCCTCTCCCAGCGGTTGGCGCGTGAATGCCTGGGTGAAACAGGGCATCCTGCTTGGCTTTCGCATCGGGCTAATGGAAGGGTCCGATCCCGTCGCCGGCGCTCACAGGGATCCGTGGGATGCCGCCTGGAACCCGCCCGACACGGCTTCCGACCCGACCCACAGTGCAGCGCAGGATCGCCCGGCGCTGAGCGACTACTTCTATGGCGAGCAGAAAGGTTGGGCCGCGAGGAAGCACGGCCCCGGAGCCGCCGCAGGCTTTCCTTTTGTCGACAAGAACACCTATCCGCCCCGGCGCTTCACGCCCGATCAGGGCATTCGTATCGTGCCCGGCGGTTCGTCGGTGCGGGCGGGAGCCTATCTCGCGCGCAGTGTTGTCGCGATGCCGCCCATGTACGTCAACGTGGGCGCGTATGTGGACGAGGGCACGATGATCGACTCGCACGCGCTGGTCGGGAGCTGTGCGCAGGTCGGCAAGCGTGTGCACCTGAGCGCGGCTGCGCAGGTGGGCGGCGTCCTTGAGCCGGTCAACGCCAGCCCGGTTGTGCTTGAAGACGATGTGCTGGTCGGCGGCAACTGCGGAGTCTATGAAGGCACCATCGTGCGCCGGCGCGCCGTGCTGGCGGCCGGGACCATCCTGACGCGGGGCACTCCGGTGTACGACGTTGTGCGCGGCGAGGTTCTGCGCGCCACGGCCGACAGGGTGCTCATCATTCCCGAAGACGCAGTCGTCGTCCCGGGCTCGCGCGCGGTGAAGAAGGGCAAAGCTGAGGAGTGGGGGCTGAGCGTCTACACGCCTGTCATCGTCAAGTACCGGGACGAGAAGACGGAGCTGAGCGCGGCGCTGGAAGACCTGCTGCGCTAGCAGGAAAATTGAGGAGCATCCGAGCAAGTGATTGGAAACACTGGCCGGACGCCCCGGGATTAACGACTCTGCCATCACCTGATTGGTTAATAAGCAGCTGTCCTTTACTGCGGTGCCGGTCCGCGCACCACCTGCACCAGGTTCTCCGGGTTGAGGTGCTTGGCGAACGCCGCCTTGACGTCATCGGCCGTGAGCGCCGCGTACTTCTTCGCCGCCGCAATCGGCTCGTCGAGCGGGAGCCCCATGACCGCGCGGCCCAGCAGCCCGGCGGCCACGGCATCTTCGCTGCTTTCGCTTAGCGGAATCTGGCGCAGCAGCAGCGCCTTGGCCTGATGCAGTTCGCCGTCGGAGACGTTCTGGGTGCGCATCTGATCCAGGTCGCGCACGATCATCGCGCGCGCCTTCGAGACGTTCGGCGGATCGCAGCCATAGTCGACGGAATAGCTGGTGCGCGTTTTGGCCGCGTGCATGCCCACATCGACGTTGTAGACCAGCCCGGCTTCCTGGCGCAGGTCATGATAGAGGCGGGTCGCGTAGAATCCGCCGCCCAGCACGTGATTGCCAAGCTGCAGCGGATAGTAATCCGGATTGAAGCGGTTGATATCGATCTGCTCCGCCAGCGTGACCGAATCCTGCACCGCCTCGGGATCGGCCACAGTCGCCGCGCTCGGCTTGTTCACCGGGATCGGCGGCAGGGTCGTATTCGGCTTTGTTCCGGTCGCGTGCCAGTCGCCGAACCACTTTTCGATGACGCTCTTCGCCTCGTCGGGCGTGACGTCGCCGATGACGACGAT
>DATEPN010000145.1:0-11678 GCA_035273225.1 Acidobacteriaceae bacterium | reverse complement strand
TCGGAATCCGAACTCAGCAGGCACTCGATGCGCGCGGCAATCTCAAACCCGTCTCGCTCAATCTCGCCGACGGTCGCGCCAAACTCCGGCGACAGATGCGACGCCATCACGATCAGCTTCAGCTCAACGTCAGGATGCTCCTGCAGCAGCTTGAGCGGCCAATACAGGTGGCTGTAGTCAGCACGCGACGTCGTGACGACCGCGATGCGGCGCTTCATCGCCCCGCCCGCACAGGCTGTCCCGCCGCGCCGCGCACCATTGCGCTCGGCTCATAATCAGGAATCAGATCGCAGACCACGTTCAACGCCACGCGGAAGTCCCGTGCTGCCACAGCTGCCTCAAGCGCAGTCAACAGCACCTCCAGATTCGGCGCCGTCAGACTCTCCACGCGACGCAAACCCGCCGTCGCCGCACCGTCCAGCCGCTCCGTCCTGCTGACCAGCGCCTCATCCAGCTTGTCCCCGGGCCGCTCCCCCGTGTACGCAATCGCCACTTCGCGTCCGCTCGCCGCAATCATCCGCTGCGCCAGCTCCGTGATCCGCATCGCATCGCCTGGCTCCGGAACGAGCACGCCCGCACCCGCGCTCATCGCCTGCCCCAGCAGCGCAATCGTTTCCTCCAGTGTCACGAAATACCGCCGCGCGTCCGGATGCGTCACCGTCACGGGCCCGCCGCGCGCAATCTGCTCCGCAAACAGCGGACCCACGCTCCCCGGTGACCCGATCACATTCACCAAACGCACCGCCGTTCGTCGCACGTGCGCCGGCTCCAGCATCACCAGTTCCGCGATCCGTTTCGCCGCTCCCATGATGCTCCGCGGCGCCACCGCCTTGTCCGTCGAGACCAGCACCATCTGCCGCGCCCCAAACTTCTCAGCAGACACAGCCACGCACCACGTCGCCAGCGCATTGCTCTCGATCGCCGCCAGCGGATTCACCTCCATCAGCGGCACGTGCTTGAGAGCCGCGGCATGGATCACCACCTCCAGCCGGTAGCGGCCGAACACCTCATCGAGCAGCGCGCGATCGCAGACGCTGCCCAGCACCGCGACCGAGCGCTCGGCATAGCCGCACCGTTCCATCTCGGCGGCAATCTCGAAAAGGTGCAGTTCGCAGATGTCCAGCAGCACGATCCGCGCCGCGCCCGAGCGAATCAGCGCCCGGACCATCTCCGATCCAATGAACCCCCCGGCGCCGGTCACCAGAACGCAGCGCCCGGCGGCCTCAGGAATCAAAATCGGCTCGGGACGGGCAGCCGCGCGACCAAGAATCTGCGCCCACGGCACTTCGACGGGAGAAATGCTGCTCACTGCGCCAAATTATAATCAGCGCTTCCGTGATGCCCCTCACGCTCCTCGCCGCCACCGAACAGCTGGCGCTCCTGCGCCGCCGCGAAATCACGCCGCTTGAACTCGCCGAGGAGCACATCGCGCAAATCCGCCGCCTCAATCCGCAACTGAACGCCATTGTCGACTTCGACCCCGACCGCATCCGCGCGCAGGCCAAACGGCCTCTCTCGGGCGTGCTCGCCGGCCTTCCCGTGACCGTCAAATCATCGGTTTCCGTAGCCGGCTACCGCTGCGAAATTGGCAGCACCATCAACCGCGGCTCCATCCCCACGCAGAACGCCGTCGTCGTGCAGCGCCTCATCGACACCGGCGCCGTCCTCCTCGGAACCACGAACTGCCCTGAGTTCCTGATGGCCTACGAAACCGAAAATCTGCTCCACGGCAGCACGCGCAATCCCTGGAACCTCGACCACACCGCCGGCGGATCCAGCGGAGGCGAATCGGCCGCCATCGCCGCCGGCCTCTCGGCCGCCGGGCTCGGCAGCGACAGCGGCGGCTCGGTCCGCGAACCGGCGCATTTCACCGGAATTTGCGCACTCAAGCCAACCGCCGGACGCATTCCCGCCGCTGGACACCTTCCGCCGTGCCTCGGACCCTTCTCGTTCCTCGGAGCGATTGGGCCGATGGCGCGCACCATCGGCGACGTCGCGCTGCTGTTTCGCACCCTCGCCGGTCAGGACGCCACAGACCCCGCCAGCCCGCCCCTCCCGCATCGCAACCTCTCGCGCGAAGAAGCCAAGCAGTTCCCCATCGGCTGGTTTGAAGACGACGGCCTCGTGCCCGTCACGTCAGAGACGCGCGAGGCTGTCCGCGCCGCCGCTCAGACGCTTGAGCAGCAGGGATTCACCGTGAAGCCCTTCCGCCCCAAATCGCTCGAGGCCGCCCGCCGCCTCTGGTTCACCTTTTTCGTGCAGTGCGGAGCCATGCTCTACGCACCCACCATTCGCGGTCGCGAAGAGGAACTCAGTCCCACCTTCCGCGATTTCCTCGCCATTGCCCGAGAGCAGCAGCCGCTCACCGCCGATTCGCTGCTTGATGCCTGGGTCGAGTCCGACAAAGTCCGCGCCATGCTCCTCGAGGAAATGCGCGAGTTCCCCGTCCTGCTCTGCCCGGTCTGCTCGATCCCGGCATTCAAGCCGTTCGAGCGCAGCTGGATGATCGACGGCGCCACCGTTAGCTACCTCGATGCGATGCGCTATACGCAGTGGTTCAATTTGCTCGGATCGCCCGCAGCCGTCGTTCCCGTCAGCCGATCGGCGCAGGGCCTGCCCATCGGCGTCCAGATCGCCGGCCGCCCTTACGACGACGAACTCGTCCTCGCCGTCGCCGCTGCTGTCGAAGCAGAATTCGGCTTCCAGCCACCGCCCCTCGCACTCTAGATGTTTAGCCGAGATACTCCGGGTGATGCGCCGTCCCGTCGAACATCGACGTGGTCTTGAACGGCTCCCATTTCCCGGTCAGCGCCGCATCCTGCGTCTTCGCCAGAATCGCCGCCACCTGCTGCTCATCCATCGGCTTGAACGACTTCACCGCGTTGAATGCCTGGTTCAGAATGTCCTCGTTGTCGATGCCCGTAATGACAACCGACACTGGCAGATTGAGCCCGTAATGCAGGCACTCCATCGGCTCCACCGTCTTGCTGGCCAGCACGAAGTGATCCCCGAACGTCTTCATGGCCAGCACTCCTGTCCCCTCCGTCACCAGCCGCGGAACCACCAACTGCGCGAAGCTGCGGAAATGCGCGTCCATCACGTTCAGCGGCATCTGCGCGGTGTCGAAGTGGAATCCGTGCCGCTTCGCCGTATCCAGCATGTAGAGGTGCACGTGCGGATCCTTGTGGCCTGTGAACCCGATGAACCGCACCTTGCCCGCCTTCTTCGCATCCAGCACCGCCTCCATCGCGCCGCTTTCGGCAAAGATGCGATCCGGATCCTCGAAGCGCAAAATCTCATGGTGCTGCAGCAAATCGAGATGATCGATCTGCAACCGCTGCAGGCTTTGATCGATCTGCTCCTGCGCCGCCTTCTGCGTGCGTCCGTCGATCTTCGTCATCACGAACGCCTTCTTGCGGTACCCTCCCTGCGCGAGCGCCTTGCCCATCACCACTTCGCTGTTGCCGTCGTTGTAGTCCCAGCAGTTGTCGAGGAAGTTGATCCCGCGGTCCAGTCCCTGGTGGATCAGACGGATCGCCTCCTGCTCCGGCAATTTCTTCTGTCCCAGGTGATACCCGCCCATCCCGATCACCGACACCTCGATGCCCGTCGTGCCCAGCGGCCGGTACAGCATCTCGCCCCGCATGGTGCCTGGATGCTGCACCCGCGGAATCAGCCGCGCAGCGTTGGGGTTCGGTGACGTAATGAATTCCACGCCCAGCGGCAGCTGATCCTGCGGGTTCTGATTCGTCTGCTGCCCTTCGGCGCCTTGCCCGGCGGCAAGAGCGGCTGCGGCTGCGGCGGCACCCTGAAGAAACCTGCGGCGTTCCATGCGCAATTCTCCGGCATTGATTTTTCGGGCCTGCCTGATGGGATGCGGCCATCACAGGCCGCGCTCCTCATCGCTCTTCCGGGTTATTGTCTTCCCACCATCATGCCAAAAGCAAAAGGCCCGCCCATGGGGCAGGCCTTTCCGTTTTAGCTCCGCAGAAAACTACGGCTTCAGCTTCGGGAACAGGTTCAGCTTCGATACGTCATTCACCATGACGAAAGCGAAGAACAGGATCAGCATCACGAACGCCACCTGGTACACCCGCTCCTTGAACTCCTGCTTCAGGTCGCGCCGCAGCACGCCTTCAATGAGCAGGAACAGAATCGTGCCGCCGTCCAGAATCGGAATCGGCAGCAGGTTCATAATCCCCAGGTTCAGGCTGATCAGCGCCGTGAGTCCCACCAGCGGCTCCCATCCGTGCGCCTCGGCCGCTTCGCCCGTCGCCCGCGCAATCCCGATCGGCCCGCTCAACTGCTGCATCACCGCTCCATGATGCGAGAAGAGCCGCCCCAGAATGTCGAGAATGTATCCCGAATTCCGCAGGTTATATGCGATCGAATGTTCTACCGCCTTTGGCAGCGATAACTGCTCCACATGGAACGGCGGTGGTACCGCGCTGAATCCCAGCCGGTATCCTGGCTGCTCGCCGCTGAAGTCCGCCCAGGTCGGCTGCGCCGTGACGGTGAAGTCATGTCCATTCCGTCGCACGACCAGCGTCGCCAGGCGCCCGCCGCCGCCATTCAGGACAGCGCTGATCGAAGGCACGCCATGCACCGCCTGACCATCGACCGAAACGATCCCGTCGCCGGCCTTGATGCCCGCCTTCGCTGCCGGATAGCCCGGCATCACGTCTTCCACCATCACTGGGCCGTCCTGCTCTCGCGGCAGCAGACCCAGCTTTTCAATTTCGAAGTCCGTCCCCTTCGAGGGATCGCTCATGAACAGGACCGTGCTGAATTGTTTCTCCTGTCCGTTCACATCGCGGGAGACGGTAATCGCCGCGTTCGAGTTGGCATCGATGGCCGAGCGCTCGATCACCCGTTCCCACGTCGGATTCTGCACGTTGTCGAAGCGGACAATCCGGTCGCCGGGCTTGAGTCCCGCCTGTCCCGCCGCCGAACCCGCAGGTACCACGTCGAGGACCGCGGGGCTCGACTCATAGACCGCGACCTCGTTATGCATCATGTAGAACCCGGCCATCAGCACGAACGCCAGAATGAAGTTCGCTACCGGCCCGGCCACCACGATGAGCATCCGCTGCCAGCGAGGATGCGAATTGAACTCGCCCGGATCGCCCGTGGTCTCCTGCCCGGGCGTCTCGCCGGACATCTTCACGTAGCCGCCAAACGGCAGCGCGCCGATGCAGTAATCCGTATCTCCGTACTTGAATCCGAAGAGCCGCGGCGGAAATCCCAGCGAGAACGTCTCCACGCGGACGCCGCAGGCTTTGGCCACCAGAAAGTGACCCAGTTCGTGCACCAGCACCATCACGCTGAGCACAACAAAGAACGACACGATCGAAACGAGAGCAAAAGACATAGTTGAACTAAAGCTTGAGCATCAACACTCTACCGGGAGGGCCTGCCACCAGCAACGGAAACTTTCGCGTCCGCCATGACTTTGCGCGCCGCCTCCCGCGCATGGCGGTCCGCGGCGAGCACTTCCTCAATCGTCGCCGGATGAGTCTCGGGTGTTGTCTCGAGAACTCTCTCTATTGTATCTGGGATGCCCAGGAAGGGAATGACGCGTTCGAGGAATGCCTCCACCGCCACCTCGTCCGCGGCGTTCAGGGCGATGGCGTGCGCTCCGCCCTTCTCCGCCGCCTCGTACGCCAGCCGCAGACACGGAAAACGCCGGAAATCCGGCTGCTCAAACTGCAGATCCGCAAGGGCTTCCATATCGAATCGCAGGTCCGACTCCACCCGCTCCGGATAGCTGAGCGCATACAGGATCGGCAGCCGCATATCCGTCACCGAAATCTGCGCCAGCAGGCTCCCGTCGATATACTCCACCAGCGAATGCACCGTTGACTGAGGATGTACCGTGACCTTCACCGCCGACGGCGGCAGGTCGAACAGCCGGCACGCCTCGATAATCTCCAGCCCCTTGTTCAGCATCGTGGCCGAATCAATCGTGATCCGCCGCCCCATCACCCACGTCGGATGCTTCAGGGCCTGCTCCACCGTGATCTCGGCAAATTTCTCCAGTGGCAGCTTGCGAAACGGTCCGCCGGAAGCCGTCAGCCAGATCCGTCGCACCTCGCGCCGCTCTCCGGCCCGCATGCACTGGTGCACCGCATTGTGCTCGGAGTCGATCGGCAGCAGGGCTACGCCTTTCCTCCGCGCCGCCTCGGTCAGGATCTCGCCGGCGGCCACCATGGCCTCTTTGTTCGCAAGGCCGATCGTCTTGCCTGCCTCGACGGCCGCGTACGTCGCCTGCAGACCGGCAACGCCCACGATGGCCGAAACCACGAAATCCGCCTCAGGAACCGTGGCGACGCGCACCGTCCCCTCCGTCCCCCAGACGACTTCCGTCTCCACGCCATCACGCTTCAGACGCCGCTGCAACTCCGCGGCAAGCTCTTCGGTCGCCAGCGAAATAACCTGTGGACGCCAGCGCACACACTGCTCATGCGCTCCATCGACGTTGCGTCCGGCTGCGAGGGAGACTACGGCGAAGCGCTCGGGGTAGCTCTCAATGATATTCAGAGTGCTCTGCCCGATAGAGCCGGTCGATCCCAGAATGGCAACGCGCTTCAAGTGAAGGATTCTTCCGTGACGAACAGCGAACCAGCTAACTCGCTAACTGATTCTGCTACCGGCCACTGGCTACCGGCCGCAGTTAAAACGTCTGCTGCGCTAACTGAGCGTACCACAGCACCGGAGCCGCCAGGAGCAGCGCATCAATCCGGTCGAGCATGCCACCGTGCCCCGGCAGCAGATGCCCGGAGTCCTTCACGCCCGCGCCCCGCTTGATCGCTGATTCCACCAGATCGCCGACCTGCGCGCCCACATTCACCAGCACCGCCAACCCAATCCAGTGCCAGTGGAGGCCGGGGTAAGAGAGGGCTTCCACGCTGCGCGCAGCGAGTTGGCCCGCGATGTACAGCAGCAGCACCGTAATGCCGACACTGCCGGCCACCGACGCGATGCTGCCCTCCCACGTCTTGTTCGGACTCAGCGTCGGAGCCAGTTTGTGGCGCCCCAGCGAACGCCCAACGTACATCGCCGCCACATCGCCGGACCACACCGCGCAAAAAAGAAAGAGCAGCAGCGACGGCCCGTTATCCTGCGTCGACAGCAGGTATAGCGTCGACATCGAAAACCCGATATAGATCAGCCCGAAACTCGAGTACGCCGTATCCGGCAGGACGCGCTCGACTGGTGATCGGAAAGCGCACACGACGAGCAGCGCCAGGCAGATACACGCCAGCACCGGAGCCATCAAATCCGGCCTGCGAAACACCGCAGCCAGGAAAACAGCGAGGAAGATGATCGTCGCGACACGGGGCGTCTTCGCGCCCATCGCATCGGCCAGCCCCAGATACTCCCATAACGCCAGCGCCGCCGCAACGAACACCATCGCCAGCAACAGAAGCGGCCATCGCGGGGACAAAAAAATAACCGCAATCACCACCGGAACCAGAACAAGAGCTGTCAGGACGCGCTGCATGTAGCTGCAGAATACACGCTTGCGCTGAGCAGATCCCCCGCCCATCGTGCTCTTCGCGGTGTGAGATTACTTCGCATTCGGAATTCGCTGCGCCGGCATATTCCGAAGCGTCTCCAGTTCCTGCTGCACGCGGTCCCATTGCTTGTGGTGTTTCTTCGTCTCGATGGGCGCTTTCGGATTGGAATAGAACGCAATGATGTTCTGGCGCAAACCCAGCGGCGGACGCGCGCTTTCTTGTGTTACCTTGTGCAGCAGCTTCGCGTAGGTTCGATCCGTCATCCGGTACGTTCCCGGCCTGGTCGGAAATCCCGTATCCAGATCCAGATCTGGCACCTCGAAACGGCTCTTGCCGTCCTGCGCCAGCTTCGCCAGCAGGCTGGCAAACTCGGCATCGGACTGGTTCACGCTGGTCACGTAGTCCTGCTCCGACGAGGGCGTCGGTCCGCGCAGCGACAAATCCGACAGGCCGCCCCATTTCGGCAGGATGAAGATGACCACCGCGAAAACCCGCGTCAGAAAACTCGGTCTGTGCCTCCGGTACATTTCCCAGTGGTTCGACTGGTCCGTCTCCTTCAGCTTGTCCGCAAATTGATGGAACTGCGCATTGTCCTCATCCGGAGGGAAATGCTTCCGGTTCAGCAGAACCTCCGCGAAACTCACCCGCGGCAGCAGGGTTCGCACCGACCACGAGTACGAGCGAAACGCCGGAAATTCATGGCCGATCACGCTGTGCAGCGTTACGCCATAGGTGTCATAGAATGCCCGATCCAGTAGCCGCACGGGGACATGGAAGCCCACATGCCGCAGATATCCGATCGGAGCAAAGCGCGCATGCCCCAGCTGATCGATGTCAAACGCATACTCCACGCGCACGTGATCATGGGGACTCTGTTCATAGGTAACAACCGCGCCGTATTTCTCTGCCAGCTTCGGAAACGCCTCCGGCACCGAGATGTTGACTGCGTAGCGGTGGCCGATCGTATCGCCCACGTAGTGCGACAGCGCCCCAATCGCGAACGCCAGCTCATTGATGTTGCGCGACTCGTGAATCAGATTGGTGATGAAATCCCCGGTCCGCACGTAGTGCGTCAGGTTGCTGAACAAGTCATGGCCGAATGGATAGTACCCGGCATCCTGAATCGTCGCGCCCCCGTATGCGAACGCACGGGCGACGCGCAGCTGTTCCGGAGTCGCGCGCGGATAGCGGCTCAGCAGCACCGGCTTAATCGATGCGTCCCACGCAATGTCGATCAGCGTTTCGTGCGTCAGGAACGAATACGGCTGACACAACGGAGCGGCGCAAAGAAAGAAGACAAAGACAATGCAGGCTTTCCAGTTCATTCGTGCGGACAGACCCTTTCCGGATGCGAACTCCCGCCCCTCGGTCTACTCGTACCGCAAAGCTTCAGCAGGAAGGATCCGCGCTGCGGAACTGGACGGGTAAAGCGTCGCCAGCAGTGACACCCCCAATGACAGGGCTGTCACCACGACGCCATGTAGGATGCGCGGAGCGAACGGAAGATAGTCCAGCGAATAAACATCTGCCGATAAATGAATGAACCGGTAGTGCTGCCCCGCCCAGGCCAGCGTGTATCCCAGCACCAGCCCGATGGCCGTCCCGATCACGCTGATCAGCAGCCCCTGGTAAAGGAAAATGCGCCGCACCTGGCCCGGCTGCACCCCCATCGACAGCAGCACCGCAATGTCTTTGGTCTTCTCCATCACCATCATGGTCAGCGCGATCAGGATGTTCAGCGCCGCCACGCACACGATCAGCCCAATCACAATGAATGTGACCGCCTGCTCCAGCTTGAGCGCCCGGAATAGCTCCCGGTTCTGCTCCATCCAGTTCGTTGTGCTGAACCCCGGACCCGCCGACTTCTCAATTTCTTCCCCAATCGCCCTCGCCCGGTACAGATCGTCCACTTTGAAAGAGATGATCGAGATCACGTCGGGCTCCCCGAACAGCGCCTGCGCATCCTTCAGCCGCACAAACCCAAAGCTGGAGTCGTATTGATAAAACCCGGAGTGAAAGATTCCGGCCACCTGGAACCGCTGGTATTTCGGGATCAGGCCGTAGGGCGTCAGATCGGCCTGCGGGCTGGTCACCATGACCGTATCCCCCACCTTCGCCCCGATCGAGTCCGCCAGGTCGGTCCCGATGATCATCGGCGGTGTCGGCTCGCCCGTCATCGCATGGGCATTACCCGTTTCCCGCAGCGGCGCCTCACTGCCCGCGCTGAGATGTTGCAGGATATCCGAGACCTTCGCCTCGTCCGCGGGCACGATGCCCTTCAGCATCGCTCCTCCGGCCCGCGCGCCCCGCGAAATCAGCACCGGCTCGTAGAGCCCCGGAGCCGCTGCCACGACGTGCGGCAACTTCTCCAGCCGCTCCATCAGCGGACGCCAGTCGCGGATCCCGTCGCTCATCGTGCGCATCAGGTCCACGTGCGCCGTCGAGCTGAGCAGCCGCTCCTGCATATCCCGCCGCGTGCCATTCGTGATCGCCAGCGCCAGAATCAGCGACGCCACGCCCACCGCCACGCCCGCAATCGAAATCCAGGTAATGATCCCGATCACCGCCTGGCGGCGCTTGGCCCGCAAATACCGCGCCGCTACGAACAGTTCAAATCGCATGATTTCGGAATTGCATCCGCTACGAGCTACTGGCTACCCGCTACGACCTTCTTCACCGTCACCGCATTGTCTTCCCGGTCGAACACCCGCACGGTGATCACATGCTCGCTGCGATCTACCGGCGGTTGTGCTCCCGGCTTCGGCGGAGGAATCGGCGCCAGGAAATCGAACTTCTCCGTCAGCGAATCCGCAATCTTGCCCGCCGGCTCGACGTACTGCCAGTTTCCGGCGTCGATTGCGTACTCGGCATGCGAAACCGGCGAGATCGCGTCCGTCGCCGTCAGCGAGACATGCACCTTCCCGTTCTCCATCGCCGCCTGCAGCCCGCTGACCACCGGGGGCGTCGTATCGATCAGGAAATCGTCGCTCACCTGGTCTCCTGTGAGCGCCTCCCCCGGATTGTGTGAAGGCGCATCCGTCGCCACGACACGCAATTGATAATGACCGTCCGGCAACTGTGTCGCGTCAAACGAGTAGAACCGTTCATTCACCCGGTCCTTCAGCAGTTGCCAGTTGTGCTCTCCCTCTCCCCGATAGAACAGCGAGAACATCAGATCGTCGCCGTTGTCGTCGTGCGCCGCCCACCGCACCGTCACCGCGTTCCGTTCCTTGACCGCGGGCAGCGGCTCCCTCCCCTGCTCCGGCTGCACAAAGGTCACGCCTGAATTCTGCTGCGAAGGAAAATTGATCGTGATCTGCTGCGGCTGCCCCGCCGGGGGCTGATTCGTCACCGCCCGCGCTCCCGGCGTCACCACCACCTCATCCACCACCGGCGGCATATTCACGGGCAGGTAATCGATGGCCACGCCGGTCACCACGCTCCCCGGATGCTCCACCACCTTCCACTGCATGAACCGCGACGACTCAATCCCGATCGCCCCCTGATTCGGCGTAACCGGCTTCCAGTCGCTCCACGCACGCTGGGGATTTTCAATGTTCCCTGCCCGCGCGTACATCTGGAACGCCCCCGGCTGCCCGGTTCCCGTCTGCACCTCCGCGCGTCCCCACTGCGCGAACATCCCCGCGTCGAACACCTCGCTGGTATATGTCCCCTCGGCCGCCGGTCCGTGGCTCAGCAGATACACCTTCCCCGAATTCGCCGTGCTCACATAGAAGCCCTTCGCCGAATCCGCAAAGCCCGTCACCTGCGACGCTTCGAGATGCGCCACATCGGCATACGTCCCGTCATCCTGGATCCGGTACACCCGCCCGCGATTCCCGCTGGCCGCCAGCACGCCGTCCTGCGTCCAGGCCAGCGCGTACACAATGTCATCCTTCCCTGCCCAGATCTTCCGCGGTGGCTGCGTTCCCTTCGGAATCTCGTACACCTCCGACCCGTCCGGAATCAGGGTGTTTCCCGTAAAGGCCTGCACCGATCCCGGCTGCACAATCGTGATCGTCGCCGTGACCGTCGCCTGCCCCGTCACCGGCAGCGGAGGCAGCGTGTTCCGCCCCTTCTGCCCCACGCCCGCCGCGTAAATGCTCCCGTCCGGAGCCACCACGACAGACGTGATCTCCTTCTTCGGCGAGTCATACA
>DATEPN010000144.1:0-5472 GCA_035273225.1 Acidobacteriaceae bacterium | reverse complement strand
AGGCGAGTTCTACAGGAGAAACGTAGGAGCTCTTCGACCGTTTTTCGCGTCGCGCAAGTTGCCAGCGAACAGTTCCGTGCAGCCCAGCTTGTTGATAGGCCCGCCGCAGGGCAGCTGCGGATTGCGGATCTCCAGCGGCTTCATGCAGCCGCGTTGCGAAACCGATGCTCAACCCGCCGCAGGCGAACGAGAAGGTCGCGATATCGCTGGTGTCTCTGCGTTTGGCATTCCCAGCTGCGCCATACATGTCCCTACACCGGTACGCTTCCGTCGTCAGCGACAGCAGTGTCGAATGGGCGGGAAAGTCCTTCAGTCGCAGCTCTCCCTCCTGAATGGCGTCATCGTAGCGCCGCGCAGACAAATAGAAATACAGCAGCTCCATGGGTTTCTGGAAGGGGTTGATCTCCATCCCCTTTTTCGCGCTGTCGATTGCCTCCGCGTGGCGGTTCAGGATGATCAGGATCTTGGAGCGCAGGAGATAAGACTCGGCATTATGGGGGTCGAGGCTAATCGCACGCAGGATCTCCTGGTCGGCCGCTGCGAACTCCCAGCGGTGGAAGGCCAGCGCGGCCGCCATGGCCTGGTGCGACTCCGCCAGATTCGGATCGAGCTGCATGGCCCTGCCGGCGCTGTGTTCCATCGGGTCCATGCCGATACGCGGATCCAGAAGGCCGGCTACAGTGGCGCCGCCATAGTACATCGACAGCCATGCCCAACCCATGGCATAGTCCGGCTGAATTTCAATCGCCTTCTGAAAGTACTTCCCCGAATCGCCCATGCCATTGCTGAACCACAGATACTTTCCCTGCAGATAGGCGTCGTGCGCCGCGGGGTTGACATACCGCACCGGGACAGTGACGAAAGCCGAGCTGTGCAGCCGCTTCGCGATCGCCTGGGCGGCCTCGTCCGGCAACGCAAGGTCGTCGGCATCGCGGTCATAACTGTCGGCCCAAAGATGCGCATCCGCAGCCGCGTGAATGAGCTGAAGGTTCATGTGCACGCGGCCGCCGGAACGAGCGACACTTCCTTCCACGATGCCGTCGGCTCCGAGGGCCCGCGCAATCTCCCGCAGCGGGCGGCGCGCCTTTTTGTATTGCATCACGCTGGTGCGGGAGACGATGCGGAGGGTGGAGTTTCTGGCGAGCATGGTGGTGAGCTCGTCGGTCATGCCGTCAGCGAAATAATCCTGCTTCGGGTCTCCGGAGAGATTGTCCAGCGGAAGAACGGCGAGGGAGTGAATGGTCACGGCGGCACGTTCATGTCGCTGCATCAGCAGGCGCGCGCCGTAGAAGACTCCGGCAGCCAGGACAAGAGCCAGAGGGACGGCAAGCCAGATTGCGATGCCGATGGGACGGCGCTCGACCGGTGGGGAGACTGGCGCTTCGGGCTCGAGCGTGTTCGCTGCCGGGACAATGTTCGGCGGCTGCAGCTGGGGTGGCTCAGCGGGTGCGGTCGCTGCCTGCAACACGTTAGGGGGCACGCTGACAGGCGCAACCAGACGGTAGCCTTTGCCGGTGACGGTTTGAATGTAGCGGGGGGCCTCCGGGTCGTCGCGCAGGCAGTAGCGGAGCTTACGGATGGCGGTGTTGATCCCGTGTTCGGTATCGACAAAGACTTCATGCGACCAGAGGCGCTGCGCGATCTCTTCGCGCGTGACCAGTTGCCCCTCGCGGGACGCCAGCAGGATCAGCAACTCCATTGGCTTCCGCTCCACACGGAGCGGATGGCCGTCGCGGCGCAGCTCGAAGCGGCCGCAGTCCAGCTGAAATTCGCCGATTTGCATGACGGAGCCGGGCAGGGTACTGGGCACGGGTCCTCCTGCGCGGGGGAAGGATGCTCCAGTGTGCCACGGAACTGCGGGGCTCGAAAGAGCTTAGCGGTTCACCCAATCTTTACCTGAAGCTTTACCCCCGCTGCATTGCGTTTGCCTGTGCGGCTGCGATTTGCTTCGAAGTCAGGCCGGCTATCCGGCTGAGGAGGAGAACTCGATGCGGACGACTTATGTGCGGTTCCCAGGATGGATGGGCGCGATGGCGCTCGCGTTGGCTGTGATTCCCGGCGCGGTGGCGCAGTGCGGCTTGCCGAGCAGGCTGATCAAGCCGATGACGTGGCAGCCCCAGTCGCGGGGAGCGCAGCCGATGCTGCTGCGGGCGGCTTTCGACGAGGACGAGGAGGGCTCGATTGTGGGCATGTGGCACGTGCTGTTCACGGCGCATGCGATGAACGGGCAGGCGATTCCCGACACGGTGATCGACAACGCGCTGGCGGTCTGGAACCGGGATGGGACGGAGATCATGAATTCCTCGCGCCCGGCACAGGACGGCAACTTCTGCCTGGGGGTGTGGAAGCATACGGGGCAACGCAGCTATCTGCTGAACCACATTCCGTGGAAGGGAAATGCAGCCGATCCGACGGCGCCGCCGGATGCGGTGGGAGCGCCGCAGGGCGGGGTGCAGATCCTGGAGAACGTTACGCTGAGCCCGGGCGGGGATGCATATTCCGGGACATTTACGCTGCAGGCGTACGACACTTCAGGAAACGTGTCCGTGTCGTTCAGCGGCACGCTTTCGGCAAAGCGGGTGACGACGAGCACTTCGTTCAGCGATCTGCTTTGAGCCGACGAGGGGCTGAGAGGCGGACGGCGGTTCCATGGAACTGCCGTCTTTTTTTGTGCAGGTTGGTGCGGGATTTTCAGACTGCGGCGAGGGTGTTGATGTCGCGGATTTCGAGGACAGGGTTGGGATAGCCTTTGGCGACGGCGTTGATCATGGCGCGGCCGACCTGGCGCATGGTGCTGACGTGGTGCGGGGCGAAGAGGCGCAGCAGGAGATAAAGGGGGGCGACCATCCGGTAGTAGCCGTGGACGTTGCGTTGTCCCATGCGCGGGCGCATGAAGCCGGGACGGAAGTTGTAGGCGCGGTCGAAGCCGCAGCGGAGGAGCGCGTTTTCGGTGCGGCCCTTGATGCGGGCCCACATGAGGCGGCCTTTTTCCGTGCTGTCGGTGAGCGCTCCGGAGACATAGATGAAGGTCATGTGCGGATTGACGGCGCAGAGGGCCTTGGCGAAGCGCAGCGTGGTTTCGTAGGTGAGCTGGTTGTAGAGAATCTCGGTCATGCCGCGGGAGGAGACGCCAGCGCAGAAGAAACACGCATCGTATCCGCCAAGGTGGTCGGCGAAGCGGTCGATGTCGAGAAAATTGGGGACGATCAGCTCGCTGAGCTTGGCGTGCCGCAGGGGCGACGGGCGGCGATTGATCATGAGCACGTGCTCGACGGCGGGGCTGTCGAGGCACTCGAGGAGCACGCCTTCGCCGACCATACCGGTGGCGCCGGTGAGAATGATCCTGAGGTGATCTGGTACCGCCATTGTACGGGTGGGGAGGATGCGGTGATTATCGACTAAGTTGGGCCGTACGTCTCTCAAAAAAATCAACAGCAAGCTTGAGGGCCGGGGAAAGGGATCCGGGCGGCGACTGTGACGGGAACCGGGTTGTGGGACGGCGCGTATCGTTCAGGAGGCGCTGGTGCTCCCCGTGACGGCAGTCGCCGCACGGCCAGCGACACCATGCAGGTCCCGGGGTCCTTCGGTGTGCGGCCCGCTGCGTTCAGGATGAAACTATGCAAAATCTTCGCCAGGACATTGCGTACGCTCTGCGTCAGATGCGTCTGTCGCCTGTATTCACGCTGACCGCCATGCTGACGCTGGCTCTGGGGATTGGGGCGACGACGGCGATTTTTTCGCTGATCGACACGGTGATGTTCGAGCGGCTGCCGGTGAAAGATCCGGGCAGTTTGTACCGGATCGGCGATGGGCAGGACTGCTGCGTGGAGGGCTCGCCACAGGAGAACTGGGGGATGTTCTCGTACCGGTTCTATCAGCAGATGCAGCAGAACACGCCGGAGTTCGAGCAGCTGGCGGCCTTCGAAGCGGGCGGGATGGTGGTGAGCGCGCGGCGCAGCGAGGCGGATCGCGTGTCGAAGCCGCTGGGCGGCGAATACGTGAGCGGGAACTACTTTTCGACGCTGGGCATTGGGGCGTCGGCGGGGCGGACGCTGGAGCCGGGCGACGACACGGCGGCGTCGGCTCCGGTGGCGGTGATGAGCTATCGGACGTGGCAGCAGCAGTATGGATCGGATCCGCGGCTGGTGGGATCGACGCTGATTCTGGATGGGCATCCGTTCACGATTGTGGGGATCGGGCCGCGTGGGTTCTTTGGCGAGACGCGGCGGGCGAATCCGCCGGATGTGTGGATTCCGCTGCATCAGGAGCTGCTGTTTCACGGCAAGGACCAGGCGCTGCTGTACAAGTTCGAGGCGTGGCTGCGGGTGATGGGTCGGGTGAAGCCGGGGGCTTCGCTGGCTCCGGTGGGGCCGCGGCTGACGGCTCTGCTGCGGCACTGGCTGGTGAGCGACAGCGGGATGCCGGCGGAGTGGATGAAGGACATTCACCTGGCGCTGCCGAAGCAGCACATTCAGCTGGTGCCGGCGGCGATCGGCGTGGGCGTGATGAAGAGCGATTACGCAGACAGTCTGCACATCCTGCTGGCGGTGTGTTGCCTGGTGCTGCTGATCGCGTGCGCGAACATTGCGAATCTGATGCTGGCGCGCGGGGCGGCGCGGCGGGCGCAGACGTCGGTGCGGCTGGCGCTGGGCGCTTCGCGCATGCGGCTGATGCGGCAGGCGCTGACGGAGAGCGTGGTGCTGGCGGTGTTGGGGGGACTGGCCGGGCTGGCGATTGCGTTCGCCGGCGTGAAGCTGATTGTGGCGATTGCGTTCCATGGCGCGCACTTTGTGCCGATCGCGGCGACGCCTTCGCTGATGGTGCTGGGGTTCGCGTTTCTGCTGTCGCTGGTGACGGGCGCGCTGTTCGGCATGGCTCCGGCGTGGCTGGCGACGCATGCCGATCCGGTGGAGGCGCTGCGGGGGGCGAATCGCAGCACGCGGGATCATGCGTCGTGGTCGCAGAAGACGCTGGTGATTCTGCAGGCGACCTTGTCGGTGGTGCTGCTGACGGGTGCGGGGCTGCTGACGCGGAGCCTGATCAATCTGCAGCACCAGGACTTCGGGTATGAGCTGGATCATCGCATCACGATCAATGTGACGGCGCCGTGGGCGTCGTATTCGGCGCCGAAGCTGGACGCGGAGTATCGCGAGCTGCAGCAGCGGCTGCAGGCGATTCCGGGTGTGCAGCGCGCCGCGCTGGCTCTCTATACGCCGCTGACGGATAACTGGGGAGAAATTGTGATTCGGCAGGGACACGGGATGCCGGACACGAATCAGCCGGTGGGGTCGTCGTGGGACCACGTGAGCCCGGGGTATCTGGAGACGCTGGGGCAGCATATTCTGCGCGGGCGTTCGATCACCGAGGACGACACGGCTTCGACAGAGGCGGTGGCGGTGGTGGATCAGACGTTCGTGAAGCGGTTCTTCAAGCCGGGCGAGGATCCGATTGGGCAGTATTTCGGGCTGGATT
>DATEPN010000143.1:0-17207 GCA_035273225.1 Acidobacteriaceae bacterium | reverse complement strand
GAGGCTGCATCCAACCGTGAATCCAGCGCTATGGCCTGGAGCGGGCCAGGTGAAATCCACGCAGTGCGATACTATACGCGGCGCGTGCCGGGCTCTCCGCGAGCAATGCGTTCTGCAGCAGTGCCGGCCGCAAAACCTTCCGCCAAGATGGAGCTGCATGAAGCGTAGTTTTGTTTGGGCTTTTCTTGCCGTGATTCTTGCCGCGCTCCCCGGAGCGCACGCGCAGTCCGCAAAGCACTTTTACAAGCAGGGGCAAACAGCTGAAGCCAAGGGCGACACGCTGGGCGCCTACGAGGCCTACTTCCGCGCGTTCCAGAAGAAGCCGACCGACGAGAAGTACAAGGTCAGCTACGAACGGCTGCGCTTCTCCGCGGCAGCTATGCACGTGGAACGCGGCGAACGCCTGCGCGACGAGGGCAACTATACGGCGGCGCTGACGGAGTTCCTGCGTGGGCTGGAGATCGACCCCAGCAACGAGCTGGCGAAGCAGGACATCCAGGCGACGAAAGAAAAGCTGAACGAGCAGACGCCGGCTCCGGAGAACGAGCCGAAGACTTCGGACGAGGCGCTTGAGGATTTGGCTCCGCCGGTGCAGTTGAAGCCGCTGGTGAATGAGCCGCTGACTCTGCACATGGTGGAAGACAGCCGCGTGGTGTATCAGGCGGTGTGCAAGGCTGCCGGGATCAACGTTTTGTTCGATCCGGCGTACAGCTCGAAGCGCATTCAGGTGGACCTGAACAACGTGACGTACTACGACGCGCTGCGGATCGTAGCGACGGTTTCGGGGACATTCTGGCGTCCGATCACGTCGAACACGATCTTTGTTGCAGAGAATACGCGCAGCAAGCACACCGAACTGGATCAGCAGGCCGTCGAGACGTTCTACCTCCACAACGTGGCACAGCAGAACGATTTCACGGAAGTGCAGCAGGTGCTGCGGAACCTCTTTCAGACGGCGAGGATCAACGGCGTCGCCGGTCAGAACGCCATCGTGATGCGGGGCACCCCGGACGAGGTTTTGCTGGCCCGCAAGCTGGTAGCTGATCTGGACAAGGCCAAACCCGAAGTGGTCGTCGACCTGGCGGTGCTGGAAGTGAGCCGCGACGTGCTGCGGAATATTGGGATTCAGCTGCCGCAGACGGCCAGCATTAACTTTCAACCGTCGAATGCGAACCTGAACAATAGCGGCAGCGGCAGCGGGAACAACAATAACGGCAACGGCGGGAATGGGACATCGACCACGACGAGCAGTCTGACGCTGAACAATCTGGCTCATCTGAATTCAACAAATTTTGCTGTAACGATCGGTCAGGCCGCGGTCAATCTGCTGCTGACCGACACGCGCTCGCGGATCATTCAGAACCCGCAGATTCGCGCGTCGGACGGGCAGGAGGCGAAGCTGACCATTGGCTCGCGCATCCCGATTGCCACCGGTTCATACCAGACCGGCGCGGCGACGGCCATCGTCAGTTCGCTGGTCAACACGCAGTTCCAGTACATCGATGTCGGCGTCATCGTCGATATTAAGCCGACGATTCACTTCAACGGCGATGTAACGCTGAAGAACTCGATTGAAGTCTCGGCCACGAACGGGAACACGAATATCGGCGGTATCTCGGAGCCGATCATCACCCAGCGCAAGGTGGATCAGACCATCTCGTTGAAGGACGGCGAAGCGAACCTGCTGGGCGGCATCCTGCAGCACCAGCAGACGCTTTCCATCAGCGGCACGCCGGGACTGGCCGAGCTTCCACTGATTAAGTACCTGTTCAGCACGAATTCTAGGGAGACCGTCAACGACGAGATTGTGTTCCTGATGGTTCCTCACGTTGTGCGCCGGCTGCAGATCGATCCGGAGAACGTTCAGGAGATCGATACGGGGACGTTCAACAACGTGGAGGTGCGGCCGGTGGCTTCGCTGCGGTCAATCTCGGCTCCGGCAGCGACACGGCCGGCCGGCACGCCGCAGGGGCAGTCTGTGACGCCGGCAACTCCGCCGATCACCCCGGGAACACCGCCTTCCGCTGCCGGTGCGGCTGCGGATGCAGCAACCCAAATGCAGCAGAACGCGAACCAGGCGCCAGTAAGTCTGGAGGTGGCGCCCGCACAGTCAGCGCAGAAGGTGGGGTCGACTTTCCAGATGGCCGTGAATATGTCGGGCGGCAACGATGTATTTGCAGTGCCGATGCAGGTGCAATATGACAAGTCGAAGCTGACCCTGACGGACGTGCAGAGCGAGACGAGAACGGATACGAACGCTCTGGGCCGGGATGGACAGGCGGTCGCGCTGGCGCATCGCGATGACGGCAACGGCAATGTGGCTGTTGCCGTTTCGCGACCGCCCGGAACGAAGGGCGTGAGCGGATCGGGCATGCTCTGCGTCCTTACTTTTCAGGCCAAAGCGCCTGGGGATGCTACCGTTGCAGTAACCCGGCCGGTCATACGGAATAGCCAGCAGCAGGTGATCCCGGGCACGGGATCCCAGGCGGTCGTGCACATCCGGTAAGACATCCAATGGGGGACAGTAGAAACGCGATACATGCTGAAATTGTTCAAAAGGCGGCAGATCGTCGGGCGCGGAGAAGCCGGCCTGACCCTGGTGGAGCTGATCGTCACGGTGACGATCCTGGGGATTCTGGCTTCCGCCGCGGTGCCGATTGCGCGGTTTCAGGTAAAGCGGCAGAAGGAACGCGAGCTGCGCTACGACCTGTGGGAGATGCGGTCGGCCATCGACGCCTACAAAGATGCGGCTGACCGGCACGCGTTCCAGACCAAGATGGACAGCTATAACTATCCACCGGATCTGCAGACGCTTGTGGATGGGGTGGATGTCCAGGGCAAAAAGGTGAAGTTCCTGCGGCGGATCCCGGTCGATCCCATGACCGGCAAAGATGACTGGGGAGAGCGGGCGATGCAGGATGACCCAACCTCCGATTCATGGGGCGGACAGAACGTCTTCGATGTGCATTCGAAGTCGGACGGGACGGCTCTGGACGGGACGAAGTACTCGGACTGGTAGAAGCGTGCTGCGGATAAGAACAATTCGGAACCGGGCCAGAAACGGGGCCCGCAACGGGGAGAGCGGCTTCACGCTGGTGGAGCTGATGATCGTCATGGCGATCATCGCCGTACTCGCCATGGTGGCGATTCCACGGTTCACTGCGGCCATCCAGAATGCACGGGAGGCGGCGCTGAAGGAAGACCTGCACGTGCTGCGCGACGCGATCGACTCGTACACGATGGATAAGAACAAGGCGCCGCAGTCGCTCGACGATCTGGTGCAGGCGGGTTATCTCAAGAAGATTCCCGTGGATCCGATGACGCACAGCTCTGAAACATGGCAAACGACGACGGACAGCACTTATCAGGACGTCGACCAGTCGGAGCCCGGCGTCACGGACGTGCACAGCGGTTCGGATGCGGTGGGATCAAACGGACAGCCCTATTCGAGTTGGTAGCGGCCGCATGGCAGAATGTCTTTGGCCATGCCTCATCCGAAAATCGGCACAATTCACGAGCAGTATCTGACGATCAGCGGGATCGCCCGCCAACAGTTTGCCGGCGAAGCCGGAAGCAAGATTCTGCTGTGCGCTAACGCGTGCTGCGTGGCTGCTGTCGTAGCGGCGAGTGTCGCGGGAGCCGCTTCCCTTTGGGTCGATGCCGATGCTGAGGGATTGCGAGCGGCGCTGCGGGCCGGTTTCTGCGACTTCGTGGTGAGCACGCTGGATGAGTCTTTGCGCATTCTGAAGAATGAGGTGCGGCAGAAGCGGCCTGTGTCCGTGGGCCTCTCCGCTGACCCGCAACGCGCGCTGCGGGAGATGGTCGAGCGAGGGTTTCAGCCGGACCTGCTTATCCCCTCGGCTGCGGGATCGGAGCAGGAGACGCGGATTCTCATCCAGCGCGGTGCTCTTGTGGTTCCAGGGCGATCGGAGCAGGAAAGGAATAGTTCCCTGCTCTGCTGGAATGTGGACGCGGAGGCGGCTCAGAGCCTCCCGCGCATTGCCCAAGTCGCGGCGGAGGCGCTGGATCCAGAGCGTCCCGATACGGCTGCTCGGCGACGCTGGCTTCTCACTGCGCCGAGATACCTGGGCCGCAGCTTTGCGCGCCAGGGGTGCCTGCGCATGGATCGCAGTGAATCTGCTGCCTTTGTTACGCGGGTGCGAGCTGACAATCCAGCTGTCAGCCTGACCTGCGATGGCGCAGGAATCTGAGGGGGCACGCGGGCGGGCATCCTTTTTGCGTCCGGGTGGAGTCAACCTGATGTACGATCCCACAATCGGAGGGCCGCGCAGCATGGGGTCAGAACCCGAATATCAGGCAACGAATTCCCCTTCGGACGAAATCCGGCAGACCCCGGAAGAGCTTAAGGATGAACAACGCAAGCTGCGGCGGCTGCAGATCATGGTGAACATGGTGATGTCGGTGATCGGGCAGGATTTGACCCTGACGATCGATGAGGCTGCCGAAATGGTGGCGGACACGCGCCGTGCGGCACTGGCCATGTTCCCGGGCAAAGAACTTGCCTTCGACCTGATTTACAAGCCGCGGCTCCAGCGGCTGATGCGGGAGCGGTTCCGGATTCAGTAGCACCTCAAAGGTCATCGCTGTTGGGCACGCTCGGTCATGCCGTACAGCAGAACGAGCACTATGGCCATGAGCAGACTGCCGGCCAACAACAACCCGCTGAAGCCGATGGCGAGTCTGACTCGGGTCAGCGGGTGATTCCGCGATAACAACAGACCCTCCGGATACAACAGCAGGATGAGAAGAATTTCGTCCAGATTCTCCCTGCCTGTTGCATGCAGAACAAACAAGGACCATACAGCGGCAATCCGCACAGCGGCCAGCCAGAGTCCGGTTTTGATTACTCGACCAAAGAAAACGCCGCTGTTCATCATTTCTGCTCGAGCGCGGTCAGGCGGAACGTAATGGTTCCCCAGAAGAAGCGTGCGCGCATCTGCACGGGCATGTGGCGCTCGTCATCGGTGTACCAGATCCAGATGTCGCCGCGCGCTTTCACTACGCCGGCTTCGGCCGTCGGCTGCACCCGAATTGTCTGATAGGTACCCAGGGGAGTCCTGATACTCTCGCGGTCTTCGATTTTCATCGTGACAAGAACAGTTCGGGTGGAGTCGCCCACCGGGATACGGAAGCTCTGGCCGGGCGTAAGCGTCTGCGAAGCGGGATAGAAGATGGCGGAGAGAAGATCCGTCACGCAGGGACCGACCTCACCTTCCTGATGCTTGCTGGTGCCTTTCACGATGTTCTTTTCGTTCAGCAGCGCCTTGTGCTGCGCGTAATCGAAGACGAGATCGGTGGTGACCTGTCGGCGGCCTTCCTGGATCTGCTTTGAAAATCCAGCGGAGCAGCCGGTGGTGCGGTTGAATGAAGACTGGTAGCGGTCGCTCACGCGATAAATGAGATTGATCGCGCCAAGCGTGTCCGCAGAGGCGTTGATCTTCTCGGTGTCGCCGTCCTGCTGGAGGTGAAAGACCGCCGTGCCCGCGGGAAAGACACGCCAGTCCACCGCATACGTCAGCGTCTCGTGCGCGGGAAAGCTGTAGCCAGGGCGCGGCGGCGGCAGGGGAGCCGTGGGCGGGACGCTCTGCGCAGCGGCGAGCACCGCCAGTGCGGCTGCAGTCAACACCGAGCCTATCGATAGACCGATCAGGGGAGGAAAATGCTTCAAGCGGAATCCGATCTCTCTTATCTGCTCACGAGGAGCAGTTTGACAATGAGAGCAGCATACATGCAGACGGCCCCGATCAGAGCATTGTATTCACGATGTTTACGGTAGAGGGCCGATGAGAACCGGCCAGGCTTTGCTGTGGTCTTTGCCGGGGTAATCCGTGGCAGCAGCCGAGGGACCGTGGCGGCATAGCGGTCGAAGTTCGGAAAAACCGAGCGAAGGTACTCCTCTTCGGAGCGAATCACCGGGATGTAGATGACCGCGAAGAGAACCGCGAGCGCAAAGGCGATCCAGATGCTGCGCGCGCCCAGGGCGAAGCCAAATGCAATCATCATCGAGCCCAGGTAGAGTGGGTTGCGTGTGTGCGCGTAGGGTCCGGTCGTGGTTAGTTCTGCGTTCTTCTTCACGTAACCGGAGGCGTAGGCGCGCAACAGGAGTCCGGGAATAACGAGCAGCAGACTGAACGCGAGAAAGTGCGGGCCTGGATGCGCGAGCCACAGAAAGAAGGCGGCAAACGCGAAGCCAAGCGGCACCCGGATGCGGCGGGCGATGCGCTTCCAGCCGCCGGTCACGCGCGCACCTCGCGAAGCAGATCGACGGCCGCATCCCACACGGCCTCGGGGGTGATGGTCAGCAGGCCCGCTTCCGGTTCGCTGCGCCGCGTGTGGTCGCGGACGCTCTCCGGATGGCGCAACACGCGACTGCGGCAGTGGAAGGGGCCGTTGCGGGCCGGATCGGTGGGCCCGAAGATGCCGACGACCGGGACGTTGAGCGCGCAGGCGAGATGCAGCGGACCCGTATCGCCCGCAATGACCAGCGATGCATGACGGGTGACCGCAATGAGGCCGGCGAGATCGAGCGTGAGGGGCCGGGCCGCTCCGTCGCTGGCGTCGACGATTTCTCGTGCGAGGTGTTGTTCAGCGGGGCCGCTGTTGATGAGCACTTGCATACCCGCTTCGGAAATGCGGCGCGCGACGATGCCGTATCGATCGGGCGGCCAGCGCTTTGCACCCCATCCGGCGCCGGGACTCAGCAGGACATAGGGAGTCGAGAGCTTCAGCGCCTCGCTCTCCGCAGCAGGATCGCATGGCAGCAGCGGCAGCGTCATCGGAAGGCTCTCGCCTGCGATGGCGTTCGCGACCTCGAGCGATTGCTCGATAACGTGGAGGCCACGGGTGGCGACACGCTCATCGAAGAGCCATTTTGCGGCGAACTCGCGCGGCGATGCTTCTCCGATGAGCCGCTGCGCTCGCCCCCAGCGGGCGAACATAGCGGAGCGCACCGCTCCCTGCATATCGACCGCTATGTCGTAGCGCATCGCTCGCAGTTCCTGGCGCACACGGCGCATGTCGCGCCACGTAGCGAGGCTCACCGGTGCTTTGGCCCAGCGCTTCGCCGGAACGATGTGAAGTTGGTCGACGAGCGGCATTCCGGCGCTCCGCGGCTCGCAGGTGTTTGCGGAGAAAAGGCCCTTCCATTGCGGTTCGATTGCCCAGCCGATGAACCACTCCGGATGAGCGTGGCGGAGGGCCGTAACGGCAGGCATGGAGTGCAGGATATCGCCCATCGCGCCCAGTCGAACGATGAGCAAACGCAGTGCTGGAGAGGTGTTCGGCAAAGCCCTATTTTCTCACGCGGGTGCGGGGACTCGTCTCGTTACCGCTGGTGTGCGGGGGCGGCAAGCCGCAGCAACTGCTCGATGCAAGCTGCCTCGTCGTCTAGCCGGACATCGAGACGCACCGCGTGCAGCGGCGCTGCCTGGGCCAGCGTACGACGCTGCGCGGGCGCGAGGCGCACGAGGTCCTTTTCTGTGGTAAGGAATACCGCAGCATTGTGCTGCCGCTGCAGCGTGAGAAGGTCGGCTATGTCGCGATCGGTCCAGACATGGTGGTCGCGCGCCGTGCGGCTGGCAAGGATCTGCGCTCCGACAAGTCCCGCCAGGAATTCGTCTGGGCGCGCGATGGCACAGAACGCAACAGCGCTTGTGATTCCGGGAAGCTGGAGTCGGCGGTTCATCCACCAGATCGGTTGATGGAGCCCCCGTGCGCGCAGATCCGGCTCAAACTCGGCATCTCCTTCGCGGAGGACGAAAATGTCGGCCCGCCTGAGAGAGGAAAAGGGCTCGCGGAGGCGACCGGCAGGCAGCAGTCGTTCGGCGAAGTCGCTGCGGTGGAGCACGACTATGTCCACCATGCGCGCGAGGCGGCGATGCTGGAATCCGTCATCGAGGAGGTGCAGCTGCGTCGCCGGCGACCGCGATTCGGCGAGCTGACCGGCGCTGTAACGGCTGGCGCCCACATACACGGGAACACCGGTGCGCTGCGCGATCAGCAGCGGCTCGTCGCCGAATTGCTGCCAAGGCCCGTGCGGATCAACACGCGCCACCTGCGCCGATTGGCGACCATATCCACGCGAAAGGACGTCAACGGCGATGCCCCGCTCGCGCAACAACTCGGCGAGGCGGATCGTCAGCGGCGTCTTACCGGATCCGCCAACGGAGAGATTACCGATGCTGACGACGGGGGCCTGCAGGCGCTGCGGACGAACCCACGCGTGGTTGTAGGCCAGATTCTTCGCACCGACCGCTGCCGCGTACACGGGCACGAGCGGCAAGAGGTCGCGGCTCATTTACGCGCCCTCAGGATGTCAATCAGGGGTTCCACAGTGCGCTCGGTGGCACCAGATTCGGCTTCGAAGATCTCTTTGCCCTTAAGGCCCTGGAGCCGCGCCGCTGGCGATGCGGAGAGCAGTTCCTCAAGAGCTGGGCCAAGCTGATCCGGCGTAACGATGCGGATGGCATCCTTCTCCCGAAACTTTTCGACGATACCGCGAAAATTCTCGTAATGCGGTCCCATCACAACGGGGACGCCGAACTGGGCAGGCTCGAGCGGATTGTGACCGCCGGCAGGAACCAAACTGCCTCCGACGAATGCGGCCGTTGCCAGCGAGTAGACGGAGGCGAGTTCGCCGATCGAGTCGAGGAGGAACACGGTTCCCGGCTGCAGGCAGGCGGGGTCGGCGGACCACTCGGAGCGGCGCACCCACAGAGGCGCACGGTGCTGCAACAGTTCCACGACTTCAGCAAAACGCTCCGGGTGACGCGGGGCAATGATGGTGATGGTCCAGGGAGGAAGCGCATCGAGGAGTAATGCTTCCTCCCCGGCGAGCGTTGAACCACAGACGAGGACGGCGGTTCCGGGGGGAATGTGTTCCCGCAGCATCATGGTTGCGGCGGCAGCTCTTGCAGCCCGGATGTCATATTTCAGATTGCCCGTGACCTGCACCCGTGGAGCGCCAAGGGAACGAATCCGATGAGCATCTATGTCGGATTGCGCGAGAACGAGAGCAAGCCCGCTGAGCAGCCGGGTCCAGAGGAACGAGAAATCGCAGTAGCGAGGCCAGGAGCGGTCGGAGATACGGGCATTCACGACGCAGACGGGAATAGCGGCGCGGCGGCATTCGACGAGCATGCGCGGCCAGAACTCCGTCTCGACCAGGACGAGCAATTTGGGACGCAGGACGCACAACCAGGCGCGCACAGCGAAGGCGAAATCGAGCGGGAAATAGAAGACGCGATCGGCGCCGAATCGCTGCCGGGCAAGCGTTTGCCCGGTGCGGGTGGTCGTGGAGATGACGACGCGCCAGGGGCGGGGCGATTCCGACCCGCGACGCGTCAGCTCTTCGATGAGACGGCTTGCGCCGAGGACTTCTCCTACGGAGACGGCATGGATCCAGACGACATGCGTACCGTTGAGAGTGGCGCGGATACGTGCGGGAATTCGGCCGAGGCGCTCGCCGAGGCCCTCGCGGTACTTGCCGCTGGTGGCCATGCGAAAGAGCCAATAAGGGCTGCCGAGCACAAGGACCAGCAGCAGCGCCAGGCTATAGAGAACGAGCATCCGCTTACCAATCTCACTGTTCGCGGGTCATAAGGCAAGATGATAATGGTGACCATGCGCTCACGACACGCTCGTCCGCTCCCGCGCACCCTTATTCTCGCCGCACTGCTCGCCGCATTGATCGCACCTGCGTTTGGCCGGGACGAGCCGCCTGCAGCGAAAGACGCGCAGGCGTATCCGGCCGTCGATGTGCATGCGAAGGAGCAGGTGGCCATCGCCGCCGAGCCGTACGATACGAAGGACAAGTGCAAGGTCTTCCAGGTGGATTATCTGGCTTACCACTTCATGCCGATTCGCATTATCGTGACGAACATGGGAGACCGGCCGATTTCGCTGAACGATGCGCGGATTTATTTCGTGGATGCCGCCGGGCAGCGGATTCAGGCGGCGGAACCGGAAGACGTGGAGCGGCGTGTGATGCCGAAGGACAGCCGGGGGCATGACATCCCGATTGGCCCTATCAAGATGCACACCAAGGGCAAGGCAAGCGACGAGAAAATCGAGGCGGACTTCAATCAACACGAGTACGCCGCGCTGGCTGTGGAGCCGCATACCACGCATGCCGGGTTCCTCTTCTACGACACGGACGGGCTGGGCAATACGCCGCTGCGGGGCGCGAAGCTGGTGCTGCGCGAGTTGAAGAATGCGGACGGGCAGCAGCTCTTCTATTTCGAGATTCCATTCGACAAATATCTCGACGCGAGGCGCTGAGCCGCATCAGACGCCTTTTTTCTGCGGTTCCCACACGTATTTGTGAATCTGCAGGCTGAGCCGGGCGGGCAGTCCGTCCTCAAGCATCCACCCGACGAGTTCGCGGGGATCGAGGAGCGCGTTATCCGTGGTGCGCTCAGGAGAGGGCGTCTTCGAGAATGCCGGTGAGAGCAGGATGTTTCCGACGCGCTGTTCGAGCCCGTGCTCGCGGATGAAGGCACGCGCGAACTGGTAGTCCAGGGCATGCGCTATGACGAACTTCACCTCGTCACGCAGCGTGAGGCAATCGAGATTCGACAGGCGGAAGCTGCCTCCTTCTCCTGACGAGGGGCACTTTACATCGACGATCTTGTGTACTTCGGACGGAATGTTATCCAGTGGACGCTCGCCGCTGGTTTCGATCATCAGTTCGTAGCCGGAGTGCAGCAGGCGCTGCATGAGAGGGATCAGTTCCCTTTCCTGCAGCATGGGCTCGCCGCCGGTGAACTCGACCAGCTTCACGGGGGCCAGGTTCTCCACCTCGGCAACTACTTCATCCTCGGCCATCCTGCGGCCGCCGGTGAAGGTGTACTCGGAGTCGCACCAGGTACAGCGGAGGTTGCATCCCGCGAGGCGGACGAAGATGCAGGGCACACCGGCAAAGCTGGATTCGCCCTGAATGGATTTGTAGATTTCGATCAGGTACAAGCGGCTACTCGTAGTAGGTGGCGGTGGTGGTGTCGGTCTCGTAGATGGTGCAGTCCTTCACACGGACGCGGCCGCCGGTCATCTCGTCGAGCTGACGGTTGGTCTCGTCGTAGAAGTACTTCGCCAAGTTCTCCGCTGAGGGATTGAGGGTCGTGAAGGGCTCGAGGTCGTTCAGCATCTGATGATCGAGCCGGTCGATGACGGGCAGCATGACCTGCTTGAGGTCTCGAAAGTCGAGCAGCAGCCCCGCCTTGTCGAGTTTGTCGCCGCGCAGGGTGATGCGGACCTTGTAGTTGTGGCCATGCGGGTTCTCGCACTTTCCCTTGTAGTTGCGCAGGTAGTGTCCGGAGGAGAATCCGCGTTCGACGGTGACTTCAAACATGCTGGATGAGCTTTCCTGGGGCGGTGAGTGCCCTGCTCTTATTCTAGCGGTCGTGAAGCTTCGGGCCGGGCCGGCCCATTTGGCGGAGGCGGCGCTCTTCGCTGCGGCGGTCGATCTGCTCGAAGAGCGCAGTGATCACGCCAAGCAGGGCTACGATGAGGCCGCCTACGGTCAGGAACAGCGCCGCTGTCTTCCAGAGGGTTCCGTTAGTGGGCAGGTTCGGCTGGGCGTGGCCTGCGGTGATGGACATGACGAACGAGATCGCCGCGAAAATCAGGAGCGCTCCAGCCAGAATGTAGAGATTGCGCGCCACGGTTTCAGTTTAGACCTTGAGTTCGGGACCGTTGTGTCCCGGTGATGGTGAGCAAAACGACAATTAGAGCTTCAGACGCATTTCGCTGGACGGCTGGAACCCAAGGCTCTGGTAGAGGGGCCGACCTTGTTCGCTGGCGTGCAGGTAAATCCACTGGAAGCCCTGCTCGCGGCACCATGCCACCATGGCTTCGGTGAGTTGCCGGCCGATGCCGCGCCGGCGTAACGAGGGCTCAACATACACGCTGTGGATCCACGCACGTCGAGGCGTGGGGTCGAGCCTCCCCGGCACCCACCGCACGATTTCAATGGCGCCGCATCCGCCTGGCTCGGCGATCCATGCATGCCACCGGCCCTGTGGCATCGCTTCGCGCAGATAGGGCTCCAGGACGCCGATCATTCGATCTACTGCGACTGGATCGGGCGTGTCCACCTCCTCGGCCATCGCTCGGCGATAGCGCAGGAGCAAAGGCAAATCCTCCAGAGTGGCCGGGCGAATCGTGGCGGCATCCATGCGAAGTCCTTAGCTCGCGAAAAAGCTCTCGACGTCGGCGATGTTCTGGGTGATGCGATACGGCGGCAGGCTCTCAAGAAAGATGCGGCCGTAGCGCTGGCGTTCGAGACGCGGATCGAGCAGCATGAGCACGCCGCGGTCTTCCAGGGAACGAATGAGCCGGCCGAAGCCCTGCTTGAGGGCGATGACCGCCGACGGGACCTGGTATTCGAAGAATGGCCTACCGCCAGCCTCTTCGATGGCGCGCATCCGTGCCTGAACGACAGGATCGCTCGGTACGGCGAAGGGCAAGCGGTCGACAATGACGCAGCTGAGCGCTTCCCCCTGGACGTCGACGCCCTGCCAGAAGCTCGAGGTGCCGAAGAGGACGGCGTTGGGCGTCCGGCGAAATTCTTCGAGGAGCGCTTTGCGCGGGGCGGTGCCCTGCAGCAGCAGCGGGTAGGGAACCTCGATCAGCAGACGCTCGTAGAGGTCGCGCATCTGCTGGTAGCTGGTGAAGAGGCAGAAGGCGCGTCCGCGGGTGATGTCGAGCATGCGGCGGATGCGGTGTGCAGCTTCTTCCTGGAAACTGGGCTCGCGCGGATCCGGCATCTCGGGCGGAAGGTAGAGCAGCGCCTGGCGATCATAGCGGAAATGCGAGGGCACAACCAGCTCGCGAGCCTCGTCGAGGCCGAGGCGCTTGCGCATGTGGGTGAATCCGCCCTGTACCGTAAGTGTGGCCGAGGTGAGGACGACGCTGGGGTAGTTCTGGAAGAGCAACTCGCGGAGCAACTCCGAAACGTCGATGGGCGTGGCCTGCAGATGCGTGGTGGTGTGGCGGCCGCTGCGACGCTCGAGCCAGAAGACAGTATTGCGGTCCTCAGATTCGAGCAGGAATTTGAGCTGTTCGCGGATGGTGCCGGCGCGGCGGCGCAGGGGCTGCGACTCCTCGATGCTGCGCAGTTTCTCCAGTTCGCCTTCCATGCGGTGCAAGCCGTTCAGCAGGCCAAGGTAGACGTCGCCATGGTCCTCAAGAAATTCTTCGCGATTCGTGAACGGCATGCGGCCTTCGCCGCCTCCGCCTGCCGTGCGCGTGGGCAGCGCGCCAAAGAACATGCGGGCACGCTCGCGAATCATCTGCGCTGCGCTGACCACCTCGGACTTCAGCTCGCCTCTGGAGCGGAGCAGCGTTTCCACGTCGCGGGCCAGGTCTTCGAATTTCAGATTGCTGAGGCTGATGCCGAAATAACTCGAGGCTACGTCCTCAAGCTCGTGGGCTTCGTCGAAGACGACTACGCCAGCTTCAGGCAGGACTCCGGCGTCGGGTGCACCTCCGGCCTGCTGGCGAATGGCCATATCTGCGAAGAAGAGGTGGTGGTTGACGATGACTACGTCACTCTCGGCGGCGCGGCGGCGCATTTCCGTGATGAAGCAGCGCTGGTAATCGGGGCAGGTCTGGCCAAGACAGGCTTCGCTGCGGGCGTCGAGTTTGGCCCAGAGGGCGCTGGCTTCGGGCAGATCGTCAATCTCGGCGCGGTCGCCGGTTTCGGTGGTCTTCTCCCACTCAGCGATGGCCTGGTACTGCGAGATCTCTTCCAGTCCTGAGAGGATTGGCTGGCTACGCAGCGCAAAGAGCTTGTGACGGCAGAGGTAGTTCGCCCGACCCTTCATGTAGCAGACGCGCAATGGCCCCAGCAGCGATTCGAGAAAGGGCACGTCCTTGAAAAAGAGCTGCTCCTGCAGGTTCTTCGTGCCGGTGGAAATGATGACTCGCCGGCCCGTGGTGGCGCACAGGCGCAGCGCGGGCAGCAGGTAGGCCAGGGTCTTGCCGGTGCCGGTTCCGGCCTCCACGATGAGGTGGCGATTATCCTGGAAGGCGCGCTCGACGGCCTGGGCCATCTCCAACTGGCCGCGGCGGAACTCGTAGGGTAATGCGGAGCGGGCGAGGACACCACCGGGCGCGAAGAATTCGTGCAGCGAGGGGAGCGACGAGGCGGCGGAGACGGAGGACACGGGCGAATTCAGGATAGCGGGTGCATGCGTGCCGAGAGGCTCGTCGCGGTGAAGAAAATCAGGCGAAAGTCATCTGCCTCCGCTGCGGCGCGGAGGCAGATCAAGGGTATTACTGCGGTGGCTTCTGGTCGTTCTGCTGCTGCTTCTCCTGCTGCGGCCGGGAGGCGGACTGATCCGGGTGGGTCTCGTAAATCGAGTATTGGCGGCCCGGCTTGCGCAGCTTGATGGTGATGTCCTTTGAGTCGCCAGCCAATTCGTACTCACCTCCAAACGTCTGGAACCCGCTGGCGATCACCTGCACGCGGACGTTATCGCCGACGGGGATCAGATCCAGCGACGTCCTTCCCTCCTCGTTCGTCTTCAGTTCCATGTTGCCGGCATCTTTGCCGCCCTCAATGGGATGGAAGATTACCGAGGCATCTTCTACTGGCTTGCCGTTGTCCGCCCGCAGGATGGTAACCGTCACTTTGCAGGTTGCCGGTGGCGGCTTGTACTTGCGGCCGCGGCCTCTCTGCTGCGCCTGTGCGCCGGTGAGCAGGAGCAACGCAACGCCCAGCAGGGCCAGCCCATGGCGGAAATTGGTGCGAGTCATAACGCAATTTTAGTGCAAGGGAGCGGCGACCCGGAATGGCATTTGGGTGCGGAGGGGGAACTTTGCGGGGCCGTGCTGCGTCTAAACTGGAACCGCAGGATCGCCGTCGCGGGAGGGCCTTTCGGTTCAGGCGGTGCGCAAGACGAGAAACAACTGCTGCATGCCTTTGTTTTCAATGCGAAACGCCGTCCGCTGTCTTCTCTGGCTGGCTACCCTGCTTCCGGGTGCCGTCTGCTGCGGCCAGATGGAACCCACCCCTGGATCGGACGCGGCAGCCCTGGTACAGCGCGCCGTGGCGAACCATTTTACGCAACAGGCCGCACATCAGCCGGAGCGGTTCGATCTGCACCGCAGGGATGAGCGGCGGAACGTGGTGCGGCAGATCATCGAGACACCGCAGGGTGACGTGGCCATGCTGGTGGCGGTGAATGGGGCGCCGCTGAGCCCGGCGGGGCGCCAAATTGAAGTAAGCCGGCTTAACGCGCTGGTCGCCAACCCTGCCATGCAGGAACACAGGCGTAAGCGCGAGGCCGAAGATCGGGCGCGCGTAGATAACGTCATGCACCAGCTGCCGGTCGCGTTTCTTTACCGGTATGACACAGTGGTCTCCTGCAAAATCAACTCCCAACCCGTGGTGGTTGTGCCGGGACGAGTGCCTGCGCCAGCGGCCGTACCGGTTATGTCGCAGTGCTACCACGTCACGTTCACACCAAATCCCCGGTACAACCCGCCAAACCTGGAGGCGAAGATCCTGAAGGGCATGGCGGGGGAGGTCTGGATCGAGAGGTCAGCGGAGCGGCTGGTGCGCCTCAACGCCCACCTGATGACGGATGTGGATTTCGGGTGGGGCATCGTCGGCCATCTGGACAAGGGCGGCAGCATCTTCCTGGAGCAGGCTCTCGTAAACCCCAATGACTGGGAGCTGACCCGGATGACGCTCAACTTCACCGGCAAGGCGCTGATCTTTAAGCCGATCACGATTCGGATCACGGAAGAGATGGCAAACTACGAACCCGTGCCGCCGGGGACGGATTATCGCAAGGCAATCGCCATGCTTGAGGCTGCGCCGACAACCGTGGCTGAGACAGAGAAATGAAAAGGCGCCCCACTCGGAGGCGCCCAGGGTTCCATTGCTGGTTAAGGCTTAGCTGGCAGTCAGTTCGGCGGCAATCTTTTCCGTTACGAATGCTTCGACTGTATCGCCGACCTTGATGTCGTTGAAGTTCGAGATGCCAACGCCGCACTCCATGCCGTTGGTCACTTCGCGCGCATCGTCCTTGAAGCGCTTCAGCGACGTCAGCTTGCCTTTGTAGACCTGCGCACCGTCCCGCATCAGGCGAACCTCGGCATCGCGCCGCAGGATGCCATCCGTGACCCGGCAGCCGGCGATGGTGCCGACCTTCGGAATGCGGAAGACGTTGAGCACCTCGGCGCGTCCGAGGAAATTCTCCCGGAAGACCGGCTCGAGGAGCCCGAGCATGGCCTTGCGGATCTCGTCCTGCAGTTCGTAGATGATCGAGTGCAGGCGAATTTCGACTTCTTCCTGCTCGGCCAAGTCGGAGACTTTGCGCTCCGGACGGACGTTGAAGCCGATGATGATGGCGTTCGAGGCAGAAGCCAGCAGAACATCGCTCTCGGTGATCGCGCCCACGCCGGAGTGGATGACCTTGATGCGGACCTTCTCGGTCGACATCTTCTGGAGGGAGTCGGCCAGCACCTCAACCGAACCCGTAACGTCGCCTTTCAGGATCAGCGGCAATTCCTTGATGCCAGCCTCTTTAATCTTATCCGCCAAGCCTTCCAGAGTGACGCGGGAGGACTTAGCGAGTTGTGCCTCGCGCTCACGCATCTTGCGGTATTGGCCGATACCGCGCGCCTTGTCCCGATCGCTGACCACCAGAAAGGTGTCGCCTGCATCTGGCATCGCTTCTAAGCCGAGGATCTCCACCGGGGTCGATGGTCCGGCTTCGTCAACGGAGCGTCCGCGATCGTCGAACATGGCGCGGATCTTGCCAAAGGTATTGCCGGCGACAAAGTTGTCCTGGTTTTTCAGCGTGCCGTTTTGAACGAGCACGGTGGCCACAGCGCCACGACCTCGGTCGAGCTTCGCTTCGAGCACGGTGCCGACGGCGGAACGGCCGGGCGTCGACATGGGTGCCTTGATGTCTGAGACCAGGCAAATCATTTCAAGCAGAAGATCAAGGTTGAGCCGCTTCTTCGCTGAAACTTCGACAAATACGGTTGAACCTTCACCGCTTCCCGCCCACTCTTCAGGAACCAGGCCGCGGTCGGCCAGCTGCTTCTTCACGCGATCCGGCTGCGCCTCAGGCTTATCGATCTTGTTCACAGCCACGATGATCGGAACGTTGGCGGCCCGAGCGTGGTCTATGGCTTCGAGGGTCTGCGGCATGACGCCGTCATCGGCGGCG
>DATEPN010000142.1:0-2659 GCA_035273225.1 Acidobacteriaceae bacterium | reverse complement strand
ACCCGCACATCTCCTCAATGACTCGTTAGAATGGGCCCACCTTCTACAATATCGGGAAGAGCACTGGGAGATCGAGATGCGCGCGTGGTCATTACCGCTGGGGCGATGGTTTGGCGTACACCTGCGCATCCACTATTTCTTTCTTCTGCTCCTGTTCTTCTGCGCCGCCTCGACCAGTCTTTCCGGTACGGCGTCGTGGCGCGGCGTGGTCCTGTGGTTCCTGCTGTTCGGCGCGGTGCTGGGGCGCGAAGTGGTGCGGGCGCTGACCGCGGCGTGGCACGGGCTTTCCGTGCGCAGCATTCTTCTGCTGCCCATTGGCGGACTGTTTTCCTACGGCAGTCCCGACATGGCGGAGCATGCGGCGGAAGGCTGGACGCAGATCGCTCTCACTGTTGCCGGGCCGCTGGCGAATTTGGCCTTTGCGTTGCTGGTCGCGGGATTGATTGCTGGAGCAACCGCCAACGTTCCCATTGCAAAATTCCCGATCGTCACGCCAGGGCACCTGATGCGCTCGGCGGTGTGGCTGAACGCGGCTCTGGCGCTCATCAACTGCATTCCCGCGTATCCACTCGATGCCGGGCGTCTCATGCGCAGCATCATGGCGAAGGCTCGCGGCGTTGCGCAGGCCACGCGGGCGGCGTCCGGCCTCGGGCAGATGACGGGCATTGCCGCGGTCGTGATCGGGCTTGCGCTGCTGGCCATTCCGAACACGCGCATCGCCGCCGGACTCAGCCCCTGGCTGATCATGGGCGGATTCTTTGTGTTCATCGGCGCGCAACTGGAAGACCAGGGCGTCATGTTCCAGTCCGTGGTGGAAACGGTGCGGATGCGCGATGTGATGCTGACGGACTTTGACACGCTGTCGCCATCCGACACGCTGTCGGACGCGCTCTACAAGGCGATTCACAGCCTGCAGGACGACTTTCCCGTCGTGCGCGGGCCGAACCTGGTCGGTGTCGTCTCGCGTCAGGGCATCGTGCAGGCGCTCCGGCAGGAAGGGAATGGCTACATTCAGGGCATCATGTCGCGCGCCTTCCAGGTGGCGCAGCCGGACGATTCGCTCGGCGTGCTGATCCGGCGCATCGGCAGCGGGCGCCTTTCGCTGATCCCGGTGGCCGAGAGCGGACGCGTGGTCGGCATTGTGACGTGGCAGAACCTGAGCAGCAGCATGGGCCTGCTGGCCGAATACCGCCGGCTCGAGCGCGGAGGCGAGGACCGTGACTGACTCGCGCCGGCAATGAGCGAGACGGATCCGCCGCTGGCTCCTGGCCTGTATCTGGTCGCAACTCCCATTGGCAATCTGGAAGACATCACGCTGCGCGCACTGCGGGTGCTGTGCTCGGTGGACCGCATTGCCTGCGAGGACACGCGCCAGACCCGCAAGCTGCTCGACCGCTACGGCATCACGACCCCGACCATCAGCAGCCACGAGCACAACGAGGCGGAACGCAGCCGTCGCCTGGTCGAAGAGCTGAAGCAGGGTGCCCGCATTGCAGTCGTCTCCGATGCCGGCACACCAGGCATCTCCGATCCCGGTATGGTTCTGGCTGCAGCGGCGATTGCGGCAGGGGTGCCGGTAGTGCCCGTGCCCGGCGCGAGCGCCACGATTACCGCGCTGGTGGGTTCAGGCCTCAATACGGACTCCTTCTTGTTCGTGGGATTTCTGCCGTCGAAAGCCGGTGCGCGACGCACGGCGCTGGAGGACCTTGCGGCCAGCCTGAAGCAGCCTCTGACGGTGGTGATCTATGAAGCCCCGCATCGTGTGCTGGAAACGCTCGCCGATGTGGAGGCGGTCTGGGGCGCCGAATGCCGGGTCGTCGTGGCCCGGGAGCTGACCAAGGTGCATGAGGAGTTCCTGCGGGGGACGCCGGGCGAAATCCGGAACGCGCTCGCCGCCCGGGAGAGCGTTCGCGGGGAGATGGTGCTGCTGCTCGAGGCGCGGCCGCCTGCAGCGCAGCCCGGCGGCTCCGACGCCAGCGTGAGCGAGCGCCTGCGGGCGCTGCAGCAATCCGAACAACTCAGCGAGAAGGATGCTCTGAAGCGGATCGCAAAGGAGCGCGGCGTCTCGAAGAGCGAGATTTGGCGGGAGTTGCAGCGGGAACGGGCTCGTCACCGCTGATCCGTGGCCTACGCTCCGGGCACCACGTTGCCCGACTGCCGCACCCAGTGGCCGCCCTGCTTCTCCAGATAAATCCAGGTGCCGGCGCTGCACAGATGGGCGCACCACTCGCTCTGATAGACCAGCGCGGCGGTGTGCTTCTTGTCGAAGTAGACCTCGCTGAAGAAGGTGACGCCCGCATAGCCGGACCACTGCGTCTGCGTCGAGGAAGTGACCGCGGGGGACGTTTTTGCGTCCCGGAGCTGCTGCACCTGGTCAGGCGTAAGCAGCGTCACGCCATGCTGAAAGCCGTTCCGCGTGAGGTGGAGGCGGAAGTGCTGGTTGCTTGCGTAGTCCTCGACGGCTTCGTCGAAGACCTTCTTTTTCCCTGGAGGCGGTTTGAGCTGCCCCTGCGGCGGCACGGCGGGGCTGCGGTCTTCTGTACTGACCGTCGTGTCGGCGACCGCCCACGTGTGGCTCTGCCCCGCTGCCAGGTGCTGCAATTCCGGCGCGGAGATCAGCATCGAGTAGATGGCGTAGGAGTCGGCGGCCCGCTCGTCC
>DATEPN010000141.1:0-14450 GCA_035273225.1 Acidobacteriaceae bacterium | reverse complement strand
GCAGAGACCGCGGAAGGCATCGGTCAGCTCGGATCGTGCGCCGTAGTTCAGGGCCAGAGTCAGGGTCGTTCCGGTATTTCGTTTCGTCGCTTCGGCGGCCCAGTGCATGCGCTCCTGCACTTCGTGCGGCAGGTCTGCGGTTCGGCCGATGTAGCGGATGCGCACGTTGTTGTCGTTCATGCGCTGCACGTTGTTCGTCAGATAGGTACGCAGCAACCGCATCAGGAAGTTGACTTCGGTGCGCGGCCGCCTGAGATTGTTTTCGAGGGAAAAGGCGTACAGCGTGAGCCAGGGCAGTCCCATGCGCGATGCGGTCTCGACGACGTACTGCACGGCTTCCGCGCCCTGCTGATGACCCAGAAAACGCTTTAGGCTGCGCTTGCCCGCCCAGCGGCCATTGCCGTCCATGATGATGGCGACATGATGAGGCAGACGCTCAGGATCAAGACGGCGGTAGACAGCCGCCTCGTCCGGCGGAAGCTCATGAACTCGGCTGGAATCGAGTGACAACGGGTCCTTTCGAGAGGCTTCCCCGGGCAAAGGCAGGCTCTCGGGCGGTGTGCCCCTTCGCAGCGCGCCTGACGCAAGCCGGGGCAATCACCTCTGCCGATTATACGTGACCGCCGCGGCCCCGGAGCAGGCCGCGGCGGGCACGGTATTTCGGTCTTGTCACCCGCCCGTCAGGCGGGGCGGCGTCGTCCTGAAGCCAGCTCGCGCACCTGGTTCAGGAACATGGACCGCTGGAACGCGTCGAGCTGCGCGATCAGCGGAGCAATCTCCGAGAGGAAAGGATCCGCCATGAGGGTCGCGGCTTCGCGTGCACGGCGACTGCGTCCATCGCGAAGCAGTTCGCAGATGTCCACTTCCAGAGCGTGTGCCAGGCGCTCGAGCGAAGAGAGCGTCGGAACCGCCTTGCCGTTTTCGATTTTCGAGATGTAGGTGCGTGGCACCTGCATACGCCCGGCAAGCTGTCGCTGACTGAGATTGCGGTGGTGACGAACATCCCGTACGGCCCGAGCCACGTCGATGCCTTCCGGCTCGTCGATACCTGCAGAAGCTGGGGTGACCAGTTGAGGAGCCAGGGGCTCCGGTTCATCGATCTCGAGGGGCTTGTGGCAACGTCTGCAGAGTGAATTCGACGTGCGGAATTGCACCAGACTACAGTGGTCGCAACGCAGTACCTCGCGGGCCTCAATGCTTGCTAAGGTAGTTGCCATAAATTGTACGGAACGCCAGAGCGGACGGTCCGGGTGGTTCGGGAGTGCGTTACTGTGGGCACTTCGAAGCCGACCTTTGCACTACATTGAGGGCACAGTATCCTTCTTGTCAAGTGAAAACTGTGAGTCTTCCGGAAGAAAACCAGGAAAAACCAAAAGGAGCAGTTTCTCCGATGCCTGTCACTTCTTCTTTCAACCGCGAGCGCGCGTGGACGCTGCTCAATGAACACACGCAATCACCGAGTCTGCTGAAGCATGCGCTTGCAGTCGAGAGCTGCGTTCGCGCGTACGGCGAACGCGAAGCCGAGGCACGCGGCCTCAGCGGCGATGCGCGCGACGCGCTGCTGGACACGTATTCAGCGACTGCGCTGCTGCATGACTTTGATTACGAGAAGCACCCGTCGCTTGAGGAGCATCCCTTCGTCGGCAATCGCATTCTCGAAGAGCAGGGCTGGCCTGAGGAGATCCGGACGGCGATCCTCGGCCACGCGGAATACTCCGGGGTGCCGCGCGAGACGCATCTGGCGAAGGCGCTCTTCGCCTGCGACGAGCTGGCGGGATTTCTGACGGCTTGTTCGCTGGTGAAACCGACGAAGTCGATTTATGACGTGGATGTGGCCGGCGTGAAGAAAAAGATGAAGGACAAGGCGTTCGCGCGTGGCGTGAATCGCGAGGACATCGTGAAGGGCGCAGCAGAACTTGGCGTGCCGCTGGAGGAGCACATCGGATTCTGCATCGACGCGATGCGCCGGAACGCGGAGACGCTGGGACTTCAGGGGACCGTGGCACAGGGAGAGTCGGCCTGAGCCAGGTCACCTTGCACCGAAAACGCTGCTCGGATAGAGTGGACCGCGCCGTGCTCCAGCTCAGAACGCTCAACGACATCTTCTTCACGATCGAAGCGAGCCATCGCGAACGCGCTGTGCTCGTGCAGCGGAGTGCGGGTGGGTGGCAACCCCTCTCCTCGACCGAGATGTGCCAGCGGGTGCGTGCTGTTGCCGCTGCGCTGCGCTCGTGGGGGATCGGCAAGGGAGACCGGGTCGCAATCCTGTCGGAGAACCGCTGGGAATGGGCGGTTGCCGATTTTGCCTGCCTGGCACTGGGGGCAGTGGATGTCCCGCTGTATCCCACGCTGCTGGCAGAGCAGATCGGCCAGCTGCTCGGGGACTCCGAGTGCCGCGCCATTTTTGTTTCGACCCGCGCGCAGTACGAGAAGATCGCCTCGGTGGGCGGGATGACCAATCTCGAGCGGGTGGTCGTGATGGACGACGACGAGTTACCGAATGCGGAGAACTTCTCTTCCCTGCTCGGCAGTCCTGCGGACCCCGACTTCGACGAGACCGCGCGCAGTGTCCGACCCGAAGATCTGGCCACGCTGATCTATACCTCGGGAACCACCGGCGAGCCGAAAGGCGTGATGCTGACGCACGGCAACATCGCGAGCAATCTGAATTACTCGACTGCGGAATTTGGATTCAATGCCAGCGACTCGTGCATCTCCTTCCTGCCGCTGTCGCACATCACGGCGCGCCATGTCGATTACGCGCTGTACGCGCAAAACGTCACGATCGCGTACTGCTCGGCGTTCGATCAGCTACCGCAGGCGCTCTCCACGATTCAGCCAACGATCGTGGTCGCGGTGCCGAGGGTTTACGAGAAAGTGCGCCAGGTAGCGGAGCTGCGGGCCGCCGAGTCTCGCGTGAAGAAGCGGCTCTTCGGCTGGGCGCTCACCGGCGGGCAAAAACATCGGGAAGAAGTCGCGGCCGGCAAACAGCCTGGCTCGCTCAGCTGGAAGCTGGCTGACGCGATTGTCTACAAGAAGCTTCGTGCGGGATTTGGCGGGCACGTGCGTTACTTTGTCAGCGGCGGAGCGCCGCTCGGTCTCGACACAGCGCACTGGTTCGCTTCCGCGGGGATTCGCATCCTCGAGGGTTACGGGCTGACGGAGACTTCGCCTGTGATCGCCATCAACACGCCCAACGCAAACCGCATGGGATCGGTGGGGAGGCCGCTCTCGAATGTGGAATGCCGCATCGCCGGAGACGGCGAACTGCTGGTGCGCGGTCCGAGCATCTTTCCTGGCTACTGGAAGGGCCGCGGAGACGCTGAAGTGTTTGACGCCGAAGGCTGGTTCCACACGGGTGACATCGGCCACATCGACGGGGATGGCTTTCTGTTCATCACCGATCGGAAGAAGGAGTTGCTGAAGACCTCCGGCGGGAAGTTTATTGCCCCGCAGCCGATTGAGAACAAGCTGAAGACCAGTGTCCTGGTCGCAAATGCGGCGCTGGTAGGCGATCGCCACAAATTCGCGTCGGCGCTGATCGCTCCGAATTTTGCGGCGCTCGAGGCGTGGGCGCAGCAGCAGGGCGTGTCAGTGCAGAGGCGGGAGGAGCTTGTGGTTCACCCGCGGATCCGCGCCGAGTATCAGGCGATCATCGACGCGATCAACGCCAACCTGGCCAATTTCGAAACCATCAAGCGCTTTTGCCTGGTGGCCGAGGAGTGGACGCTCGAAACGGGCGTACTGACCCCCAGCATGAAGCTGCGACGCCGGGTGATCGCAGAGAAATATTCTGCGGAAATCGCGCAATTCTACGCGGATGAGGCGCTCTCTCGACGCTGACAGTTCAGGGGTTCTTTCGTCTTCGCTCCCGTAGAATAGAGCGAGCCACCCTGGAGGCCCGAATTGCCCGAAACACCCCCGTTTCCGCTCACGCTGGACGGTTCCAGTCTTCTCCACCAGATGTTCCGTTTTGACTGGGGCGCGTGGCGGCACCTGGACAGTGCCGGCCGGAATCGCGTCCTGGCCGAAGCCACCGCGTTGCTGGGCCCGATGGAGCGCGGATCGGGAGGGGAGCGTCCGAACCAGAGCGCTGCGTTCGCGCAGCTTGGCCACAAAGGCGACGTGATGCTGATCCACTTCCGCGACAGCATCGAGGAGCTGGCGGTGGTTCAGCGCGACTTGGCGCGCACGGAGCTGGGCAGCTTCCTGCAGCCAACGCATTCATATTTGTCCATCGTGGAGCTCGGGCTGTACGAATCGTCGGTGAAGACGTATCCCGGCATCACGAGCCAGGGCGTCGAGCCATTTTCGGACGACTGGGACAAGCGCATCCAGGAAGTGATCGATCGGCAGGCCGCGGCTATGTCGAGCCGTCTCTTCCCTGCCATGCCGCAAACGAAGTACGTCTGCTTTTATCCGATGGACAAGCGGCGTGGCGAACAGGTGAACTGGTACTCGGCGCCGATCGGCGACCGCGCGCGGATGATGCAGGAGCACGGGCTGATCGGCCGCCGGTTCGCGGGGACGGTGAAGCAGATTATCTCCGGCTCCATCGGCCTCGATGACTGGGAGTGGGGCGTCGATTTGTTCTCCGACAATCCGGGCGTGTTCAAGCGGCTGATTTACGAAATGCGGTTCGACGAGGCCAGCGCAGTGTATGGGCTTTTCGGCGCGTTTTATGTTGGAGTGCGATTGCCGGTGAGCGATCTAGGCAAGTGGCTCGCAGTGGAAGACGCCCGGTGAAGGTCTTCGTTACGGGCGCCACCGGATTCGTCGGCAGCCATGTGGCCCGCGAACTCGCGAGCCGGGGCGCGGATCTGCGCCTGCTCATTCGCCGCACGAGTAATCTGGCGAACATCGAGGGTTTGGCTGCCGAAACCGCCACCGGCGATCTCCTCGATCCCGCATCTCTGCGCTCTGCTATTCGCGGCTGCGATGCGGTGATGCACGTCGCGGCGGACTATCGCCTCTGGGTACGCGATCCGGAAACCATGTATCGCGCCAATGTGGAGGGCACGCGTGCCCTGCTCCGCATTGCGCGGGAAGAGGAAGTTCCGCGCTGCGTGTACACCTCGAGTGTGGCGACGATGGGATTTCGTTCCGACGGCACCATCGTGGACGAAACCACACCCGTCTCGATCGAGGATATGGTCGGCCATTACAAGCGATCGAAGTTTCAAGCGGAGCAAGCAGCGATTGAGGCGGCGAAAGCGGGGCAATCGGTGATCATTCTGAACCCGACGACGCCGATCGGTCCGGGTGACTGGAAGCCGACGCCGACAGGACGCATCATCGTTGATTTCCTGAACCGCAAATTCCCTGCCTATGTCGATACGGGCCTGAATCTCGTCGACGTGCGCGAGGTCGCGCGCACGCACGCTGATGCGCTGGAACGGTCTGTGGGCTGGCCCGGGGAACGGTACATTCTTGGCGGCGAAAACCTCACGTTGAAGCAGATCCTCGACAAGATGTCTGCCATCACCGGCCTGCCGTCACCCACGATGAAGGTGCCGCACTCGGTGGCAATGATGTTTGCCTTCTTCGACGAGACCATCACGGGGAGAATTCGCGGCAAGGAGCCTCGCGCCACGGTCGAAGCCGTCCGCATGGGCAAGAAAATGATGTTCGCCTCGTCGGCGCGGGCGGAGCGCGAACTCGGATTCCACATTGTTCCCGTTTACCAGGCGCTGCGGTCCGCGATCGACTGGTTTCGCACGCGCGGGTACGCGCCTCCCGGGCGGACCGGCGGTGCATCATGAGCCAGCGCCTCGGTATCGTTGCAGCCTTTCCTGGCGAGCTGAGCCCGCTGGTCCGCGGCTGGGAGAAGCACGGCGATGTCTTTCACGGCCGGCTGGGGACCAGCGAAGCCGTTGCCATCGCGGTTGGGATGGGCGCCAGCGCAGCGACGCGTGCCTGCGACCTGCTGCTCCGCGAGAAGCCCGACGCGCTGGTTTCCCTCGGCTGGGCCGGCTCGCTTTCCTGCGGACTGAAGCCGCCGCAGGCCGTTGCGGTTCGTGAAGCGATCGATGCGGCTACGGGGGAAACATTCGGTACCCCAAGCCGCGAGGGGCAGAGGCTAATCACGCTCGGTCGCGTGGCCGACGCACAGGAGAAGCGCCGGCTCGCGCAGCAGTACCAGGCTGTGCTGGTCGATATGGAAGCCGCCGCCGTGGCCCGAGTCGCTCGTGCCCGGCGGCTGGACTTCTATTGCTTCAAGGCGATCAGCGACGGTCCCAATGATCGCCTGCCGGACTTGAACCGCTTCGCCAGCCCGGAGGGCCAGCTTCGCATGCCGGCCTTTATCGCGTATGCGGCTACGCATCCGAAATACTGGGGACCGCTGCGCGCGCTCGGCAGGAACAGCCGTCAGGCTGCCCAGGAACTGGCACTTTTTGTGGATGGCTTTTTCGCCGCATCCCAGTAGATTATTTTTCGGAGTTCCCCATGGCCACCCTCACCCACGATCTGCAGCGGAAGACGCCCGCGAATATTCCCGCCACCATGCGTGCCGCCGTTTACCGCGGCATTAACGACGTTCGCGTGGAAACCGTACCGGTCCCGAGGATCGCCCCCGGCGAAGTGCTCATCCGCGTGCACGCCTGTGGTGTGTGCGGTACGGACCTGAAGAAGATTCACACCGGCTCGCACTCGGCGCCCCGCATCTTCGGGCATGAGACGGCGGGCGAGATTGCGGCTATCGGCGCGGGCATCGCAGACTTCTCCGTTGGCGACCGGGTGATTGTGTACCACCATACGCCCTGCGGGGACTGCTATTACTGCCGCAAGAAGACGTTTGCACAGTGCCCCGAATATAAGCGCGTCGGCTGCACAGCCGGGTTCGAGCCCTCCGGCGGCGGGTTCGCCGAGTACGTCCGCGTGCTCGACTGGATTGTTCGCCGCGGGCTGATCAAGATTCCCGATGGCGTTCCCTTCGAGCAGGCGGCTTTTGTTGAGCCGGTGAATACGGTGTTGAAGGGAGTGCGGCGGCTGGATCTCGCTCCGGATGAGACGGTGCTGGTCATCGGCCAGGGACCGATTGGGATCCTGCACGCCGCGCTCTCTGCGCGCACCGGAGCTAAGGTTCTCACCTCAGATCTTTACCCGGAACGTCATGCTATTGCATCGCATTACGGATTGCATCACCCCATCAACGCCAGCAAAGAGGACGTCGTCGCGGCCGCGCACGCGGCGAGCGAGAGCCGCGGCGCCGATGCTGTCATCCTCGCTGTCGGCGGCAACGGGCTGATCCGCACGGCGATCAACGCCGCGCGCCCCGGCGGCCGCGTACTCCTCTTTGCGCAAACGCAGCACGGGGACGCCATGTTTGATCCCGCCGATGTTTGCATGGATGAAAAGACGCTGCTCGGCTCCTACAGCTCTTCGTTTGAGATTGAGCCGGACGTCGAAGACCTGGTGTTTGCCGGTTATCGCAACGGATTTGACCTCACGCGGCTCATTTCACACCGGTTCGCGCTGGAAGAGGCGGTTGAAGCCATTCGCGTGGCGTCAAACCCTGCCGCTACTTCCATGAAAGTCTTCATTTATCCGTCCGAGCCGCAGGTTTGAGACAATAATAGTTACGATGGCAGCGCAGATGACAGCCGCCGTGCTGCATGGCCGGGAAGACCTGCGTATCGAGCAGGTTCCCATGCCGAAAGCCGGCCCGGGTGAAATTGTCGTACGCGTCCACGCAGCTCTGACCTGCGGCACTGACCTGAAGGTCTATCGCCGGGGCTATCACGCGCGCATGCTCAAGCCGCCCATTCCCTTCGGTCACGAGCTGGCGGGCACGGTGCATGAAGTCGGCAAGGGGGTCACGGCGTTCCATGTGGGCGACCGCGTGGTGGCTCTGAATTCGGCGCCCTGCGGCGAGTGCTACTACTGCCAGCGTCACCAGGAGAACCTCTGCGATCATCTCCTCTTCAACAACGGAGCCTATGCGGAGTACCTGCTCATCCCGGCGCGCATCGTTGCGAAGAACACACTGAAGATTCCCCGCGGCACTCCGTTTGAGCATGCGGCGCTCACCGAAGCTCTGGCGTGCGTCGTCCATGGCCTGGAAGAGTGCCAGCCGCAGCTGGGCGATACGATCGCCGTGATCGGCGGCGGTCCCATCGGCCTGATGTTCATGCATGTGGCGGAGCTGAGCGGGCTGCATGTGATTGCTGTCGTCAAGCGCGACGAGCAGGTGACTGCGGCCAGGACATTCGGCGCAGAGAAAATCGTTCAGATCACGCACACGGAAGATGCCGTCGCCGCCGTTCGTGCGCTCACAGCGGATCATCGCGGCGTGGATATTGCCGTTGAAGCGGTCGCGACCCCGCTGGCGTGGCAGTGGGCCGTTGACATGGTGCGCAAGGGCGGGACGGTGAACTTCTTTGGCGGATGCGCCGTTGGAACCAAAGTCGAGCTGGATACGAATCGACTGCACTACAACAACATCACGCTGCGCGCCAGCTTTCATCACACTCCGGCGACGGCGCGCAAAGCATTCGAGCTGATCACTACCGGTCGTTTTCGCTGCAACGAGACCATCACCAGCCGCGCTCCGCTCACCGAGCTGAATCGGGTGTTTCGCCAGCTGATGAACCGGGCCGGCGACATCAAGACGGCTATCATTCCTTAGGTGCAGCCAGCCTGCCGATGAGCGTACCCGCAGCACAGCATGAACTGATCGAAAAGGGGTGGGCCGCGCTTCCGCCGGAATATCGTATTCCGGACGTTGCGCCCGCGGTCGAGGAGGCGCGCGCGTGGTGCCGCCGGCTCTCGGAGAGCCACTACGAAAATTTCCACGTAGTCTCCTGGTTTCTGCCGCAGCGGCTGCGGCCGCACTTCCACAGCATCTACGCGTACTGCCGCGTCTCCGACGATCTGGGCGACGAAGTGGGCAATCGCGAGCAGTCGCTTGCGCTGCTCGATCTTTGGGGCGCTGAGCTGGATGCCTGCTATCGCGGGGAAGCGCGCCACCCCGTTTTTGTTGCGCTCGCCGAGACGATTCGCGCGTGCGAGATCCCGAAGGAGCCCTTCGCGGATTTATTGGTCGCTTTCAAACAGGATCAGATCGTCACGCGCTTCGCAACCATGCAGGACATCCTCGGCTACTGCCGGTACTCGGCCAATCCTGTGGGACATCTGGTGCTGTACGCATGCGGTTATCGCGATGCTGAGAGGTTCGCGCTCTCTGACCAAACCTGCTCCGCGCTGCAATTGGCGAATTTCTGGCAGGACGTGCGTGTGGATTACCAGAAGGACCGCATCTACATTCCGCGCGAGGACATGGACCGCTTCAGCGTAACGGAACAGGACATCGCATCCGGCCGATTCACGCCGCAGTTCCGCGATTTGATGCAGTACGAGGTGGACTACGCCCGCCAGATGTTCCATGCCGGACTGCCGCTGATTCGCATGGTCGATCGTGAGCTGGCTGTTGATCTCGACCTCTTCTCGCGCGGCGGTCTTGAGATGCTGCGCGCGATCGAGCAGCAGGACTATAACGTGCTGCGCGGCCGGCCCGCGATTTCAAAGGCGCGGAAGGCCGGGCTTCTGCTGCGCGCGCTCGCGAGCAGACTCTTCGCCGGGAGAGCCGCTTGAATCCTCCTGCAGCGGGAGCGGCCGATCCACGGATCGCCGCCGCCTATCGCACGTGCATTGAGATTGCCCGGCGCGAGGCTAAGAACTTCTATTACGCCTTCCTTGCGCTGCCGCGGCCCAAGCGCGAAGCGATCTGCGCCGTCTACGCGTTCATGCGGCACGCGGACGACATCTCGGACGATGAGAGCCGGAGCCGTGAGCAGCGCCGGCAGGATCTGGAGAACTGGCTGACTGGATGGCACGCGGCCGCCATGGGTGAATTCCCGTCCGATCCTGTGTTTACGGCCCTCGCCGACGCGCGTGTCCGCTTTCACATCCCTCTGGAGTTGCTGGATCAGCTCGTCCAGGGCACCGCGATGGATCTGACTGCGGAGCCGGAAACGAGCAGCGCCTTCGATGAAGCCGGCGCGCCGATCGCCTGGGACACCTACGCGACCTTTGAGGACCTGCGGCGTTATTGCTACTACGTCGCGTCCGTCGTGGGACTGGTCTGCATTCGCATCTTCGGCTACAGCGATCCGCGCGCCGAACAGCTGGCCGAGGAGACCGGCGTTGCGTTCCAGCTCACCAATATCCTGCGTGACGTCCGCGAGGATGCCGAACGCGGCCGCGTTTACCTGCCGCTCGAGGATCTGGACCGCTATGGCGTTCGCGTCGAGCAGCTTGCCGCGATCCGCGACGGCAAGCAGCTGAGGCTGAATCAGCGCGAACTGCTGGAAGGTCTCGCCCAACGTGCTGAGGACTACTACAAATCGGGCTTCGCACTGCTGCCGCTGATCTCCTCCGATGCGCGGCCGGCGTTGTGGGTGCTGATCACCATCTATCACCGCCTGCTCCGCCGGATTGAGCGGCGCAATTACGATGTGTTCTCGGAGCGCGTCTCCGTTCCACTGCGGACGCGCATTTCGATTCTGCTGCGCGGTCTGGCGCGCGTCTTCCGGAATCGCATCTTCGGCCGAGGTGCCGCGCAATGAACAACGCCGACCGCAGCGTGATTGTGATTGGCGGCGGTATCGCCGGCATTGCGTCCGCCTGCGCGCTCGCCGATGCGGGATATTCCGTACGGCTGCTCGAGCGCCGTCCGTATCTGGGTGGACGTGCCTCGTCGTATGAGCATCCGGGCACCGGCGAAATCATTGACAACTGCCAGCATGTACTCATCGGCCGCTGCACGGCCCTGCTCGATGTATATCAGCGTCTTGACGTGCAGAGCCGCATCCGCTGGTACGACCGCTTCACTTTTCTCACGCCGGGCGGAAAGCCGACGATCCTGAAGCCGGGACCGCTTCCTGCTCCGTTCCACTCCTCGCTGTCGTTCCTCGGAGCGCCTGCATTTTCCATCGCCGACAAAGTTGCGATTGCGCGCGGCCTCACGCATTTCCTGCGCGGACTGCCGCCCGATTCCGCTGAGGATTTCGACCACTGGCTGCGGCGTCACGGCCAGACGCGGCGAGCCATCGACCGCTTCTGGAAGCCGGTGCTCGTCAGCGCACTGAACGAGGACCTTGACCGGATTTCCGTGCACTACGCGGCGAAGGTCTTCCGCGAATCGTTTCTGCTGTCGCGGGAGAGCGGCCGCATGGGCATTCCGTCGATCCCGCTCAGCGAGTTGTACAACCGGGTCATCGAGTACATCCGCCAGCGCGGAGGCGAGGTCTGCCTGCGCACCAGCGTCGACGGAATGACTCCGGCCGAGGATGGCTGGACCGTGACCGCTGCCGAGAGGAGATTCTCCGCGCGATCCGTGATTCTCGCGCTGTCGTTTGAAGCAATGGCCAACTTGCTGCCGCTGCTTCCGCAGAACCCGGCGAGCGAAGAAGTTGCTGGCAAGCTGAGTCAGTTCGAGCATTCGCCCATCACCGGGATTCATCTCTGGTTCGACCGCGAGGTCACGGACCTTGATCACGCGGTGCTGCTCGATACGACGATTCAGTGGATGTTCAATAAATCGCGTCTGCAACCCGCGCACCGCGGCCCCGAAGGCAGCTACCTGGAGCTGGTCGTGAGCGCCTCCAAATCGCTGGTCCCCATGGCCCGGCAGGAGATCATCGAGCTCGCCCTGCGCGAACTGGCTCTGTTCTTCCCTGTCGTCGGATCCGCCAAGCTGCTGAAGGCGGCCGTTGTGAAGGAGGTGCGTGCGACGTACTCCATTCGCCCTATGCTGGACAGCATCCGGCCCACGGCAAAGAGCCCCTGGCCTGGCGTTTTTCTGGCGGGTGACTGGACGGCGAGCGGGTGGCCCGCAACCATGGAGGGGGCGGCGCGCAGCGGGTATCTGGCGGCGGAAACGGTGGCTCGTGACCTCGGTAACCCGTGTAGATTCAGCGTGCGAGAGCTTCCGGCGTCAGGGCTGATGCGATTTATTTAGAAGGACTTACGCGACGCTCATGTTGGCAGCGAAAGAGTTGTGTGTGGACCTGATTTCCAGATGAGCCGCGCGAAAGTCGTAGTCGATCCTGTCAAAAATTTGCGATGATGGTGTCGCCTTTTCCTCGCATGAAGCAAACCTGACGAATCGGTCAGGGTTCTAACTGGGTGAAGTCGGAAAAAGGGGCCAAACGTCTATGCATGTCCTTCTCGAGCATTTGTCGGATATCAGCAGCTACCTGCCGGCCGTGCTCATCACGCTGGGTGTGGCTACGCTGGTAGGTTGCGCCATCGGCTGCGTCTGCTCGCCGTGTGAGGAAAAGGACGACCTGTTCCACCGCGAAGTGTACTGAACTTCCGTTCGCGCCTGACCTCACAGGGCTTGGGCGATCTTCTGCCCGTTGGGCGATCCCAGTCCGGTACACGCGTCCCATCCGGGACCGGCGGAGTATGCGCCGTTGTTCCCCTGTGTGATGTCGCGGAAGTCCCCGGCGATTCCATAAAGTTTCGGGTTGAGGAATCCGACGGGCGAGCCCTTCTGCTGGTTGATGAGCGCGACGAGAGCCGCCCAGAGCGGAGCCACGGCGCTGGTGCCGCCAACGACTTCCTGCTGACCGTCGACCAGGATGTTGTACCCGCTCTGCGGTGATGCGTCGCCGGCCACGTCCGGCACGCCGCGGCCTTTGCCCGCAAATCCGGCGATCCCCTGCTGCCACGCTGGAACGGGAAACGTGGCGCTGTAGCCGCCCCCCGTGGCACCGCCCTGGCTGCCGTCGTTCCACACGACTTCGCTGGCGATGTTTGAGCCGGATCCCTCCAGCTTCGTTCCGCCGCAGGCCAGCACATGCGGGCTCGATGCGGGGAAGTCTACGTTGTTCCCGCTGGCGCCGTCGGAGGAGCCGTTGTCTCCGGAGGCGGCCGTGATGGTCACACCCAGAGCCGCGGCGGACTGGCAGGCATTGTCCAGCGCTGTCCTCGAAGATGCAGCCCAGCTGGACTCGGGCGCTCCCCAGCTGATCGAGAGCACGGATGGTTTGTTGGCCGTATCGTGCACCGCCGTCGTGATGGCGTCAATGAATCCCTGATCGGTGTTCGGCGCGAAATAGACAGCAATCTTCGCCCCGCTGGCAATCGCACCGGCAACCTGGATATCGAGTTCCACTTCTCCATCGGCGCCGCTCGGGTCTCCCGGAGTATTCGTGCCGCCGTCGACGGAAACGGCGACCACGGTTGGCGCGGGCAGCCCGAGTCCCTGGAAATACGTGGCGAGATCGTTTGCGTCGTAGCCGCCGCCCAGTTCGATGATCCCGATCGTCTCTCCCGCTCCGTTCACGCCGCTCGGGTAGTTGTAGAGCGCCGCGACCTGCGGTGGATCGAAGGGCTTCGCCTGCGCCGCTGCAGCGGTGACTCCCGGGCTGCGCAGATCCTTGAGGAATCGGCAGTGGGGTTTGGCGATTGGGCGCGCGTCGAGTCCCAGGACTGCTTCGACCAGGTCAGCGTGGGTCTGCGGCAGGGAGATGGTGCCGGTGAACGCGTGAAAGCGATGTCCTGCACGCGCTCGCGGAACGCCGGGCTGAGCCGAAGGGCCCTCCTCATAATCGTGCAGTTCGACGCCAAAGGCGTTCTCCATCGCCTGCACCGGGCCGCGCACGACTAAAGTGCGACGGGAAAGGCTCGATGCGGACTCGTCGACGGTCAGCCCGTGCTGGTGCGCAAAGGTACGCAGCGCGTCGAAGCTCGCGGGATCCGCCGCATACTGCTGATCGAATTCTTCACGCGAAAGGTGCCGCCCCTGGAGAGCCTGCAGGTCGAGGGCATTCCTGCGTCGCACGATCAGCGAAACCGTGATGATTTGTCCGGCCTGCGTTTTTCCGACATGGGTGGCGGCCGAAGGAGTCGCGCGTTCGGAACGCTCAAGGACTACACGCTTCTGATTGGGGGAGCTCATGGCGTGACCTCCATTGATGGTGCGGCCATCCTATCGCACTTCCCCGACGTGCGCCTGCGCTGCTGGAATCTCCGGAGGCACTCCTTCAGGCGGGCGAACGGTCGCCCTGGGCGGGCGGCGCAGAGATGACCAGGAACCGCACCTCGGCGCATCCGCCGGCGGGGTTCGCGGCCTGATGCCTGTGGCCAGGAGCCACTTCGATGCCCTGCCCCGCCGCAATCCGATGCACCTGTCCCTCGATCTCGAGTGTCAGCTCGCCGGCAAGCACATAGAAGAACTGCCGCGCGTGCGTGTGGAGATGCCGCTGCTCCTGCGCGCCCGGCGGCATCCGCTCTTCGATGACGCTGAGCCCCTCGGAGCGGACCAGATGCCATCCGTCGCACACCTCGCCCCAGATGTAATGCTGGGCATTTGTTACGCTGATCGGCTTCTGCATTGGCCGCTTCTGATCCCCGATCTATGGACACTGTTCGCTGTTCTACAGCGGGATGTTCCCATGCTTCTTCGGCGGATTGCGGTCGCGTTTGCCGTCCAGCATTTC
>DATEPN010000140.1:0-7947 GCA_035273225.1 Acidobacteriaceae bacterium | reverse complement strand
GCGAGCAGTTCAGCCCAACCGAGAACGGATGCACGTGCTCAACCGCGTTCCAGAAGGCCCCGATGGTCTGCGCGGAGATCATCGTCTCGCCGCCGCGCCCCACGGCCGCTGAGATCATGATGGGCAGCCGGCGCCCTTCCTCTTCGAAAACTTCCTGAATAGCGACGAGCGCAGCTTTTGCATTGAGAGAGTCGAAAATCGTCTCGACCAGCAGCAGGTCACTGCCACCGGCGATCAGTGCACGCACCTGCTGCGCGTACGCGGCCTTGACCTGGTCGAAGGTGACAACGCGGAAGCCGGGATCATCGGCATCGGGCGAGTTCGACAGCGAGACGGTCAGCGGGCCGATTGCGCCGGCGACGAAGCGCTGCCTGCCCGTGGCGTTCGCGATGCGGTCGGCCCATTCGCGGCACTGGCGTGCGGACTGCTCGTTGATGCGCCATGCGAGATCGCCGAGGAAGGAATCGTCGACGATCTTCTGGTAGAAGTCGGGCGTCTTCCGGCCACCGTGCTCGCGCGGGTCGTCGACGAAGAATTCGCTCTGGGCGATGGTCGTCGCACCGAAGGTGTTCGTTTCGATGATGTCGGCGCCTGCCTCAAGGAAGCGGCGGTGGATATCGCCGATCATCTGCGGCTGGGTCAGCGTAAACAGGTCGCCGTTGTTCAGCAGGTCCTTGTTCGCGTCCCGGAAAAGCTCGCCGCGAATGTCGGCTTCCTTCATCCCGTAAGTGCGGATGGTGGTGCCCATCGCGCCGTCGATGATGGCGATGCGCTGATCGAGAATCTTGCGGAGAGGATGCTGGGGAAACTCATTCATGGGGCTGTTTCCATCGTAGCGAAGGAAGAGAGAAAGCTGAAACGCGGCCTCGGGGAATGGCGCGAAACGCGGAGTGGAACGACGGAATTGGCCCCAGAACGGGCGTGCTGTGACCAGGGGCACAGACAGACTTCGGGCGGAACTGCCAGAATCTGGTCATCGCATCCTCCCCTCCCCTCAGAGCCCCCCTGCGGAGGTTCGTATGACCGGTACAGTCCTGGTCACCTGGGCCACTCGGTACGGCGCAACGGAAGAAGTGGCAGAAACGGTGGCAGCAACCCTGCGCCAGAGCGGTTTGGCTGTGGAAGCGCGGCCCATGCGCGACGCCGAAACGGTTGAGCCGTACAGCGCGGTCATCCTCGGCTGCGCGTTGTATATGGGGCGCATGCATCGAGAGGCTCGCCGATTCCTGGCCATACATCCGTCTTCGCTGAGTGCTCGTCCGGTCGCGATGTTCGTCCTCGGCCCTGTACATCGCGATGAAAAGGAATGGCAGGGCGCCAGGACGCAGCTGACGAAAGAGCTGTCGCGGTTCCCGTGGTTGAACCCCGTCGCGCTGGAAGTCTTCGGCGGTCGCTGGGACGCATCGAAGATGGGCTTCCCGTTCGGATGGCTTCCAGGCGTGCGACGTATGCCGGTCAGCGATGCCAGGGACTGGGAGGCGATTCGCAGGTGGGCCGAGGGCCTGGTGCCGATGCTCCACAGTGCACCTGTGGGCGCATGAGAACAATCGGCGCGCGGGCCTACTTGACCGAATCGGCGCCCGCGGCGATCTGACCGGGCATGCCGACGGCGGGAACCAGCATGTCCTCTTTGCGCATGACCAGATTCGTTGCGTTCAGACTGGCCAGTTCGAAACCGTGGCCGTGGGTGATGGCGTCCGTTGGGCAGGCTTCGACGCAGTATCCGCAGAAAATGCAGCGGTTGTAGTCGATGTTGTAGACCTTCGCGTAGCGCTCGGAACTGGAGATGCGGTTCTCCGCCGTGTTGTCGGCTGCCTCGATGTAAATGCAGTTGGACGGGCAGGCGGCCGCACAGAGAAAGCAGGCCACACACTTCTCCATGCCATTCTCATCGCGCTGCAGGACGTGCGCGCCGCGGAAGCGCTCCTGGAAGACGGCTCCGCGCAGGGGTCCGGGACCGTCCGGATAGTTCTCCACCTCGGTGGGCTGGAACATTTCGCGGAAGGTGATGCTCATTCCCTTGGCGATGGCGGCCACGTTGCGCGGTATCGACATGCTTTTAGTATACGGAAAGCCTCTGGCAAGATTCGACGACGATGTCACGGGGTGTCGAACTGCTCGGCTGCCGTGCTATGCTCGTGACACCGCGATGCGCCCCACCTGTCACAACACGAACGGGTTCAGCCGCAGGAACTGGAACGGTTCCTTCGTGCGCGCCATCGCCCCGCGCCGTTTTCTCCGCGTTCTGCCTACCCGGACGCGACCTAGCCTCTTCGGCAGCGACTAGTTCCCTGCACTGACGGCGCCCAAAGCAGCAAATCAGATTCCATTCGGTTTTCTCCAGCAGGCGCCGTGCAGACTCTCTCAGCCAGCACGAAGAACGCATTTCTGCCAACCCGCAAGGAGAGACATATGACGGTATCGAAGCAGATTCTTCAGCAGTACGGACCAAAGCTGGTGACGCCGCTGCCGGGGCCGAAGGCGCGCGCGGTGGTCGCAGCCGATGACCGGCTGATTTCGCCCAGCTATACGCGCTCGTATCCGATGGTGGCAAAGCGCGGACGCGGTGTTCGCGTTGAGGACGTGGACGGCAACGAGTTCCTGGATTTCGCGTCGGGCATCGCGGTCGTTTCGACCGGCCATTGCCATCCTGAAGTCGTCGCGGCGATCCAGAAGCAGGCCGGCGAGCTGATCCACATGTCGGGAACGGATTTCTACTACGAGTCGCTGGTGACGTTATCGGAGCGCCTGTCGAGCATTGCTCCGATGCCGGGGCCGCACCGCTTCTATTACGGCAACTCCGGTGCAGAGGCGATTGAGTGCGCGCTGAAGATCGCGCGCTACCACACCGGCCGCCAGAACATTATCGCGTTCCTCGGTGCCTTCCACGGGCGCACGATGGGTGCACTCTCGCTGACTGCGTCCAAGCCGCAGCAGCGGCGGCGATTTGCGCCCCTCGTCCCAGGCGTGACGCACGTGCGGTATCCGTACACCTACCGCGGCTGCACGGCTGGTCCGCAGCAGGAGGAGGAGTTCGCGCTCGGCTGCGCGCGCTACATCGAAGAGAAGCTGTTTCGGACCGTGCTGCCCCCGGAGGAGGTCGCCGCCATCTTCATCGAGCCGATTCAGGGCGAGGGCGGATACGTAGTCGCGCCGACGATCTTCATGCAGGAACTCCGGCGCATCTGCGACAAATACGGCATTCTGCTGGTCGCCGATGAGGTGCAGTCCGGTGCAGGACGCACCGGCAAGTGGTGGGCCATCGAGCATACCGGCGTCGAGCCGGACATCGTCTGCATGGCCAAGGGAATCGCGTCGGGCATGCCGCTCGGTGTCTGCATGACGCGCGCCGAGGTCATGGATTGGAAACCCGGCTCGCATGCGTCGACCTTCGGCGGAAATCCGGTTTGCATCGCGGCAGCATTGGCTACGCTCGATATCCTGGAACGTGAAGGAATGGCGAACGCGGCGAAGCAGGGCGAGGCGATGCTCACGCGTCTGCGCGGGTGGATGACGAAGCACCCGATCCTTGGTGAAGTGCGTGGACGCGGCCTGATGATCGGCCTCGAAATCGTGAAGAGTCAGGAGAGCCGGGAGCCGGCGCCAACGGTTCGCGATCGCATCGTCGATCTGGCGTTCGAGCGCGGACTGCTGATCCTGGGCTGCGGCGAAAACTCGATGCGCCTTGCGCCCCCGCTGATCGTGAACGAACACGAGGCGGCGATCGCGCTGGACATTCTGGAGGAGTGCCTTACGCTGGCGGAAGAGGAACTGGCGAAACCAGAACTGGCCGGCGCGGCTCAGTAGTCAGGACAGCGCGTCTGCTCACCGATGGCTGCCGCGGCCCGGTGGGCGGCGCGCCATTCTGCGGAAGAAAAGTCCGGCGACAAGGAACACTGCGGCGATTGCGGCATTCGTCACGCCGAGCCGCAGGTTGCCGTGATGCATGGCGAGCGCTGCATTGAGGAACCACACCGCTGCGCCCACGTACCAGATCCAGTTGAAGTTGCGACCCACTTTACCTTGGGATGCGCGGCACGCGGCAGGCGCATCCTGCCTCCCGTCCATACTACGGCGGTCACGGCTTTTCGTGCAGACGAGCCGCATCCACAGGGCTCCGGCCGCGGCTCTCCCCGGCCTGCGCTCCGTGTGCTAACATCCATCCTTCTGCGGACGCAGGCCGGACGACCTGCGTTTGCCGGGGAACCTCGCCCATGCGTCAGGAGGAGCTTCCGGCACGCACGTGGCGCGCGCCGGAACACATCCCGCCTCAGCCGAGACGCCTTCCACGACGCCCTCCCGAGAATCCTGTGCCGCACGTCACAGGCTGCGCTGCTGCGGCTGATTTCTACTTACCTGTTTCAAAACACAAGCCGTTTCCGGCTGCTCCGCGGAGCAGCTGCACCCATTTTCTTTCCACCATCACGCAACAAGGAGCCTTTCGATGAAGAGCTATCCAGGAAGTGAGATTCGCAACGTGGCTGTAGTGGGGCATGCGCACAGCGGAAAGACCAGCCTCGTCGCCGCTCTGCTGCATGCCGCAAAGATGACCCCGCAACAAGGCCGGGTCGAAGACGGCTCCGCCGTGACCGCCTACGACGAGGAAGATGTAGCCCGTGGCACAACCATGCAGAATGCTGTCGCCTTTGCCGAGTGGAACGGCGTGAAGGTGAATTTCATCGATACTCCCGGTTTTCATATGTTCGCGCATGAAGCGCGCTGCGCCTTGTTGCCGGTTGAAGCGGCCATGGTGACCGTGCACGCCGTCAATGGCATCGAGCCGATCACCGAGCGCGTGTGGAAGTATGCCGACGAATTCAATCTGCCGCGCATGGTCGTCATCAATCAGATGGATCACCCGCGCGCCGGCGCATCGTTTGAGACCACCCTCTCCGCGCTGGCCGAGCGCTTCGGCCGCCAGTGCATCCCGGTGCAGTTGCCCATCACCAGCGACAAGGGTTTTGAAGGGGTGATCGACCTGGTGACGATGGAGGCCTTCTTCTATACGCCTGCGGGCGACGGCCACGGCAAGATTGGGGAGATTCCGAAGAATCTGGCGGACGCAGCGCAGAAGGCGCACGAAACCCTGGTGGAGCTCGTCGCCGAAGGCAAGGACGAGCTGATGGAAGAATTCTTCCGCGAGGGCACGATTCCCGAGCAGCACCTGATCACGGCGATGCATGAGGCGATTCGCGAAGACCGCATCTTCCCGGTACTTTACGCCAGCGCACTGATGAACATCGGCACCGATCACCTTCTGGATTTCCTGAAGGTGTACGCGCCTGCTCCAACGGAGCGCGAACCTGTTGCCGCCCGCGCCGTGCTGGCCGCGGTTGCTGCGGGGGGAAACGGCGAGGCCAAGGGCGAATCGGGCGGCGAAGCGAGCCCTGAGATCGTCATGCGCAAGGTGGATGATGCGGAGCCGCTGTCGCTGTACGTGTTCAAGACGATGACCGACCCGTTTGCGGGGCGGATCAGCTTCTTCAAGATCTTCTCCGGCTGCCTGCGGAACGACGCGACGGCGCAGAACTATTCGCGCCGCACGGCGGAGAAGTTCTCGCACCTGTCGATCATGCAGGGCCGAACAGCGGTGCAGGTGAGCGAACTGCATGCGGGCGACCTGGGCGCGGTTGCCAAGCTGAAGGAGACACTGACGGGCGATACGCTGGGCGACAAGTCGCACGAGATCTTCTACGAGCCCGTTGCTCTGCCCGAGCCGGCGATGACTTGGGCGATCGAGCCGAAATCGCGCGCCGACGAGGATAAGCTCGCGCCCGCGGTCCACAAGTTAATGGAAGAGGATCTGATGGTCCGCTTCTTCCGCGACGGCCAGACCAACGAGTTCCTGATCGCCGCCGCTGGCCAGCCGCATATTGAATCGCTGGTGAACAAGCTGAAAAAGCGCTACCACACGGAGGTGACGCTGAAGGCGCCGCGCGTGCCGTATCGGGAGACCATCCGCGGGCGCGCCGATGCGCAGGGGCGCCATAAGAAGCAGACCGGCGGACACGGCCAGTACGGCGACTGCAAGATTAAGATGGAGCCGCTGCCACGCGGCGGTGGGTTCGAATTCGAGAACGACATCTTCGGTGGCGCCATTCCCAGGAACTTCATTCCCGCGGTGGAAAAGGGCATCCAGGAATCGGCGGCCCGCGGCTATCTGGCCGGGTATCCGGTGGTCGATTTCAAGGTAATCCTCTACGACGGCAGCTATCACGACGTGGATTCAAATGAGCTTTCCTTCAAGATGGCTGGGCGGCTGGCCTTCCGCAAGTGCATGGAGCAGGCCAAGCCGACGCTGCTGGAGCCGATCATGAAGGTCGACATCGAGGCGCCGCAGGAGTTCGCCGGCGCGCTGATGGGCGATCTGAACCAGCGGCGTGGCCGCGTCCAGGGCATGGACAGCCAGGGGGCGACCACCACGGTTCACGCCGAAGTTCCCATGGCGGAAATGCTCACCTATGGACAGACCCTGACGGCTCTGACGCAGGGACGCGGCAGCTATCACATGGACATGGATCACTACGATGTGGTCCCGCAGGTGATCGCGGACAAGATTGTCGCGAACGCGAAGAAGCCGGCCGGTGAGGAAGAAGAGGAATAGCTCCTCCTCAGTGCAAAGGAAAAGGCCCGCCGAGATGGCGGGCCTTTTTCCTGCTCCTGCCTTGTTTATCCGGCGATCGCCGCTGCTCCCACGCGAAACAGAATGGTGAGGATCCACCAGCCGAACACCGCGCCGGCTGCCTTGCCGCGCGAAATCCTGCCCGTAATGGCGCAGCCAATCGTCAGCAGTACGACCATCCAGATGGTGAAGAGATCGAGCGAGGTCGCGAAAGCCATCAGCGCCTTCGGCACGTCCGGCGACAGATAATACCCGATGTTCGTTCCCACGTAGTTATTCAGGTTGAACGAATCAGGATCGACGCCGGCGTAGATTGCGACAATCCCCAGGAGTGCCTTGATGGAGAGCGGCAGTCCTCCGTACATCAGCACCGCGAACATTTGACCGAATTTCGCGCGACCGCCAAACCCGAAGTTCACGGTGCCGAGCAGGACAGCCGCCATGATCAGCACGAACAGAAGCGCCAGAGCGGGGCTGGCCCAGAATCCAATTTTCGTGAAGGTCGCGCCCATCTGCTTCGCGCGCGCGAGCTGGTCGGGTTGCAACTGCTCCATCCGGTGCATCTGCGTTGCATTCTGGTGGAGCATATTGTCGTAGACCTTGTCCCAGCCGATCTTCTGCTGGATGGCCATGGCGAGCCCCAGAGATACGACCGCTCCAATAAGCCACGGCAGCCACCAACTGGAGCTGCGCAGAATATCAGTGAAGGTCTTCGATGGAGCGATAAACGTGTCAACCACACGTTCCGCCTGGCTGAGCGGCTTCGTCGATGCTTCGGGCTGAATAACAACTTCGGCCATAAAGTGCCTCCCTCAGAGATACAGGTCACTAACTTGGGGGTTGGCGGAATTTTACTCCCGACCCGAAGAAACGCGAATCAAATTCGAGACCTGCCAGACATTTGCCCGGCGGGGGTACTGTCTAGCCGGAGGAGGTCAGGTTTTCAGGTACTTTCCGACAGAGATCTTGCCAGGAATCCGGTTCGCTACTTCTGGGGGGCGATTGGGTTCAGGTACGCTGAAAAAGCTCACCACGATTCTTCGCGGTCCTCGAACCATGCGTATTCGGATCCCCGCTGCACTTGCGCTCGTGCTGGCGCTTGCTCTGCCTTCATTCGCTTCAACGGTTCGTCGAGGCCCGTCGCGTACCTCGCATCACCATCATTCCGTTCGTCATCATTCTGTCCGTCATCCTTACCGCCATTCTTCCGTGACGCGCCGTCACCACGGCGCCAGGGCATCCCGTCATCGTGCTGCGCTCGAAACCGAGACCCCAAATCGGAAAACGAATGTGCCGACGCTGCAGCGGGCGCGGTTCGTGCCACC
>DATEPN010000139.1:0-2324 GCA_035273225.1 Acidobacteriaceae bacterium | reverse complement strand
GAACGCCCGCGCCATCTGGATTGCCGTCGTCCCCACGCCGCTCGTGCCACCCTGCATCAGAAAATAGTCCCCCGCAAACAGCCGCCCCAGGCTCGTCCTGCTGGTCGCAAACAGATTCGCCCACACCGTCATCACCGCCTCCGGCAGCGCCGCCGCTTCCTCCAGCGACATCCCCTCCGGCACCGGCAAACAGCATCCGCCGTGCGCAACGCAGAACTCCGCATACCCGCCGCCCGGCACCAACGCGCACACCTGCTCGCCCACGCGCCAGCGCTCCTCCGCACCCGCCCCGCGCTCCACCACCTCGCCCGCCACTTCGAGGCCCAGCACCTCCGACGCCCCCGGAGGCGGCGGATAATATCCCTTTCGCTGCGCAACATCCGCCCGATTCAGCCCCGCCGCGGCCACGCGAATCAGCACCTCGCCCGCACCCGGCCGCGCCCTCTCCGCCTCACGAAGACGCAGCACCTCCGCCCCGCCAAATCCATCCAGCGCCACGATTCTCATGCCTCCAGCATAGGAGTTCCGCAGACAAAAAGATGGCGGCGAAGAGTCTCCCAACACTCCGCCGCCAAATAAGGAGGTAAAAACCGAGGCGATGAGCAATGAGCCACGACCCGCCCCGCTGCTGCTATCTGCTATCTGCCATCTGCCATCTGCTCGCCGCCCCTCATTCACTCCTCAGCGTCTCCGCCGGATCAATCCGCGCAATCCGCAGCGCCGGCATCAGGCTCGCCACCGCCGCGATCCCCACCAGCGCCAGCGGCACCGTCGCCAGCGTCACCGGATCGTACGTCGACACCCCATAAATCGCAGACTTCATCACCCGCAGCACAAACACCGAGCACACCAGCCCCACGCCCACGCCGCCGCACGCCGCCAGCACGCCCGACGAGGCCACCACGCCCATCGCCTCTCCCAGCGTCGATCCCAGAGCAATGCGGATCCCAATCTCCCGCGTCCTCTGCACCACCAGGTTCGACACCAGCGCATAGATCCCCACCGCCGACAGCAGCAGCGCCAGTCCCGCCAGCGTGCCCAGCAGCATCACCTCGATCCGCTGCATCAGCAGCTGCCCATGCAGCACATCCCCCATCGAATAGAAGCCCGAAAACGGCAGCCCCGGATCGACAGCCGCCAGCGCGCGCTGCATCTGCTCTCGCAGCCCGCTCACCGGACCCGACGTCCGCACGATCCACGACGGCTGCATCCACTCGTTCGCCAGATTCACCATCCTCTGATCCGTCTGCGCCGCCGGGATATAGAACATCGGCTCCGTCGCCAGCGGCGCACCCTGCGTCATGCCCAGCTTCTTCACCACGTCGGGCACCACCCCCACAATCGCGTAGGTAATCCCCTCCGACTCGAAGTGCCCACCCAGAGGATTCGCATCGGAGTAGAACTTCCGCCCGAAGGCCTCATTCACCACCGCTACTCGCTGCGTCCTCGCCGTGTCGCTGTCACGAAGACCGCGCCCGCTCAGAATCGGAATCCGGAATGCCTCGAAAAATCCTGGCGTCACCCACGCTTCGCTCGATCCCCACTTGAATCCTGCGCGCTTGCCATCCCGAATCGTGAGTCCGTCATTCAGCCCGCGCTCGTACGGCACGCTCAGCGCCACCGCCGCATGCTCGACGCCCGGAATCCGCTCCATCGCCGTCACGCTCTCGCGCAACAGCCGATCGAACGCCGCCGCATCGTGATACCGCGCATCGTCCAGCGACGCCTTCGCCGTCATCACGTTCGTCGCATCGAAGCCCGCCGGCAGCGTCTCCAGATGCACGATCGTCCGCACCAGCAAGCCCGCCCCGGCGAGCAGCACCATCGTCAGAGCGACCTCGGCCGCGATCAGCCCCTGCCGCAGGCGCCCCGAGCCTCCCGAGACGGTTCGCGCGCCCGCAGCGATCGACCGCCGCAGGTCCACGCGCCGCGTCTCCAGCGCCGGCAGCGCGCCAAACAGCAAACTCGTCACCAGCGCCGCGCCCGCCGTAAACGCCAGCACGCGCCCATCGAGCGCGAATCCGCCAATCGGAATCATCTCGTCCGGCAGCATCTTCTTCAGTACCGGGAAGAGCAAAAGCGCCACGCCCAGTCCGGCGCCGCCGCCGATCACCGCCAGCACCAGGTTCTCCACCCAAAGCTGCCGCAGAATCCTGCCCCGCGTTGCGCCCAGCGCCATCCGTGTCGCCATCTCCGGTGTGCGCCGGTGGACCCGCGCCAGCATCAGCCCCGCAAGATTCGCGCACGCGATCAGCAGAATGAATCCCACCGCCGCCATCAGCGCCTGCGTCTGCTCCTTCATCGCGCTGCCCGCGTAGGACTGG
>DATEPN010000138.1:0-6523 GCA_035273225.1 Acidobacteriaceae bacterium | reverse complement strand
CTGGGCGAGGCGTTCATCCGCGGCACGCTGGATGTCCAGGGCGATCTGTTTGCGGTGTTCCCGGTCATTGAACACCTCCTGAACCGCCCGGCGACCCTGCGCCAGCGCGTTGCCGGCAGCCTGCTGGAGGCGGGGCTCGATCTGCGACGGCGCCTGGGGCATGGGGCGCGCCATTCGAAGGCGCGCGACCGCGCCGCCATCGCTCATCACTACGATCAGCCGGTGGAGTTTTTCCGGCCGTGGCTGGGACGATCCCTGGCCTATTCCTGCGCTTATTTTCGGAGCGAGACCGATACGCTGGACGAAGCGCAGGAGCAGAAATTCGAGCATATTTGCCAGAAGCTGAGGCTGGAGCGCGGCGAGCGCTTCCTGGATGTGGGCTGCGGGTGGGGCGGACTGATCCTGCACGCGGGGGGACGGCACGGAGTCTCGGCCGAGGGCATTACGCTGAGCCTGCGGCAGTACGACGAGGCCAAACGGCGGATTCGCGCGGCGCGGCTGGAGAGCCGCTGCAGCGTGGCTCTTCGCGATTATCGGGACCTCGATCCGGAACGTGACGGCTTCGACAAAATTGCCAGTGTGGGGATGTACGAACACGTGGGGCTGCCCAATTTGCGGCAGTACTTCCGCTGCGTGCGTGCCGTGTTGCGGCCGGGGGGCGCGTTTCTGAACCATGGCATTGCGCGGGCCACGCGATCGCTGCCGCGGGCGGCTTCGTTCATCGACCATTACGTCTTCCCGGACGCGCGGCTGGTGACGCTGCCGGAGGCCATGGAGGCTGCGGAATCAGAAGGGCTGGAGGTTCGCGATGTGGAGAACCTTCGCGAGCACTACACGATGACCTTGCGGCGCTGGGTGGCCGGGCTGGAGGCCAACCGGGACAAGCTCCTGCGCCTGGCCGGCAAAGAGACGTATCGGATCTGGCGGCTGTATATGGCCGGATGCGCGGCGGCTTTCGAGCGCGGGGAGATCGCCGTGTATCAAACACTGCTGAGCAAGCCGGCGAAGGGGCAGAGCCATCTGCCGCTGACGCGCGAGGACTGGTACGCCGGCCGGGCCGAGCGCCTCGCCGCCTGAGGCCGGGGACATACCACCGGGCTTGCCACGTGGACTTGCCACTGGACTTGCCACGCGGACTTGCTACGCCGGGGACTTGCCAGCCGGGGACTGGCCAGAATTCAATTGCCGCCCTCCCCGGGAGGGTGTTAACGTTTTAGTTACTCCGCACGACAGAGGCAGAACCGCCCAGCCCGACGGGCACATGTGCTCGCTCACGCTCGTATCAGCATCTCCCGCACAAGGCGGAATGGCCAGGCCCCATGAAGTATCTTCTTAGCTTCGTCGCAGCGGTTGCCCTGCTTGCTGCTCCCGCATTCGCCACCGTTAATGTCAGCAGCCCAGCCAACAATTCGACGGTCACCTCTCCGGTTCATTACGTAGCCACAGCCACCACGTCGACGTGCAGTTCGGGAGTGGCTTCGATGGGCATTTACGTCAACAACCAGCTGAAGTACGTCGTCAACTCAGCCAGCATGGACACGACTCTGACGCTGGCGCCGGGGTCGTACTACACCGTCGTGGAAGAGTGGGATCACTGCGGAGGCGCGACGACCCAGCCGGTCAACATCACGGTCAGCAGCACGCCAACCAGCCCTTCCGGCGTCACCGTCACCTCGCCGGCGCCGAACAGCACCGTAACCTCTCCGGTGGCGTACAGAGCCTCGGCGACGACAACGTGCTCGGGCGGCGTCGCTTCGATGGGGATCTACGTCAACAGTCAACTGGAGTACGTTGTTGACGGCAGCACGCTGAACACTTCGCTGGCTCTCGCGCCGGGACAGTACAACACCGTCGTTCAGGACTGGGATAACTGCGGCGGCTCGGGGAAGACGTCGGTTCCGATCACGGTGGCGAGCGCAGCGACTTCGCCCGGGGTTGTGGTCACGTCGCCCGCGAACAACAGCACGGTCAGTTCTCCGGTTACCTATACGGCCAGCGCGACGACGAGCTGCGCCAAGGGCGTGGGGTCGATGGGGATCTACGTCAACAGCGTTCTCAAATATGTCCAGAATGGCAGCAGCCTCAGCACCGCACTGACGCTCGCGCCGGGCAGCTACTACACGGTGGTTCAGGACTGGGATAACTGCGGCGGCTCGCTCAAGACGCCCATCAACATCACGGTCACGAGCGGCAGCAAGACGCTGTCGTCGGTCTCCGTGTCGCCGAATCCGGTGAGCCTCAGCGTAGGCGGCAGCCAGCAGCTGACAGCAACGGCGCACTACAGCGACGGATCCACGGCGAATGTGACCACGTCGGCGACATGGAGCGTGGCTAATTCTTCGGTGGCGACGGTGAACTCCTCCGGAGTAGCGAGCGGAGTCGCCGCGGGATCGACCTCGATCACCGCTGCGTATTCGGGCACGAGCGCCAGCACTGCGGTCAATGTGGGGGTCGCATCGGGCAGCGGAGTGAGCGTGACGACGTGGCACTTCGACAACAACCGCAGCGGCCTGAATCCCAATGAGACCTCGCTGACGCCGACGACGGTGAATGCGAAGTCGTTTGGCAAGCTCTTCTCGTATCTGGTGGATGGATACGTGTACGGCGAGCCGTTGCTGGTTTCGAATGTCTCGATCAACGGTGCGACGCACAACGTGGTGTACGTCGCGACGGAGAACGACAGTGTCTACGCGTTGGACGCGGACAGCTACGGCAGCGGCGCACCGCTGTGGAAGACGGGCCTGCTGCGCAGCGGCGAGACGCCGGTGACGACGGCGCCCATCAAGCCGGTGCAGGGTGTCACGTCGACTCCGGTGATCGACCGCTCGACGAACACGATTTACGTCGTGTCGGAGCAGACGAGTTCGAGTGGAGGAACGTTCCGGCTGAATGCGCTGGACATCACTACCGGCGCGCAGAAGTTCGGTGGACCGGTGACGCTGCAGGCATCGGTTCCGGGCACGAACGGCGGATCGAACGGCGTGGTGTCGCTCAATACGAGTTGCATGCAGCGAGCGGCGCTGCTGCTGGCCAACGGCAATGTGTACATGGGCTTTGGCGGCTGCGCGACGGGATGGCTGCTCGCCTACAACGCGCAGACGCTGGCGCAGGTCGGCGTGTTCAACGCGAGTCCGAACATCGCCGGAACGGGCACGTATGCCAGCGCGGGCGGCATCTGGATGGGCAGCGCAGGCCCGGTGGCCGACAGCGCGGGGAACATCTACATCGTCACCGGCAATGGGCCGTGGGACGGCAAGACGGCGTGGAGCGATTCGGTGCTGAAGTTCAGCCCATCGCTGCAACTGGAAGATTCGTTCACCCCGCAGGACTACGGGTTCCTCGGCTGCGACGATGAGGATCTCGCGGCGGGCGGTTTGATGATGATTCCGGGAAGCGGGAAGGTGGTCACCGGCGGCAAGATGGGCAAGCTGTATCTGCTCAACACGGGCAATCTGGGCAAGGAACAGGCCAACGATGCGGGCGCGGCGCAGACGCTGTGGTATGAGTCGGACCTGTCGGCTCCGTATCCGGCAAGCTGCACGAATGCGAACGGCACTTACTCGGCTGAGATCACTTCATACGAGATTTTCGGCACGGCTGCGTACTACAACGGCTATGCGTATCTGGGCATCACGCCCACGACGTCCACGACCACGGCGGGGATCCGGCAGTTCGCTTATAACGGCACGCTGACGCCCGGAGCGTATACGAGCCCAAGCGTGCAGATGAACACGCGCGGCACGACTCCGTTCATTTCGTCGAATGGATCGTCGGGCGGCGTTCTCTGGATGATCGACACGGGCCTGCCGCTGCAGAGCTCCGGCGGCGGACCGACGGCGGCGACGCTGCGCGCCTACGATGCGGACGCGTTCCCGAATGCGCTGTACAACAGCAGCACGAACTCAGCGGATGTGCCGGGTTATGGGATCAAGTTCACCTCGCCGGTGGTGGCGAATGGCAAGGTCTACATCTCCACGGGACACGACGCGGTGACGGTGGCGAATCCGCGGGGCGAGCTCGACGTCTACGGATTGAAGTAGAGCTCGAGGGCGCCAGGCGATGCTCGGCGCCCCTTATGAACCCGCCGTACCGAGGCCGACCAGGTTGGCGGCAGCGATGATGATGGCCATGCCCAGCCAGAGTTGTCGTACCGGGCGACCCTCGGCACCCTTCCACTCGCCCAGCGCCAGGCCGACCAGCCCTCCGAAGAGGACGTAGAGGCTCATGTGGAGCATCCAGTTGATAAAGGACAGACGGAGCGGCATGTTCGCGGCACCCCAGGCATAGAAGAAGAACTGCAGATACCACATGATGCCGGCGGACGCGGCCATGACGGAGTTCTTGACCAGCGTGGGGCGCGGTTGACGGAGATCTTCGCGCAGCGAGAGGTCGGCGCGGTAGCCCAGGCGGATGAAGCAGTAGGCGAAATTGACGATGGCGCCGCCGCCCATGATGATCACGTAGCTGGGCAGCGCGGCGTAGAGCGGCTTGACGCCGAGGTGGATGGCTGCCGCGGTCATGGGCGTGGCGGCATCGATGGCGAACGACATGCCCGAGGAGAAGATGCCGCACATGATGGCGAGCAGCAGCCCTTTGCCGAGGTTGAATTCCTCAGCCCGGACGCCGAGGCGCTGTTCCTTCAGATGTCCGGCCCAGGAAACCACGGCAATACCGATGAGGGCCAGGACGATGCCGGCCACCGTGTAGGCGCCGCTGTGGGTGGCGATGAGACTGAGAAAAACGCCGTGCGCAATGGGCGGGATGATGGTGCCGACGACGAGCGTGACGCCGATTGCGACGCCGATGCCGAGGGACATCCCGAGATAACGCATGGTGAGACCGTAGCTCACGTTGCCGACGCCCCACATGCAGCCGAAGAGGAAGGTCCGGAGCAGAATGCCGGGCGCGATGCCGCTGTAGAAATCGAAGAAGTGCGGCAGGAGAATCAGGCTGACGACGTTGGGCAGCAGGATCCAGGAGAAGATTCCGGCGACCGCCCACGTCGTCTCCCACGACCACTTCCTTACCTTCTCAATGGGCGCGTAGAAGGATGCAGCGGACGCAGCCCCGACCATATGCCAACCGATCCCGGCAACGACAGCCATGCGGATTCTCTCTCCTGAACTGCGTACTTGTTCTACACGAATTGCGTTCTACACGAATTGCGCTGCGGCCAGTTCGGCCAGAGCGGCATCGATGGATTCCGGGGATACTCCGTCGCGATCCTGGCCGAGCCTGGCCAGCTGAATCGCGAAATTGCCGAGGGTGGCGCTTTCGATGGGCCCCCGCTCCACGGGAACTCCCGCGCGCTGCGATGTGAGGTCGTTCAGATACTGATTGCGGCTGCCTCCGCCGACGACGCAGATGCGTTCCGGGCGATTGCCGGTAAGGCTGGCGATCTCGTCGAGCAGGCCGGCGTAGCGCGAGGCGAGGCTGTGGAAGATGAGGTTCGCGTAGTGCGGGGCGGAGTCGCAGCCGGCGGGCAACGGGGGGAGACCCTGTCGTTGCCGCTGAGCGTTGATGCGCGACGGCATGTCGCCGGGCGGGATGAACGCCGGGTCATCGAGGTCGAGCAGACGGTCGGGCTCGGGTAGCTGGCCGGCGGCGGCGATGAGTTCGTTGAGATCCCAGCCGCGCTGGCGGTCCCACGTGTTCAGGCACTGGCGGAGGAGCCACATGCCGTGGGCGCTGCTGTGGAAGAGGACGCCGCCTCCGGCTGCGCCGAGGTTGGTGAAGCCGCCGCGCTGCGCGTCGGGCGTGCGCTGCGTCTGCCGCAGAACCACCCCGAGCAACGACCACGTACCAGAGCTGAGGTAGGCCCAGTGCCCTGTGCGCGAACCGATCCCGGCGACCGCTGAGGCCGTGTCGTGGCAGGCTGGGGCGATGAGTTGCGTTTTCGCGAACGGAGGCAGCCGGTTGAGATCGCAGCGCAGCGGGCCCAGCGCGGTTCCGGAGTCGACCAGCCTTGGCGCAGCGGCGCGGTCGAGTCCCAGCGCATGAAAAATTTCGTCATCCCACTGGCGGCGTTCCGGATCGATGAGCGCGGTGTGGCTGGCGTTGCTGTACTCGGCGATGACGGGCGCGCCGAGCCAGTGCAGGATGTACTCCGGCAGGTTCACCCAGGCTGCATCGTTGGGGACGACTGCGGATGCGAGATCGGCCCATAGCTGGTAAATCGTGTTCAGCGGCTGGATGTGTACGCCGGTGCGGGCGTACAGCGTTTCGGTGGACATGCGCTCGTGCACAGGCTGCATGGCGTCGGAATTGCGCTGATCGCGGTAGCAGAAGGGCTGGGCCAGAGGGCTGCCACTGCTGTCGAGGCGAACGTAATCCACGGCCCAGCCGGTGACGCCGATGCTGGCGATGCCGTCGGGGGCAAGTTCCGCACATTTGCGCAGGCCAGTGTCGAGTTCGCGGCAGATGCGGTCGAGGTCCCAGCGAAAATTGTTGCCGTCCCAGACGGGACCTCGCGGCAGATGCGGTCGAGGTCCCAGCGAAAATTGTTGCCGTCCCAGACGGGACC
>DATEPN010000137.1:0-4403 GCA_035273225.1 Acidobacteriaceae bacterium | reverse complement strand
AGCATCTCGACCTTACCTTCAGCCTCATCAAGCTGCTTTCGGCATTCGGCGGAGAGGCGCGTCCCCTCTTCGAAGAGCCGTACCGATTCCTCCAGGGGCACATCGCCACGCTCCAGTTGCGCGACGATCTCCTCCAGTTTCGTCAGCGACTCCTCAAAGCTGGCCAACTTTGCTCTCCTCCGGCTGCTTCGCCGGTTTCGCTTCCAGGCTGTTTTCCTTAGGGCTCGGCGGCAACACATCCGCCAGAATCTCCGCCGCCGCCGCGTACCGCCCAAACGGCGGACTGATCTGCACGCCCTGCACCGTGCCCATCGCTCCGCGCAGCATCTCCTGGGCAATCTTGATGCCTTCAGCACGCGCCAGTTCCGGAGTGGACGCACGCTGCATCCGCGCCAGAATCTCATCCGGCACGCTGACCCGCAGGTCGTTCTTCATGAACTCAGCGTTGCGCAGGCTGGTCAGCGGCCAGATGCCCGCGACCACCGGAATCCGGAACTGCTCGATTCGCTTCAGAAACGTCTCGAGAATGCGCAGGTCGAAGACCGGCTGCGTGATCGCGTACTCCGCGCCGGCCTCAACCTTATAGGCAAATCGCCGAATTTCGTTATCCAGATCCGGCACGCCCGGATTCGCCGCGACCGCAATTGTGAACCCCGTCGAGGCACCTATGGGATTGCCGCCAATATCGAGCCCGTGATTCAGCCGCCGCACGATGTTCACCAGACCGATCGCATCGACGTCGTACACCGCCGTCGCATCCGGATAATTCCCCAGCTTCGGCGGATCTCCCGTCAGGCACAGGATGTTCCTCAGCCCAATCGATGCCGCCCCGAGCAGATCGCTCTGAATGCTCAGCACATTCCGGTCGCGGCACGTGTAGTGCAGCACCGTCTCGATGCCGGTCTTCTGCTGGATCTGAATACACAGGCTCTGCGCGCTCATCCTGGCCGAAGCGCGCGGCGAATCGGGCACGTTGATCGCATGGATGCCGAGGTCCGCCAGCAACTGCGCACCTTTCAGTTCCTTCGTGCAGTCAATCCCCTTTGGCGGAACAATTTCCACCATGGTCACGAACTGGCCGCCGCGAATCAGCTTGCCCACTCGCGAACGCTCCTCGATCGGCGCCGGGGGCGTCTCCGTCACAATGGTCTCTATTTTGGAAGCGCGATGTGCCGCTGCAGTCTGCGCATCCACCGCCCGCAGCGCCGACTTCATCGCGCGAATATGCTGCGGCGTCGTGCCGCAGCACCCGCCGATGAACTGCGCGCCGGCCTTTGCGAATTTCCGCGCGAAGCTCGCCATGTACTCCGGCGAGCACAGATAAATGTTGCGCCCATCCACCGACCGCGGCATGCCGGCGTTCGGCATCGCGACCAGCGGCAGCGATGTCGCGCCTGCCATCCGCTCGACGGCCGACAGCACCGTCGCCGGGCCCACGCTGCAGTTGCAGCCAATCGCGTCCACGCCCCATGATCCGATGCGCGCTGCCGCTACCTCCGGCGCGCTGCCGTCGAGGCAGTTCCCTTCCTCGTCGACCGTCACCAGCACCCAGACTGGCAACTCCGGAGCCACAGCACGCGCGGCCCGCACCGCCTGCTCCGCCTCGTTCAGCGCCGTCATCGTTTCGACGATCAGCAGGTCCGCGCCCACGCCCGGCCCACCCGCCGCCAGCGCCTGAATCTGTTCCGCGAATGCTGCCTGTGCCTCATCCAGACCCGTCTTGCCGAGCGGCTCCAGATGCACGCCCAGTGGTCCGACGGATCCCGCCACATACGCCGTGGCAGCCTGCTTCTCGGCCATCTGGCGCACCGCCTCACGCGCCAGCCGAACGCCTGCCTGATTAATAGCCCCGACCTTATCCTTCAGCCCCGGCCGCTCCAGCCGAAACGCATTCGCGCCGAACGTATTCGTCTCAACGATCTCCGCCCCAGCCTGCAGATACTCTTCATGGACAGAGCGCACCAGCTCCGGCTGTGACAGGTTCAGTTCGTCAAAGCAGCGGTTAATAAACACGCCGCGCGCATACAAAGAGGTGCCCATGGCGCCGTCGCAAAGGACGGTGCGATTTCCAAAAATCTTCTCGAGACGGCTCGTCATCCGGGGTAATCCGTCCTTTCATGCTAACAGGGGCTCACCAATCCGTGCTCCCCGCCGCGCGCCCCAAATCACCTGCTCCGCCCTGATATACTTGGCTTTCCCACGAGTTCATGAGCCATGCAAATGGTGAGGTTCTGAGATTTTGAAGAAGAGAAGTTCCCTGTACCCCTTCGCGGTCCTGAGCGCGGTCTTCATCGTCTGCATCGTCGTCGGCTCATGCGGCAAGAACTACTACTTCGCCGGACGCACGCTACCGCCCAGTGGCGTTCTGAACCGCGTCCTGATCGCGGAGCAGACCCCCAGCATCATTTCCAGCGGCTCTCTGCCGTTCGTCGATGCGTATTACGACATCCGCCATGCCCATAACGCCTCCGGCGGCCAGTTTGAGATCTCCGGATACTCCGGACACCTGCCTCTCACCATTCAGAACCTGCCTGAAGAGCAGGCCGGCGCAGTTTACAACGCTGCCGACGGCAGCTTGTCGCTGGTCAGCTACGCAGGCGAAAAGGTCAGCGCCACCGTATCCGGCTCCCCCTCCAGCAGTGCTGAGGGCAGCCCCTATAACGGCGTCTTCATCAGCCGCGATCTCAATTACGTTTACGCCGTCAACCCGTCGGCCCACGTGATTACGGCCATCAACCGCAGCGGCGGCAAGGAATCGGCTTCTGTCACGCTGAATCTCGGAAACGCCTACGGCATCTCCGTCAACCCTGGCGGAACCGTCGCTCTCGTCTTCGTGCAGAATGGTGTGCAGGCGCCCAACCACACGGTCAATGTCGATACGCCGAGTTCGTTCGCTGTTTACAGCATCGTGCAGCTCAATGCCACGCAGCAGGCCGCGGCGATCAACAATCCGAATTACCTCGGCGCCCAGGATTGCGAACCCCTCAAGCTGCCCACATGGTGCGTCTTCCCGGTCAGCACCGGCCCCAACGCCAGCTTCGATCACCCCATCAAGGCCGTCTTCTCTCCCGATGGCACCACCGCCTATGTCGTGAACTGCGGTCCTGAGTGCGGAGGCACGACCGCCGGCCTCACCACCATCCCCATCACGCCGTCGTCGCTCAACTCCGGAAGCTTCGGCGCCAGCGGCATCGCCCTCGTCGCGCAGAACAACATCGCCATCCCCAACGGAGCGACCAACGCTCTCTTCAACGGCAATACGCTGTATGTCGCAGGCCAGAAACTAGACCCCTCCTCCGGACTGTATGCCGGCTTTCTGACCGTCCTGAGCATGCCCGCCGCCACCATCACCGGTACCTACTCCATCGGCGACGGCATCCACAGCCGCATGGTCTTTGCCGACGACAATACCCTCTGGATCGGCTCCTCCCAGTGCAACGCCGGTGTTCGCTTCCGGCAGGCGCAGTCCGGCGCGAATGTGCCCTATGGCTGTATCACCATGTTCAACACGACGTCGAATACCGCTACCGTCAATTCCTACCAGGGCGACGGTACCGGAATTGCCGCCGTCACCGGCCTGCACAAGGTCTACACCGCCGAAGGCGGACAGGTGTACATCTACAAGACCACCAACATGGCTGCGCTCGATAACACCAACGTGACCCTCGCCGGCACCGTCATCGATGTGGCCTACATGGACGCGACCAGCGACGGCAACAACACTAACTACTAATCTCTGGCCTCAAGATGGCAGAACACGTCGCAGCCGAGGTTCTGGCCATCGCCGCCCATCGCGACGATGTGGAGCAAACCTGCGGCGGAACCCTGCTCCGCATGCGTTCCCTCGGTGTCAGCACGGCCATCCTCGACCTTACCCAGGGCGAAGCCGGAACCCGCGGCTCCGCTCAGGATCGAGCCGCCGAAGCAGCAGAAGCCGCCCGCATCCTCGGCGTCGGCTGGCGCGGAGCACTCGACATCCCCGACGGCCGCGTCGAGAACACCTGGGAAAACCGCCTCAAAATTGTCGACGTCCTCCGTCGCGTCCGCCCGCGCGTTGTCATCCTCCCGTACTGGACTGGACGCCACCCCGACCACTACACCGCGTCCATCCTTGGCTACGAAGCCTGCTTCCTCTCCGGCCTCGCGAAGATCGACACCGGAATACCCCCGCACCGGCCCTTCAAAATCCTGCACGCCAGCCTCTACGCCGATGTGCGCCCTAGCTTCGTTGTGGACATCACCCCGTTCATCGAAGACCGCCATCGCGCCCTCATGGCGTATCAGTCGCAGTACGCGAACCAAAGCGCAGGCACCGGCCTCTTCGTCCCCGAAGAAGAAATCCGCGAGCGCACCTTCGCCGAAGCCCGCCACTACGGCACTCCCGCCGGCGTCCGCTACGCCGA
>DATEPN010000136.1:0-2434 GCA_035273225.1 Acidobacteriaceae bacterium | reverse complement strand
GAAATCATGCGCAGGTTGATGTGCCGCACCGCCTGAAAAACCCGCGCCGCAATCCCGCTTTGGCCACGGATGTTCTCGCCCACCATACAGACCAGCGCTTTACGGCCCTCATACTTCACGTCGGCCAGCTTACTGAGATCGGCTGCGATGGCCGGCAGTTTCTCGTTCGAATCGAGGCTCAGCGAGACACTGACCTCCGACGTCGAGACCATATCGACCGGGCACTTGTGCTTGTTAAAGACCTCAAAAATCGAATGCAGATACCCGTGCGACATCAGCATGCGGCTGGCGACGACGTCCATGATGGTGAGCCGCTTCTTCACCGCGATCGATTTAAACGGGCTGCTGCAATGTGGAGCCAGGGCGGTAATGCGCGTCCCCTCGTTCTCAGGATTCCGCGAATTGAGCACAAACACAGGAATATTCTTGCGCACCGCCGGCAGAATCGTCGCCGGGTGCAACACCTTCGCGCCGAAGTACGCCAGTTCCGCCGCTTCCTCGAAGCTGATGATCCGCACCCGCAGCGCATCGGGGCACACGCGCGGATCGGCGGTCATGATGCCGTCCACGTCGGTCCAGATCTCGATCGCGCCCGCGTCGATCCCCCCGCCAACCAGCGCCGCGGTGAAATCCGAACCGCCCCGTCCCAGCGTCGTCGTCACGCCCTGCTCCGTCGATCCGATAAAGCCGCCCATCACCGGCACGCGGCTGTCATTCAGTTGCGGAACCACGTGTTCCTTGAGGCGCTGCTCCATCGGCGCGTCCTGCGGGATGGCCTTACCGTACTGTGCGTCCGTAATGATGCACTGGCGCGCGTCGATATGGACCGCGTTCAGTCCGGTGCGCGTGAACGCTTCCGCAATCATGCGGCTGGAAATGCGCTCCCCATACGAGACGACCATGTCGGAGATGCGCGGTGTCAGTTCGCCAACAACGGCCAGGCCGCGCAGAATCTCATCGAGGCCATCGAACTCGGCGTCCATCCAGTTGTGCGTCGCCAGCACGTCGGGATCGCTCGGCTTCGGCTGATCCTGCCCGCACGCCTTGGCCGCAAGCTGACACGCGGTGTCCTTGTGGCGGATGCGCAGCCGCTCCGTGATCGCCAGAGCGCTGGCGCGGTCGCCGCGCGCCGCCGTATTCGCGGCGGAGATCAGCAGGTCCGTCACCCTGGCCATGGCGCTCACGACAACAACGGGCTGCAAGCCCTTCTTCACGCGTCCGGCAACAATGCCCGCGGTGCGAAGAATCGCGGTGGCATCCTCGACGGAGGTCCCGCCGAACTTCATCACGACCAATCGGTTCATACGGCGACAGGCACCGGATCGAGTTTTCCGAGCGAGACGAGCAGCTCAGCATTGAGCAAAGCGGCGCCGGCCGCGCCCCGAATCGTGTTGTGCGAGAGCACGGTGAACTTCCAGTCCAGCAGCGTGCACGGGCGCAGGCGTCCCACGCTGGCTGCCATCCCGTTCCCCCGCATGCGATCGAGCCGCGGCTGAGGCCGATCTTCCTGCGGGAGAAATTCGACAGGCTGCGCCGGTGCAGTGGGCAGATCGCGGCCGCGCAGCGGGGTGAACTCCGCCCACGTGGCGAGGAGCTCTTCGCGCGTGGCTTTGCGGCCGAGCTTAATGCTGACGCTTTCCGTATGCCCGTCTTCCACCGCCACACGGTTACAGTGCGCGCTCATCTTCGCGGGCAGCGGCTCGACAACAGTGCCGTTCAGCCGCCCAAGAAGCTTCAGCGTTTCCGCCTGCATCTTCTCTTCTTCGCTCTTGATGTAGGGGACGACGTTGCCGAGGATGTCCATCGACGCAACGCCCGGATAACCCGCTCCACTGATCGCCTGCATCGTGCTCACAAAAATCGCCTCGATGCCAAAGCGCTCCACGATGGGCTTGAGCGCAAGCACCAGGCCGATGGCCGAGCAGTTGGGATTGGTGACGATGTAGCCGCCCGATTCTTTGCGCCAGCTCTGCCGCTCGACCAGTGGCAGGTGCTCGGCGTTTACCTCGGGGATGACCAGCGGCACATCTTCCTGCATGCGGAAGGCGCTGGAGTTGGAGATGACGGCACATCCGGCAGCGGCGAACTTCGGCTCCAGCTCGCGCGCGATGTCCGTGTCCAGCGCGGCGAAGATCACCCGCGGAGCACCTTCAGGATCGGCGGGCGAGACCGGCATCTTCGCTATGCGGTCGGGCAGCAGCGTGTCGAGCTTCCAGCGCACGGCCTCGCCATAAGGCTTGCCGCTGGAGCGGTCGCTGGCGGCGAGCCACGCCACCTCAAACCAGGGGTGGTTCTCAAGAAGCTGAATGAATCGCTGGCCGACCATCCCGGTCGCGCCCAGAATGCCAATCTTTTGCCGCATGTCCGCCTTCTATGAGATACACCGCAGGCGGAGCACTCTGCCCTGCGCCCGGCTGGTGAACGGTATGGGTTT
>DATEPN010000135.1:0-11862 GCA_035273225.1 Acidobacteriaceae bacterium | reverse complement strand
ACAGTCCTCGGCGGTGCGCTACCTGATGAACTCCAATCAGCCCGCCCGCCTCTACCGCAACGATCCGGACGCCTGGTATCTGATGGCCGGCACCGTCGAGCGGCGCGCACTCGATCAGCTGAATGCCGAACTGCTCCTCCCGCTGCCCGGCCGCAATCGCCTGATGGGCATCATGGCGCTGGGGCCGAAGCGATCGGAAGCCGCATGGTCCCGAACCGACCTGCAGGTGCTGCAGACCGTGGCACGGCAGACGGGGCTTGCCCTCGAGGTCAGCGAACTGGCCCACTCGCTGGCGGCTGAGGCCGCGCAGCGCGAGCGGGTCAATCGGGAGATCGAGATTGCCCGTGAGGTGCAGGAGCGGCTCTTCCCGCAGGAGATGCCCAATCTGCCCGGAGCCTCGGTCGCCGGGCACTGCCGTCCCGCACTCGGCGTGGGCGGCGACTACTATGACGTGATCACGCTTGAGGACGGACGCCTGGGTCTGGCCATCGGCGACGTCTCCGGCAAGGGCATCTCGGCCGCGCTGCTGATGGCCAGCCTGCGTGCCTCACTGCGCGGCGTCGCTCTCGACAGCCCGCGCGACTTCGCCAACCTGATGCACAAGGTCAACCGCCTCGTCTACGAGGCGTCCGCGTCGAACCGCTACGCGACCTTCTTCTTTGCCGCCTACGACCCGAAGACGCGCAGGCTGGAGTGCGTCAATGCCGGACATAATCCGCCGGTCCTGCTGCGCGGCCATCAGGTGATTCGCCTCGAAGCCGACGGCCCCGTGGTGGGCCTGCTGCCGTTCGCTCCCTATACCGAGCAGTCGTTGACGCTCGAGCCGGGCGACCTGCTGATCCTGTACACGGACGGGATCAGCGAGGCGATGACCCACGACGACGAAGAGTGGGGCGAAGAGCGGATGATCGCCTGCGCCAGCAAGTTCAAGGACCAGGGCGCCGACGAGGTGTTGCGCTGCCTGTTCCGGGACGCCGACGCTTTCACGGCAGGCGCTCCCCAGCACGATGACATGACGCTGCTGGTGCTGCGGCTCGATCCGGTGCCGGTGCGCAATGTGGCGCGCGAGGATGAGGCGCTGGCGGCGGGTGCCTGATTCGCCACAGAGGACACAGCGAATTCACTGTGTCCTTTGCGGCTCAACGAGCCTTACAGCTTGGCGAAGAAGGCCTTCATGCGAGTTACGCCTTCGTCCACGTCGGCGTGCGAGGTGGCGTAGGAGAGGCGGATGTGCTGGTCGGTGCCGAAGGCCTCGCCGGGCACGGTGACGACGTGGGCTTCGTGCAGCAGGCGCTTCGAGAGCTCCATGGCTGAGGGCACGCCGGCTTTGCCGAGATAGGCCGAGACGTTCGGGTAGACATAGAAGGCGCCGTCGGGTTTGGTGCAGGTGATGCCGGGGATCTCGGCCAGGCGGCCGAGGATCTTGTCGCGGAGCTTGAGGTAGTCGGCGCGCATCTCCGAGACGCAGTCCTGCGAGCCGCGCAGCGCGGCGATGCCGGCCTTCTGCACGAACGAGGCGGTGTTCGAGGTGGACTGGCTCTGCAGCTTCGTCATGGCCGAGATGACCGGCTTCGGGGCGAGCGCAAATCCGGCCCGCCATCCGGTCATGGCGTAGGTCTTGGAGAGCGAGCCGAGGACGACCAGGTGCTCCTTCGCGTCGGTGAAGGAGCCGCCGCTGACCAGCGCCCCCGTGTACTGCAGGTAGACGTAGCACTCGTCGAGCAGCAGCCAGATGCCGCGCTCGTGGGCGAGGCGGACGATGCGCTCGAGGTCGGCGGGCGAGACGACCGCGCCGGAGGGGTTCGAGGGCGAGTTCAGGATGATGGCCTTCGTCTTCGGCGTGATCGCGGCTTCGATGGCGTCGGCGGTGACGCGGAAGTTGTCGGCCTCGTCGGTCTGGAGGTAGACGACCTTGCCGCCCGCGTACTGCACGATGTCCTTAAAGGAGACCCAGTAGGGGACGGGCAGGATGACCTCGTCGCCGTGGTCGACCAGGATCTGAATGGCGTTGAAGAGGGCCAGCTTGCCGCCGGTGGTGAAGATGGCTTCATCGGGCGTATAGGCCGAGCCGAAGTCGGCGGCATGGCGCTCGACGATGGCCTGGCGCAGCTCGGGCACGCCGGAGACCACGGTGTAGCGCGTGAAGTTCGACTGGATCGCCTGGATGGCAGCGTCCTTGATGTGCTGCGGGGTGGCGAAGTGCGGCTCGCCGGCGCCGAAGTCCACCAGCTTCGCACCCTGGGCGCGCAGTTTGGCGGCTTCTGCGGTCACAGCCATGGTGGCGGAGATTTCAATCCGCCCGATACGGTCGGAGAAGAGGGCAGCAGCGGTGGTCGTCATGCTGCTATTTTTTCAGATTTTTGGTGAGGACGGGGGAGAATTAGTCGAAGCTGGCGGCGTCGCTTCCTGCAGAAAATTCCTTGAGGAATTCCTGAATCGCTTCATTCTGCTCGCTTCCTCGCCGGCGAAGTTCTTCCGGAGGTATCTTCTCCAATTGTTCTCGCACGGCCTTCAGCGTTGCTCCTGCTTCGGTAAGCCGGTTGGCAGCGGTATCGTCCTTCAGCCAGAGATTGGGCTGTGCCAGAGTTCACCGAGGCGTACCAGGACATGCACGACGAGCACTATGCGGATCTCGCGCGCATTCTCTTGTTCAAGTCGCTGATACCCGTGAAGAAACGTCTCCTGCACAACTTCTTCCGCGTCGGCTTCGTTGCCGACGATCCGAACCGCCACTCGAAACACAGCAGCACTGTGGGCGCGAACAAGCGCACCAGAGGCGTCCTTGTTGCCGCCAAGGATGGCTTGTACGACCGAGTGATCGTCTCCCTGCATTCAGCGTTTTAGACAGAATCTTTGGTATCGCGGTTAGGGCAATATTTTGCCCGTTCGGATGCCATTTCGCCTGAGCTCGCGAGCGGCAGTCCACCATCGTTCTGCAAGGAAGCCGCCCCAGAAGAGAAGGCTTGGACCAGCGTCCTATCCGATCATCAGGAAGCAGCCCCAAATGTCCGGGCGAGCCGACGAAGATCCTGCCTCACCAAATCAATCTGGGTTGAGAGCTTTTCGAACGTCTTCCTCGCTCCGACCAGGTCGCCGTCTTTCGCGAAGACTTCCAATTCATTCGCGGTTTCCTGCGCGGCGGAGGCCTGAAATGTTCCAACGGAACCCTTGAGGGCGTGAGCCGTCCTCTGCACCATCAGCGCGTCGCCTGAATCGAGGCCTTCGCGCAGCTGTTTCTCCTGGTCTGTGCTGTCTCTAAGCCATAATTCAGCCATCTCTGCCAGGAGTACTCGATCTCCCATGACTGAATCGAGAAGCAACTCCAGTTTGCCAACTGCGCGGAACGGGTTCTCCTCGTCAGATCGACCCGTGCTGCGCGCTTGTTCTGTTCCAGAGATAGCCCGCTTCAATTCATCAATGCGAATCGGCTTCGACAGGTACGCGTCCATGCCAGCGCTGAGACACATTTCCCTGTCACCTTTCATCGCGTGGGCTGTCATCGCGACAATCGGTACGTGCTTTCCGCTGTCTGCTTCTGCAGCACGAATGGCGGTTGTCGCCTCGAGCCCATCCATCCCGGGCATCTGTACGTCCATGAGGATGAGATCGAATTGTTCCGCTTCAGCCCGTTCGACCGCTTCTTTACCATTGTTGACGATCTCCACCTTGTGCCCTAGCTTCTCCAGGATCCTCATCGCCAGCGTCTGGTTCACTGGGTTATCTTCAGCGAGCAGAACCCGCAAAGAGCGCTCGGAAGGCTGGATGGAACCGGATATGCTTTCAAATCGTTCTGGCTTCTGACCGTCTGCAGCCATTGCCGTGACGATGGCGTCGAAGAGCTCGGACTGCTTGATCGGTTTGCTGAGATAGCCCGCTATTTCCAACTCGTGACAGCGTGCAACGTCGCTGGGCCTCGATGCGGAGGTCAGTAGCAGGACTTTGATGCCCAGCTGCTTGTAGGTATCTCTGATCTGCCTGGCAACCGCAAAGCCGTCCATTTCGGGCATGTGGACATCGAGCAGCACCAGCGCAAAGCCGTTGTTGGAGTTCCCCTGCTTCAGCACTTCCAGCGCTTCCGCCCCGCCGCTGGTGAGCGTCGGCTTCATATGCCAGTTAACCAGGATTTCTTTCAGGATTCTGCGATTCGAGGCGTTATCATCCACCACCAAAATGGGCAGATCCATGAGCTCCTGACTGCGTTTGGGGGGAGCTTCCGATTCTGATTTCTTCAGTTCCAGCACCACAGTGAAATGGAACTTGCTCCCTTGCCTCACCTTGCTTTCCACCCACATCGTTCCGCCCATCAACTTCACCAGTTCCGCGGAGATGGAGAGCCCCAATCCTGTTCCTCCGTATTTGCGAGTCGTCGAGCTATCGACCTGCTCAAACGCCTCGAAGATCGTCTTCTGCTTCTCCTCAGGAATGCCAATGCCGGTATCTGAGACGAAAAAATGCAGAGTAAGGGTCGACTCGCTTTGTATTTGTCGTTCAACGTGCAGCATCACTTCGCCTTTGTCGGTGAACTTGATGGCGTTGCCGACAAGGTTGATAACGATCTGTCTGAGGCGAATCGGGTCGCCGAAGACGCGATCGGGTAGATCGGCTTGAATGTGACAGGCCAGTTCCAGCTCTTTCTGATGAGCGCGGGGGGCAAGCAGGCGCGCTGTGTCTTCGAGGGTGTCGCGCAGGTCGAAATCTCTTCTGTCGAGTTCGAATTTCCGGGCTTCGATCTTTGAGAAATCAAGCAGGTCGTTGATCAGCGTGAGCAGGGCGTCCGCCGAATCCTTGATCGTGCCCAGGTATTCGCGCTGCTCGCCGGTGAGGGGAGTGCCCAACGCAAGCTCGGTCATGCCCACGATCGCGTTCATCGGCGTGCGAATCTCGTGGCTCATGTTGGCGAGGAACTCGCTCTTCGCCTTCGTCGCTTCTTCAGCGGCTTGTTTTGCCGATTCCAGATCGCGCGCATAGAGCCGCAACGCAGCTTCCGCCTCCGTGCGCTCGATGAACTGGCCGATCTGACTGCCGACTGCCGACAACAAATTGAGCAACTTCGTGTCAGGCCGCCGAATTTGGTGACTAAAGAACTCGAGTACCCCGAGCACTTCACCGCCGAGCAGAATAGGGAAGCCAAACGCACTGTGCAGGCCTTCTCTTGAGGCAATCGGAGCACGAGGGAAATTAGGGTCTGCGGTCACGTCCTCGATCCAAATCGCATCTGCGTTTTCCCAAACACGTCCTGGCAGACCAACGCCGGAATCGAATGTGCTGGAGCGAGTTACCGTCGAGAATTCGTTGGCCCTGGCCGTCGGCATGTGCCATGTCTCCACGGAACGCAGGACTCCTTCCTTCCTGTCCAGTTGCCACACAGTGCCTACGGCCCACTCCAGTGTTTCGCAAATGTTCCTTACGATTTGGGGTGCCGCTTCGTGCAGGGAAGGTGCTTCGGCCAGCACTTTGGTGACCGAGTATTGAGCGCGCAGAAGGTCCTCGTCGCGCTTCATCTCAGTAACATCACGACCGGTTGCGTAAAAAAACTGTCCGTCCGCCGGCGCCGCCGCTGTCCAAACAATCCATCGGAAGGAGCCGTCCTTCGATCGGCAGCGATTCCGGAAGCGCATGGTTCTGTAGCCGTGAAAAACCTTGGTGGCCTCCGCGATCGTTGCGTCCTGGTCATCCGGGTGGACCAGGTTGATCCAGGGCTGCGTCAGCAACTCCTCTTTGGTGTAGCCGAGGAGATCCGTCCACGCCTGGTTCACCCGCGTGAAATATCCGTCGAGGCCGGCCACACAGATCAGGTCAAGTGCAAGATCGAGCAGCTCTGTGACCTCAGATGTGGGCACAGTTGGTCCCAATGGCGAGTGTGCGGACATATCCGGTCTCCGAGACTGAGCAGTCTACGCCTCAGCTCATGTTGACGCCACCTGCAGCGGGACATACCATTCAGCCATTCCGATCGCGATGATTGGGGAGGCGCGGTTATGTCCGACCAAACCCCGGCTCGACGCAGAATCCTGATTGCCGACGATGATGCGGCAACCCGCCACGCGGTCACGAGACTACTTGAGAACGCTGGGTTCGAGGTATCAGAAGCGGCAGATGGCCATGCTGCCCTGAGCACCATTCAGGCGAAACAGTACGACCTCGTGTTCCTGGACGTTTGGATGCCACACCTTTCGGGACTTGAAGTGCTGGCGCACCTTCGCACCGGAACGAATCGGCCTAAGGTCATCGTGATGACCTCCGACGGAACGTCCGAGACTCTCTTGCGCGCGGTGAAGGAGCAAGCCTACGACTACGTGAGCAAACCCTTTCCTCCCCGCCAGGCTGTGGAACTCGCGCAACGCGCACTTTCCGCCGATGGGGAGCCGACCATAGAAGTCTTATCCGCCCGACCGCACTGGGTTGAACTCCTGATTCCATGCACACGCGAAGCCGCCGAGCGGATTCAGACCTTCATGATGAAGCTGGAGGCTGACCTTCCTCTAAGTGTGCGCGAAACGATCGCCTCATCTTTTCGCGAACTGCTGCTCAACGCAGTCGAATGGGGTGGTCAGTTCGATCCCAATCGTAAGGTTCGGATCGCTTCTGTCCGCTCGTCGCGAATGCTCATGTTCCGGATCGCCGACCCGGGTCCCGGGTTTTCCTTCGAGAAACTCACTCATGCTGCCGTCGGCCAGCCAGAATCAGAACCCATAGCCCATATGTCCGTTCGTGAAGAACGCGGGATTCGGCCTGGTGGCTTTGGAATCCTAATGACAAAGGCCAGTGCCGATGAACTCCTCTATAACGAGGCGCAGAACGAGGTCATGTTCATAAAGTATTTCGATGACACCAATGCCCTACCGGCGAAAAAGGTGGGATGAATCCATCCGCAGCTTTCCCTTTCGTGCGATTGAGAGGCGAAATCGGGAATCGTGGTCTGATCGAGGGAAAACGGTGTCTTCTGGGGATAGCTAGACCTTTTACCCAGCTGGGTGCGAGAAACGGAGCCGTACAGCGCGAGCCACTCAAGTGCCGGCCGCTAGCCCTGTCATTTCGAGGCTTACGTTCCATCGCCAGCAGGGAAACGATGTCCTGTTCCGCCCGCCGTTCCAACTCTGCATACAATAGCGGAAAGCCCCTATGGAGCCCCCCTTATCCCTGGCAGGAGCGGTTTGAGCCCTCGAATCTTTAGTCGAACCCGGTATGTCCTGATCGCGGCACTTTCATCAACGCTAATTTTGTGTCTGATCATCTCATGGACCACTCGTGGTGTGGTGTCGAATGCTGCCGGCCTTCACCAGGCGAACGCCGATGGCAGCACAATCGTCGATGTCGGTCCGTGGGAAACGGCCCAGGCCCTGTCATCGCTCGCTGTTACGGCTGAGGAGCAAGACTACGCCCGCCAAGCTGAGCATCTCGCCGACCATGATGTTGACCAGGCCTTCGCTGCGGCTCTTCGCTCGGCCCAGCTGCAGATGCGGCATGCGCCCCTCAGTGGTAAGACCCTGGCGATACAACAACGAATTGCGCAACTCAAACAGGAAGTTCTTCAGGACCAAGCCGCGGTCGATCGATCGAAATCGGCGGCCGGTCCAGGGCCCAAGCCCTCAGGCGGCGTGGCTCCTCTGTCGCCCACGGCAGTCGACCTTGAGGTTGCCGAGGCACAACTCGGCCTTGACAAGGACGAGCTCAGTGACGCGCAACGCGACCTGGCACATGAAACGGGAGATTTGAGCGTCCGGATTCAGCAGGAGCTTGCAGCACGCGAAGCCTCCATGCGCCAGTACGACAGCCAGCAGCAAAGCGGCGCCGGGCAAATAGCAGTCGTTTCCGCCGAGACTCACGGAACACTGGCCAGTCGAATCCATGCGTGGCTTAACCAGCGAAGCCGTCATGCGATGCTCGCGCAGGCGCAGGCGCAAACTGAAAATGACGTGCGCACGCTCACCCTTGACTACAACAAAATTGACACAAAGATGGACCACGACAGTGGCGCCGGAATGCGAGGACCGCTTACTCTTGCCGATTTGCAGGACCGGAGCATTCAGCGCCAGATACTGTCTATCATCGACGACCGCATTCAAACCGAACGGCAGCTCGCTGAAGTTTATGAGAAATGGGCCGCGCAGGTGATCCTGCAGCACCGCATCGTGCTGCACCTCATCCTGCAATCCTTTGAGTTCATTCTTCTCATCGTGCTCGGCATGATTCTGGGGGGTGCAGCTCTGCGCCATCTGCTGGCCCATCCCGTGCTTGAGCGCAGGCAAGCCGAGACTTTGCGCACCATCAGCGAAGTGGTAATCCAGGTGATTGGTGTCCTGCTCATCGTGCTCGTGTTTTTTGGCCCACCCAAGGAGACCACAACGATGATCGGCTTAACTACCGCGGCGCTGACGATCGCTCTTCAGGACTACATCATCGCCTTCCTGGGGTGGTTCTTTCTCGTGGGTAAATATGGAATCCGCGTCGGTGACCTGGTTGAGATCAACGGGGTCAGCGGCGAGGTGGCCGAGGTAGGTCTGATCAGCACCACGCTCCTCGAAACCAGTGGCCTAATGGATAAAGACGTTCCGACTGGCCGGCGTATCTCGTTCCTCAATGGCTTTGCCATTCGTGGCCAATATTTCAACTTCTCAACCGAAGGACAATGGCTGAGAGACGAGATCACGATCAATGTACCTGCTGACCTGGACATTCAATCTCTTGCAAAGCAAGTCGAGGTTATGGTGAGCGAAGAAGCCGGCGAAAACGCTCGCCTCGCCGAAAATGAGTGGAAGCATGCTTCGCGCGCAGGCCGGTTGAGTCGCCTGAGCGCCGCCAGCACAGTGAATCTTCGGCCTTCCGGCTCCGGCATTGACATCCAGGTGCGCTACGTCACCCGTGCTCCCGAGCGTTCCGAAATGCGCGCACGATTGTATCGGCGTGTGATCGAACTGCTTCACGAGAAGCACCGTCCAGCAGTCCCGGCCGCCATCGGCTGAATTGAGCTCCTACGGAGGTGATTACCGAGGCTCCCTCTCGAGTTGTTTCGGGGCTGGCAGCGAACACAACTCTTCGACCGCTACCAGGCGTGAGGCCGATGAGTGACTATCGCCAAAACGACGGCACCCGGGATGAGATTGCCACCTTCATGAGAGCTTTCCGCAGTCCCTCGTGGATCGCGTTATGCACGACGCGATCCACGAGGGTCGACGCAGCGACGTGCGGGTGGCTAATTCATAGCCACTCGTGATTTCATAGCGAAATCACGAAATTGCTGCAATCAATCCGGAGTTAAAGCCGCATGAAACGAATCCTGGTGTCGTTATTGGCCATATGTGTCCTTGCGCCTCCGCTGTCCGCGCCTGGCCAGGTGAAGATGACGCGCGAACAAATCCTCTTCTACACGTCGGAATGGAAAGGCGATCGCTTTCCCGACGGGCGCCCACGCCTGCCAGACTCGCTGTTGAAGCGCGCTCTGAACATGACCATCGAAGACGTCTGGGAATACCTGCGCGACCACGGCTATCGCAATCAGTTCGAAACCGGATGGCAGGCGCTGCATGCGGACAAACCCTTCGCCGGACGCGCACTGACGGCTCAGTACATGCCAACGCGCCCGGACATGGAGCGAGCCATTCTCGCCGAAGGCAAGGCGGAGGGCCGCGTGAGTGGAACGAACAGCTGGCCCATCAATGAATTGCAAACCGGTGATGTTTACGTCGCCGACGGATTTGGGAAGATCATCGAGGGCACGCTGATCGGCTCCAATCTGGGGAACGCCATCGCAGCGCACACGCATACGGGCTTTGTTTTTGATGGGGGTATTCGGGATCAGGAGGAAAATCGCGAAATTCCCAACTTTAATGGCTTCTATCGCGGCTACGATCCCTCGGCCTGGGCGGATATGGAGCTGACTGGCATCAACGTTCCGGTTCGTATCGGAAGAGCGGTTGTGTTGCCCGGCGACCTGGTCCTGGCCAAGCGCGAGGGCGTGCTCTTCATTCCGGCAATCCTGGCCGAGGACGCAATCAGCGCCGCCGAATTCACGGCATTGACCGACGAGTATAACTTCGAGCTGAATCGCGAAGGCAAGAATGGCGCGCGATTTGAAGGCGGCTGGACGTCGGCAAAATACGATGCCTTTGCAAAATGGATCGATGCGCATCCGGAGAAGCTGAAGATGTCACGCAGCCAATTCGACGCACTGCTGGCGAAGGCGAAGCAGCGCGGCGAGCGGTAAGTATCGACTCCGCCTAATCTAGCGGCTTTGCTCGACCACCAGGGCCGCCTGCAGCATAGCCTTGGCGTAGGCAATGTCATACACATCGCCTGTGTAACCTCCGCCTCCCGGATAGCCGCGGATCGGACCACGCGCGCGGTCGTAGTCGAGGGCTCGAGGGTGTTCGGGATACACCTCTCTCGTGTATCGGACCCGCAACAGCTCACGCATCACCGCGAACATGTTGACGTCACCTTCGTCGATAAAGCCCTCGTCGTATTTCAGGTATGGCTTCATCACGTGCGGATTGCGGTAGTGCACATGATTGATGCGATCGCGGCCGCCAAAATAGCGGCAAACCTCGATCGGATCTTCTCCGAGCTCGCGCGTTACCCCGCAATCAAAGGTGATCCCATTGGCAGGGCTGTCAACGATCTCGATCACACGCTTCCAGCCACCGAGCGTGGCCATGATCTGTTGCGAGCCGCGGCTCAGCGGGAATGGCGGATCATTCGGGTGTAGCGCCAGGCGCACATTTGCCTTCTCCGCCACCGGGACCACGGCCTTCAGAAAATAAGTGATGTTGGCCCACATCTCGTCCAGCGTGTGCGCACCCTCAGCGGGCAGCGGCGGCAGATCCTGCATCCGGTCATAATCGGCGCCTGTCAGCCCTGCGCCGCCTCTGCCGGCCTCTTCGTAATAGCCTTCCATCGCCCGGTGCGCATAGAAGTTGTACTCGATCACAGAAATGCCGACGGCTCCTGCTGCCTCGATCGATTGCCTCACCTTCTCGATCTCCTCGTCACGCCCCGGCCGTCCATAGATCGTGTTCGGAAACCCGCTGATCATCAGGTTTCCCAGCGTCAGGCCTCCGACTTTGAGTTTCTCCACGATTGGCTGAAGCCGCCCTGCAGTCCATGGAATTGGCGGTCCCCCTGACAAGACGTGATATACGCCCAGCTGCACCACGCGCCGTATTGCCTCATCCGTCACGCCATGGCGCAGGTCAATCGCACAGGCGATCTTTGGTGTGCCGGCGCTCTCCTGTGGCATGCCGTTGCCCAACCACCACGGCTTCGTGCTCGTCTGTGCAAACATTCGCAGCATGGGCGCGAGAGCGGCCACTCCCATGCTTTTGATCAAGTTCCTGCGCGAAAGAATCGATCCCCTCGAGGCCATGGCTCCGCATTTTTCCACGCGCTGCCATTCGCGTCCATAGCTGATTTCATGAAAGCGTGCGCCGGAACGAGGAGTAAGATGGGGCCGCTGCAAATTCCCTCCCGGGAGAGGACGACTCCGCAATGTCCGACGGAACGCCACCCAAACTGAATCGCCGCACTGTACTCAAGTCATCCATGGCGCTGCTCGCGGGCAGCGCTGCCGGACCCATTGCATACGCCGAGCCCGAAATCAAAAATGTAAACACTGCGTCGAGTCCGTCGGATCTCAAGATCACCGACATGCGCTACGCCATCGTGGTGAAGCCCGGGCCAAGCCCATGCGTGCTGATCCGCATTGACACGAACCAGGGCGTCTCTGGGCTGGGTGAAGTGCGCGATATCGCCGGCCCGCAGTACGCGCTGGTGCTCAAAAGCCGCATCCTCGGCGAGAATCCTCTGCGCATCGACTATCTCTTTCAGAAGATCGCCCAATTCGGTGGTAACGCGCGTCAGGCCGGT
>DATEPN010000134.1:0-15955 GCA_035273225.1 Acidobacteriaceae bacterium | reverse complement strand
GTGCTCATCATCCTGGGAGCGCTGTTCGAGCGGTGGGATGTGATGGCGCCCGTGCTGTGGGTGCTGGCGGTGATCTCGACGATCACGGTCGTTCACCGCATCCGCCACACCTACATGCAGACGCGCTCGCTTGCGCCGGTGCGCCAGGCGCAGGTGCAGCCCATCGTGGTACGGGAGCCGGAAGCGCAGGCCCGCGCCGAAATCGCTGCGTCGAACGCGCCGCGCGCCTAATTCTCGTGCAGGGCGGTCTTCGGGTCGAGGCCCGCTGCGCGGCGTGCCGGCAGCCATGATGCCAGAATCGTAATGGTCAGGAAGACCGCGGTGATCCCGGCGAAGGTGGCCGGATCCGTGGGCTTGACTCCGACCAGCATTGAAGTCATCACGCGGCCGAGGACAATGGCAGCGACGATCCCGAGCGCAATGCCGACGGCACTGAGCCGCAGGCCCTGCAGGACGATCAGGCGCAGGATGTCTCCGCGTTGGGCCCCGAGCGCCATGCGCACGCCGATCTCGGAGGTTCTCTGCCGCACCGCGGTGGCCAGCACTCCGTAGAGTCCGACGGCCGCCAGTGTGCCGGCGACCACGGCAAAGACTGTGATCAGCAGCAGAGAGAACCGGGTGTTCGCCTGGGCCTGCAAAACGACGCTCTCCGCCGGCTGCATTTCGCTCACCAGCAAGGTTCGGTCGACATCCGCGATGGCGGCGCGTACCTGGCTCTCGTAGCTGGCGGGATTGTTCCTGGTGCGGAGCGCCCAGGTGCGCACGAGTCCCGAGCCGAGAAAGCCGTCGGCGAAATAGATCTGCTCGCGTCCGGCCTCGGAGAGGGCGGATTCGCGCTGATGACCGACAACGCCGGCAATCTGCACCCACTCGGGCTGAGGCGATCGCAGGCGGATGAGGATTCGCTTGCCGACGGCTGACTGGCCGGGGAAGGCCTTCTTCGCGAGCACGTCGTCGATGACGACCCAACTGCGCGTGGGCAGATTGTCGTCTTCGGTCAAGGTGCGGCCGGCCAATAACGGCAGGCGCATGGTCTCGAAGTAACCCGGCAGCACCAGCTGCCAGTCCACCGCCTGGAAGCGGCTCGGGTCGGTCAGAGCCGTCTCAGTCCCCCAGCGAATGGGACTGTAGTTTCCCGTGAGAGGAAACGGATAGGAAGCGGTCACATTCTCGACGCCGGGAATGGCACGCAGCCGCTGCTCAATCGTACGCATCTTGGCCGCGCGCTGTTCCGGCGTCGTATTGGGGTTCAGAACATTGCCGAGCACCTGGAAGGTGAGCAGATGGTTTGGGTCAAAGCCGGGATCGATGCGCTGCAGGTCGAGGAAGCTGCGGAACATCAGCCCCGATCCGATGAGCAGCACAAAAGACAGGGCCACTTCCGTCATCACGACGATGTTGCGAATCGTAGCGCCGCTCGCCAGTCCGGAGGTGCGGCCGGTGCCGCGGAGGAGAATCATCAACCCGGGCTGGCTGGCACGCCACGCGGGCAGAAGACCAAACAAGGCAGCCGAGAGCAGCCCCGTAAAAGCAGTGAAGGCGAGAACTGTGCCGTCCAGATGGATTTCGTCGAGACGCGGCAGATTGGCCGGGGCGAGCGCACGCAATTCGTAGATGCCGGCCCAGGCGAGCGCCAGCCCCAGCGCCGTTCCGGCCAGGGCCAGCAGGCAGGCTTCCGTGAACAGCGGCAGCGTCAGCTTCCACTGATTCGCGCCCAGGGCTGCGCGCACCGCGAATTCCGGTTCGCGCAGCGAGGCGCGGACGAGCAGCAGATTCGCAACATTGGCGCAGGCGATGAGCAGGAGGAAAATCACGGAGCCCATCAGCGCCAGAAGGGCGGGCCGCACTTCGGCGACCAGGTGCGCCTGCATCGGCGCGAGCGTGATGAAGTAGCCGGCTGTTTTGTCGATGGGGAATGTCTCGCGCCCGCGCTCAGCCACGGCGTCCGCCGCCGCCTGCGCCTGCTGCACAGTGACGCCATCTCTGAGCCGTCCGATGGGACGGATGGAGAAGTCGTTGCGCTGGGCCGCGTCATAGCCGAGCCGGTTGGCGATCCAGATGTCGGGCGCGGTTTCTTCGTTCGCATCGGGAGGGAAATAGAGCCGGAAACCCGGCGCCACAACACCGACGATCACCGGGCTCGGCTGTCCTGGGGTGACCATGGTGTGGCCGAGAATTGCGGGGTTGCCGCCATAGCGCTTCTGAAAGTACTCGTAACTGAGGATCGCCGTTTGCGGCAGCTGCGGAGGCTGGGCATTGGCAGCGACATTCGCCGGCGGCGTGGGCTGCGGCACACCGTCGTCGGCGACGAAGTCACGGCCGTAGAGAATCTGGCCGCCCATGACCTGGAAGAAGTTCGTTGTGACGATGGCCCAGCGAATCTGCTCCGGCGTGCCGTCTTCCTTTGGGACAACGCGCCGTCCGGTGAAGACACCTGCGACATCGGAGAACTGCGCCTTCGTACCCTCACGCAGGTCGATGAAGTCGGCGTTGGAAAATGGCAATCCCTGCACGTTGCGCTTGCGCAGGTCCATCCCGGCAATGATCAGTCGCGCAGGATCGCGATAGGGCAGCGGCCGCAGCAGCACCGCATGCATGACGCTGAAGATGGCGGTGCTCGCTCCGATGCCGAGGGCGATGGTCAGAGCCGCCGTCGCGGTGAATGCCGGATGCTTGCGCAGTGTGCGGGTAGCGACCGCGAGAGTTTTGAGTGCCACTGGAACCTCCGGAGTTGAGCGCCCGAGATGCACTACTCTAACGCGACCGCAGCGCGATGAACAAAGAAGAGGGTTGTCCGAATTCGGACATGGTGCAGATTCTCCTGCAGTCCGCGGATTTGTTTCGGGAATTCCGTGGTTCCCGGCATTACCTGCGGCTGCCAGCGAAGTGCAAAAGGGGGGCGTGAATTGCGCGGGCGTGGCTACAATCCCGCTGTCGTCCTGGGTTGTTGCGCTGGACCGCTTGACGGCACATGCCCTCCTCCATGAGCGCCATAGCCACTCCTCCGCTCGCCGACACCGCAGCCACACCGGCTACGCAGGCGGAGCAGTCGCTGGTTGCGCGTCCGCCGATCCTGGCAGCGCCAGCATTGTTCGCGGCGATTTGCTTTGCGTGCGGTGACCTTGCTGCGCGATGGGTGTGCCCACAAGCGGGTCAGCTGTTCCTTGCGCTGGTCTTTTGTTTTGGGGTGGCCATTCTCGCTGCTTTGCGCGCGCCGCGCGTGGCCTTTGCCTGCTGCGGCGTGTTGCTGGCCCTGGTGGGACTGTTTGCGGCGGAAGTGCAGCCGCGGCCACCGATTACGACGCCTCTTGTGCGCATCGCGGATTCGACGCCGAGTGCCACCTCGGCGACGCGACGCCTTGGAATCGCGACCATGCATGAGGTGCAGGGCATTGTCGTTCGCACGATGGGGCTGCGGGTCATCGAATCGGCTGGGCCCTATGCCGAGACGTCGCGTCGTGAGCAGAGCCAGCAGGTGGATCTGCAGGTCAGGTCGGTGGACGGTGTGGCTTTGCCCCACCCGGAAGGACTGCGGCTGACTCTGTATGCCCCGGTGGAGGCGAGCTTTCCGAAGCTGGAATGCGGTGCCGTGTTGGGCGGAACGGTCGCGATGCATACGCAGGAACGGTTTCTGGATCCCGGCGTGTGGGATGCGGGCGCGTGGCTGCGCGAACAGGGCATTGCCGCGCTGGGCAGCGGGCGCGCCGGCGATGTGAACATTGCTTCCGGAGCGCAGGAAGGCAGTCTGCGGTGCTGGGTGCATGCCCAGCAACAGGCCGCCAGCGAACGGCTCGTATCGTTTGCGGAGCAGTCGCGCTCGGCGCGTCGTCCGGCCATCCTGCAGCTTTCCGCCGATGACGCTGCGATGCTCTCCGCGATGCTGACTGGCGACCGGAGCATGCTGGGTCATCGGCTGCGTGTCGGTTTCGAGCGGACCGGATCCTTCCATCTGCTGGTCGTATCGGGAATGCACCTGGCCATCTTTTCCGGCTTGGTGTTCTGGTTGACACGGCGGATCCGGGTGCCGCGGGTCGCGGCGTCGCTGCTGACGATCGCTCTTGCGTTCGCCTATGCTGTTTTCACCGGATTTGGGCAGCCGGTTGAACGGGCGTTCTGGATGGTGGCGCTGTACCTCCTAGGACGCATGCTGTTCCGCGAGCGGCGTCCGCTGAACGCGATCGGCGTCGCGGCTCTGGTGATGCTGGTCTTCGATCCGGGCGCGCTGGCCGACTCCGGCTTTCAGATGACGCTGCTCTCGGTGCTGGCTGTGGCGGGAATTGCGGCGCCGGCGGCGGAGAAGACGTTCGGGCCATTCCTGCGCGGAACGCGGAACCTATGGCTGGTGCAAATGGATCCCACACTGCCGCCGGTTGTAGCCCAATTTCGCGTGGTGCTGCGGATGATTGCCGAACCACTGCGCTGGATCATCGGCGGGTGGGCCGCTCGGCGCGCTTTGCCCTTCTGCGTACGCTTGTTTCTGCTCGGGACTGAGCTGATCGTCACGTCGCTGGCCATCGAACTGCTGATGGCGCTGCCGATGGCGCTCTATTTTCACCGCGTGACCGCGGTGGCGTTGCCGGTGAACATTCTGATCGTGCCGCTGCTGGGCATTCTGCTGCCGCTCGCGCTGGTGACGCTGGTTCTGATCCTGACGGTGCCGAAGATCGCCGCAGCGCCGGCGATGGTCCTCGCGTTGCTGTTTCATGGAGCGACCGCTCTGGTGCGTACGTTTGGCGCGATGCGACTTGGCGATCTGCGGATTGCGGGTCCCTCGACCGTTCTCGCCGCAGCGGCGTGTGGTCTGATGATTACAGCGCTGGTTCTCATGCGGCTGCGGCGATTCGCGATACCGGCAGCGGTTGCGGCGCTGGGGCTGGCTGCGGTTCTCACGGTGGCTCCTCGCGCGGTCGCGCATCGCAGGGGGGCGCTGGAAATCTCGACGATTGATGTGGGGCAGGGCGATTCGCTGCTGGTCATCACGCCGAATGGCGAAACGCTGCTCGTTGACGCAGGCGGCATCTTCGGCCCGGCAGGCTTGAGTGGATCCGGTCTCGACCAGCGCGGATCGAACTTCGACGTGGGCGAGGACGTCGTCTCGCCGGTGCTGTGGTCGCGGGGCATTGGCCGCCTCGATGCTGTGGCCATCACCCATGCGCATGCCGATCACATTGGCGGCATGCCTGCGGTGCTGGCGAACTTCCGCCCGCGGGAATTGTGGATTGGAACGAACCCGCACTCAGCGCTGTACGACAGGGTGCTCGCCGAGACCGCTGCAACGCACACGCAGATTCTGCGGCATGTCGCGGGCGACCAGTTCGCGTTCGACGGAGTCAAGATGCGCGTGCTTGCGCCGGAGCCCGATTATCAGCCCGGAGATGCTCCGGCCAACAATGACTCGCTTGTGTTGCAACTGAGGTATGGCCAGAACACGGCGTTGCTGGAGGGAGATGCGGAAGGCGCAAGTGAGCAGAAGATGCTCCTGCGCGGCGGACTGCGCTCGGATTTTCTCAAGGTTGGTCATCACGGCAGCCGAACATCAACGACAGCGGACTTCCTGGCAGCAGTAGGCCCAACGCGCGCTACCATCTCGGTGGGGCGGAGAAACTTCTACGGGCATCCACGCAGCGAAGTACTGCAGGAGCTACAGGAGGCGCATGTGTTGACCTCACGAACGGATCTGCTGGGCTTTACGACGTTCTATCTGGATGGGCAGCATGTGACCAGCAGCGTGTGGTCCGCAGGGCGGTGATTCAGCGCATCGCGGATTCCAGCGCGTTGCATGCGGTGTTCGTCCCATCTTCCACGGCGATTCGGGCTGCCGCCGTGGCGCCGTGCTCCCGATAACGAGGTTCGGCAAGCAGTTTCCTGATGAGTCGGGCCGCGGGAGCGGCCTTGTAGTGGTTGCGCCCGAGCACCTCGGCCACGCCCAGCCTGTGTACCCGCTGTGCGTTATCCGGCTGATCGTGGCTGTAGGGCATGACGAGCATCGGCCGGCCGGCTCGGAGCGCCTGCGCCGTGGTGCCGATGCCTCCCTGGTGAATGACAACCGAGGCTCGCGGGAAAATCCGGGAGTACGGCGCATAGCGCGCGACGCAGATGGTCTCCGGCAGCCTCCGCCTGGGCAGATTGCGGTCATCGGCTCCGATGAGCAGAACGGCGCGTTCGCCCAGCATCTCGGCAGCCTGTGCGCTCTGCTCGTAAAAATCGCCCGCGTTCATGACGGCCGCCGAACCCAGCGTGAATACCAAGGGCGGCGGACCAGCATCGAGGAATTTGCCCACGTCGGGCGGAAGCCTGCCCTCGTCGCCGGTGCCGTCGTAGAAGGCAAAGCCGGTGACGCGCGCGGCGCGCGGCCAGTCTGGCTGCGAATCGCCCATCACGGAGGAGAACAGGGCCAGGGCCAGCCGATCGGAATGCTTGGCGTCGAAGATTGGATCACGCCCGCGCGGCAGTCCCAGTTCGCGGCGCAGTTCATAGAGTGGCTCCGGCCATTTGCGCGTGACGAAGCGTGCGAAACGCGCGACCACATGACCGAGCGGCGGAAATGCGCTTTGCGCGTGCGCGAGCATCGGGTAGGGGGGAAGCACCGGCGGATCGTACGCAGAAAAATAGGAGAAGGGCGCCAGCACGTACGATGCCCAGCGGATGCCGGTCTTCTCCGCGACGATGGGGGCGGCATAGGCCAGTTCGCCGGCGACCAGCAGATCGGCGCCGCCATCGGCCTCGACGGCCGCCATCAGGTCGGCATAGCTGTCGCGCAGAGCAGGGAAGAGGAATTGCCGCAGCCCCGTTTCCGTTCCGTGCTTGATGTCGTAGATCATCGCGATCAGGCGGGTATCGTTCGGATCCTGATCGGGACGGACGCGGAAGAAATCGATGCCGAGCGGCTCAATTTTGGGGCGAAACATCTCCGGCACGGCAAGGACCGCACGGTGACCGCGGCGCTTGAGCTCGACGGCAAGCGCGACCAGTGGGTTCACATCGCCGAAGGTGCCGTAGGTGGAGAAGACGATTCGCATATCGCGCTCAGAAGCTATTTTCGAAGACCCGGAGGCGCCGCTCGAGTTCCCACTCCTGCTGCGCTTTTTCGCTCGACCGCAGCAGTTCCGCACAGGACCCTGAAGCGTGAGTCTCGCCCATCTGGTTGCGGCAGGAAGCCACCGGCTTCGCCAGCTTTTCGGGGGTTACGCGCTCCCACAGGCTGGCGCCAGGCAAGAAGCTGTGCTCGATGGAGGATCGCACCATCAGCTTGAAGTCGTGATACGTCAGTGGGTACGTAACGGCGGCGCGTACATATTCGTGGGTGAGGTCGATGCGCGAGACTCCCTCGTCATCCGTCGAGAGCGCCACCGGGACGCCGATCTTGCGATACAGCATCAACGGATGCTCGCTGCCTTTCACATTGAGGATGACGTCGTTGCTGGTGAGATTGATCTCGACCATCACGTGGCGGTCAGCCATCTCCTTTATGAGATCGAAGGGGCGTTCCTCGTACATCACGTCGACGCCGTGGCCGATGCGTTCGGCATGCCCCTGCTCGACGGCGGAACGGATGTGAAATTTGAGACCCTCCGGCGGCACAAGGCTCTCGTTCAACTCGCCCGCATGAAGAGAGATGTGTACCCGGGGATAGACGCTGTGCAGATAGTCAAGCATATGCATCTGCAGCGCGTAGTCGCGCATAGAGATGTAGCCGTCTTCGGGCTGCACAAAGTTAAGGCCTACGACATCCGGATCGGCCGAGGCTACCTCGAAGGCGAGCACCGTTTGCGCAAAGACCTGCTGCGGCGGATTGCCACGCAACACCTGATAGAGGAACTTGACCGTGACCTTACATGCGGGCCGGGCTTCGGCCGTTCCGCAGTGCTCGACGCGCCGGCGGTCGTCGAGGGCTTTCGTATATTCATCGCGGTCGGCTGCGATCTGTGCGCGGAAGCTGTCGTCGGCGAGGAGCTTTTGGCGTATACCGGCGAGATCGTCGCCCCATTCGATGCGGTTTGCCGCCGTGGTTGCGGCTTTGAAGCCGGGCGTCTGCATCAGCTCGAGATACTGCTCGTTCTGTGCAGCGGCGCGGCTAGCCACCTCGTCCATCCATTCGCCGAGGAAGCGCTTGTCACCGCCGAATCGATCGAACGTGTCGAAGAAGTGGTCGTGTCCTGATTCGCCGGTTGTCGGCACGAAGCTGCGCATGGAAAATGCGTCGACCAGCTCATCGTAGAGGTGCTGGTGTGCGGGAGCGTCCACGGCCGGCGTCTCGCCCGCCGGACAATTCGGCGCGTGGTGATCCGCATCCATGTGGAGTTGCGCATCGTTCACGCAGATGCCATCCTCGCCCGCTTCGCGGATGAAGGTCTCGGCGTAAACCGCCCCGCTCAGGTGAACGTGCAGGTCAGCGCCCTTCGGCATGCGGTAAAAGAAGGCTCGCAGTGCCGCCGGACCTTCTTTCTTCGCGCTCTCGAAGGCGCGTGCGGCGCGGTCTTCGCTCGTCGCAGGCCCGGAGGCGCTTTTCGCCGGCGCTGCGAAAGAGGGAACAGACGTTATGCAAAGGACGGTCGTTGCAGACAGAAGCCGGAGGACGCGCATTGGGAATGAAGGAAATCTGTGCGACAAGTGTACCTTGCGCGCACTCCGCCTCTGTGAACCGGGCGCGAATCTGCGGGGTACGCTTTGTTATACTGGCTGAGGTTGTTGATCGAACGCGGTTTTTCACCTTCCGCAGTTCCGGAACGACTCCCTTCCTACGCTGGTGTTAGCCCGGCGGCCAGGTAGCTCAGTGGTAGAGCGCGGCCCTGAAAAGGCCGGCGTCGGCGGTTCGATCCCGTCCCTGGCCACCATCGCTTACATCCAAGTTCGTCCGAATGCAACAGCAGAATTCCCGGGATTGCCAGTTCAATGGGCAATTACCGACTGAGCAGAACCGATTCCGAGGGCCATCAAGTGCCGCTTACCGCTGCCTCTTCCTGCTACGGTTCGAATGAGGGCGGGAGATCGGCGGAGTTTACGCCCCAGCTCTTGTTGGGAGAGGAGCCCAGGTCGTAATCGAGAGTTCCTCCGTAGTCGACGAAGGTCTCGGGAAGCCAGGGCTTCGTTGAGTTCTGCCCGTTCACCTTCAAGCTCCGAACATAAGGGGAGTTCGTGCCAGCCCCAGGTGCCTTAATCGTAATGTTGCCCTGAGTGCGGTGGATGATGATCTTTGAGAAGAGAGGGCTGCCGAGCACGAGTTCGGCGCGGCCCGGGATCTCCGGGTACATGCCGATTGCGGACCATACGTACCAGGAGGACATCTCGCCGAGATCATCGTTGCCCGGCATGCCATTCGGCGAGTTGGTCCATATGGTGTTCAGAACCTTGCGAATCGCTTCCTGTGCCTTCCAGGGCTCACCCAGAAAATCCAACAGCCAGGGTGTCTCGATGGATGGCTCGTTGTTCAGCTCGGCGTGGAGCGGACCTGATTTGGTGACGGCCAGGGTGCCATCGGGGTTGTAGAAAAAAGCGTCCAGACGCTTGCTGGCTTTTTCTGTTCCGCCGAGCAGGGTGAACAATCCCCGGGCATTGAACGGGACCATCCAGAGGTACTGCGCCGCACTGCCCTCAACGAATCCGTCATCGGATGCGGGGTCGAACCTGGGCCAGGAGCCGTCTGCATTCCGGTTCTGGATGTAGCCGCCCTCCGGCGTCGCACCTGGATTGAAGATGTTCTTCCAATACTGGGCGCGATCGAGAAACTGCCTGCGCGTGGCTTCGTCGCCCATGCGCCTTGCCAGCTCCGATATTGCGAAGTCCGCAGTGGCGTCTTCGAGCGTGTCGGCAGCCGGCCCCCAGGCATTCGCGCCCACGGGGATGTAATGCAAGGCGAGCCATTTATCCAGGGAAGGCCGCTGACCGACGCACTCCACTGGGCAGCCTTCTTTGCTGAGGTCATGCGCGGTAGGCACGGTAGCTGCTTTTAGCAGGGAACGATAGGCGGCTTCGACATCGAAGCTCTTGCCGCCGAAGGCGAGGATATCGGCGACGGCCGGCGCCGCCGGGTCGCCGTTCATCACATGCGTTGTGCCAGAGTTGTGTGTCCACCGGTCCCATTCGCCGCCGTTCTGGTTCGCTTGATTGAGGAGGGACTGAGCGATATCTCCGGCAACGTCGGGCGCGAGCAGAGTGAGCAGTTGCAGCTGCGACCGATATACGTCCCATCCGGAGAAGGTGCTGTATTCCGTTCGCTGCGGAGCGGTCACCTTGTGGATTCGGCCGTCCATTCCCAGGTAGCGGCCGTCCGTGTCGCTGTAAATGTTCTCGCCCATCAGCGTGTGATAGAGAGCGGTGTAGAAGACGACCTGCTCATCGTGCGTGCCGCCTTCGATCTCGACGCGGTGGAGCATGTCATTCCATGCCGCATGCGCTTGCTGCCGGACAGCATCGAAGGACGTTCCCCCGCGATTCTCGGCGCGGAGGTTGGCCTCTGCATTTTCCTGGCTGACGTAAGAGATGCCTACTCGCACCCCGACGGCATCGGATTTCGATGTATCGAGGACGACCCATGCGCCCGATCCCTTCCCTGGTGGCACAAACCCGTTCGATCCATAGGTTGTGCCCCCGCTGGTGTCGGAGGTGCCAGGTCGCACGGTGCCGTCCTGCCAGGTACCCACGGCGGAAAAGGGGGTGTCGAAATGAGCGACAAAGTAGAGCGTGTAATAGCTGCGTCGGTCGGCGGTTCCGATGTAGCCGCAGAAGTTCCCGCTGGTGACGGAACCTGAGATCGTTCTGGTCCGGGGATCGATGTGCGTAGCTGCGTCTGTGCTGCCGGTCTCGGAGTAGGCGGTCCGTATCAACATCACCGCCGGCTTTCCGGCGGGATAGACAAATCGGCCTGCCCCCGTGCGCTTCGTTGCCGTCAGCTCCGCATGGACGCCATTATCGAGATGGACGGAGTAGTAGCCGGCTGATGCCGTTTCGTTCGCGTGCGAGAACGTGCTGCCGTATCTCTCCGCAGTGGGATCTTCCGCAGGGGACGAAGTGATTTCTCCCACGTACGGCATGAACGGGATGTCGCCGCTCGCGCCAGCGCAGCCCGTTCCCATCAGGTGGGTTAATGAAAACCCGCTGATGCGGTTGGCGGAGTACTCATAGCCACCCGGAGCCGCCGGCCGGCCGCGATCGTCGCGCATTGAACCGGGAACGCCCTGTACCTGCTGACGAGGACGATTCCGTGGTTCTTCGGGACTCCACGCAACCATCCCCAGCGGCAATGTTGCGCCCGGGTAATCGTTGCCACCATTGGTTGTGCCGATCAGCGGATTCACCAGTGCTGCCGGATCGCCCTTGGTTGAAACGACATTCTGAGGGAGCGCCGTGTGGCCACTTGCCGCAAAGCAGAGTAGCAAACCAGGGACACAGAGAATCCGCAAACTCTTCCAACTCATCTCTTCCACCAATCGCACTCCGGCGCAGGATCGTGTGCCAGACAGCGCATCCACAGGTCGCATTCTAGCCGTGGAGCCGAGGCGAAGGAATCGTGAGCCGGACCACTCCCTCCCAGGTCCCGCGACGCGGCTTCGCTCCAGGAATTCAATCGGGCTGTGTTCTGTTCTACGGAACGCGCTCCAGCTTAACCAGCACAACATCATTGCTGTTCATGGGGATGGCGCAGTCTAATGTGCCATCCGAATCACTGTGCAAATCGCGCTCGATTACGGGCAAATCGCGCGTTAACTTGTCGAGGTAGGCTAACTGGGTCGCGGTCAGATCTTTGGGAGCGCCCATTTCCAGGTACGCGGAGTACGCATCGTTCGCGCGAAAGCCGGTTCGATATACCAGCAGGTGGTATTCGGCACGATGAGCAAGGTGCGCTGTGCGTAATTCGACGGGAGCGGCTGGGTGCGCGGAAAATATCCTTGTGTAGAAGGTTCGATCACTGACTTTCTGCACTGGCTGCTCGAAATCCCATAAGACCGCGGCAAGATTTCCTTTGTTCACGGCGATCAGGGATTGTGGGTCCGACGATGCAAGCGCGTCTCCCTGAAGAGCGTGCAGGTATTTGTACGCGAAGAATGCAGGCTTCCGAATACCGTCGCGCGTGAGCAAGCCGAATCCTCCATAGAATGCCGCAGGCGGCGGGCCGGGCTCCTCAAACAAGTCGGAGTATGTCCAGTAGCTCATTCCCTGCGCCAGCCCCTGCGATTGCCTGAGTTTGGTGAGGATATAGGGGGCGCTCACGTACGAGTCGTGGACGGGATCGGCGGGTGTATAGCTGGTGCTCCATTCGGTGAAGTAAAGGGGCAGACGAGGGAAGGGCGAAGCGGAGATCTCCTGCCGCACACGGCGAACATCACCAACGATGGCATTGGGCGAAGGAGACAGTTTCACATCAGTTTTACCGTGCTCATCCAGGAATCCGCCGTCGACGCCATAGGTATGTGTGGTGACGAAATCCACCGCCGCGCCACTCTGTTGCACATGCGCCAGAAATTCGGGAATCCACGCTGCGCCCGCCGTAGAAGGGCCGCCGACACGCAGTTCGGGATCGATGGACTTGATCGTCTTCGACGTGAGGTCATAAAGCTGAAAGTAGGCGTTCTGGTCGGCTCCTTCCCAAAAGCCCGACAGGTTGGGTTCGTTCCAGACCTCGAAGTACCACGTGCGTACTTCATCCTTCCCATACCGCGTTTCGATGTGGCGAATGAAGGCGTCGATCAGGCCGCGCCAGCGTGCGGGATCGGGATGCGATGTGTTGCCGTGCCAGTAGAAGATGCTGTTATCGGAGCTGGCCAGCGCTTTTGGCGTGAAACCTAACTCCACAAACGGTTTGATATGCCGCGCCAGTAAGTTGTCATAGAGCCGATCGATTCCCGACCAGTCATACACAGTCTGGTCGTCGACGATTCGCACCGTGCCCAGAACATCATGAAAGATGGCGTGAAACCGCAAATAGCGGAAGCCTAACTCGTCCTCCGCCAGCCTGAGCTGCGCCTGGCTATTGTCGCGAATCAGTGTCCCCGGGTAATCGGATCCGACGGCCAGATTGAAAAAGCGATCAACAGGTCCCTGAGGGTCGTCGATATTGACCGTGATCTGGCGGGCAGGGTGCGGCGCCTGTGCCGCCAAGGGCACAGCAAGCCATGAAGTCAGGACGGCCAGAAAGACCGCAAGCGATCGCGCAACTAAACCCATGCGTGTTGATTGTCCCCCGACGTGGTTTACACGATTCTAGGACAAACCGATTTAGTTGCGGCCGCAAACGAGATGTGAATCAGACCGGACTTGACGGGAGGGGCAGCCGGCGTGACGCAGATGCCTATCGGGATTCGTCCAGAACTTCAATCCCGGATACGGTGGCATTATTGACGACAGGCTCGAAGGTGAGATTGAGCTTCCCCTGGGGGGAAGGCTTCAGGTGCTGAAAGGTTCTGGTGAGGAGGTGGAGGCTTCCGGCTTCTTTGTAGATATCGAAGTCCTCGAGAAGCGTCCTGCCATTGCAGAAGACGTTGAAGAGTCGACTGCCGGCTCCGCCGCCGGCCGATCCAGTGCCGAAATAATGTTCCGCAAAATGCAGGATCAGAGTGTACTGGTCCCGCGTATCGACGGGAATCGCATAGGTAAAGTGCCCATACCGCTCCGATCCGAATAACTCCGCATCGGATGTGCCGGTGACCGCCTGTTGCACGCTGGAGAGCATGCCATTCAGGTAGTAATTATCGGGAGCCCATGTATTTCCGTTGTGATCGATGAAGGCGGTCCTCTGCGCTGCGATCCGGACAGGCAGTTGCCGATGGGGCATGCCCGGCAGGATTTCCAGAGCGTTCAGTAATGGGACACCGAGTGCATGGGCAAAGCTCAGGTGCAGAATACCGTCGGCAGCCGGCGAGATGTCTCTGAAGACCCGCTCGTCGGCGATGTTGTCGCCCAGTGCGTCGGAGTTCACGTCGAAACCGCGAAGCAGTGGCTGCCCATTGACGGAGACATTAAAGGTGTCGGTGCGATCCGCGTCAGAGGCCGCGGGTTTCACGAAATATAAGTGCAACTCATAGACCCCGGATTTGAGAGGAATATCGTAGCTGAAGTCGCCGCTGCGCCAGGAACTAAACAGGAGTGGATCGCTGGTACGCCCGATGCTGGAGCCGGCATTGGGCCAGGGGGTGCCCCCGTGAAAGAAGCGGTCCGCATCCCATGAGTCTCCGGACAGGTCGCGAATGGGCTGGCCGCTATATCCGGCGATGATGCGGACAGCCCCGTTCCTGCTCGCGGCCAGCAGCGGGGCACTTTCGTGGTCCGCCATTGAAATTCCTGCCGGCTGTGTTGCGTTGTGAGGCGTGCGGAGGCGGAGCAAGCCGGGGATTGCTAGGCCCACGATGAGCAGCGCCAGAGCAACACATATATATATCCACCATGGGCGACTTCGTGACGGGGCGACGGTCGCGGGTTCGGGGAGCTTCGTCGCAGAGGCTTGAGCCTCCGCATCGGCTGCCGTCATGATCTGGGTAGCCGGCGACACGGACGTTTGCACTTCAGCAGTTTCGGGAGTCAGCGTGCGATTGAAGGTGGGGACATATCTGCCCGGCGGAATGGTGATATGAACCGCGTGGCTCCGGCCTTCATTTGCGTAATACTCGCGCAGCCGCTTGCGCAGGCGGTGGACCTCCACACGAGCGATGGCATCTTCGCCAGCCACGAAGGCTGATCTTGATCGGCCGCAAACCTCCGTCGCGATGTTGTATTCGGTGAGATCCTCTGCCGCGCCACTGAAGTATTTCTCACCCATGTAGCGGAGCAGCGTGGCCAGCCTCGGAGTGCGCGCAAGCGCATCAGCCACGGCCTCCAGTTCTCTGATCTCCGCCTCTCGCGAGTCGGCACGGAGGTCGAGCATGAGTTCCTCTTCGGGTGTTAAATGCCGGTGTTACACGTACCGGAACGCCTTTGCTTTCAAGGCTGTTAACAGTTACAGCGCCGCGGCGGCGTCCTTAACATTTCGGTACATCTTTAACCTTTTTCTTTCTTTGCTGAGAGTCCTAGGATCAGCGCCGCTTAATCGATTCGGCAGAAACTCCGATTCAAGCTCAGACGAGTCAGGAGCGACCTTGCAGGCCGAACGGTCGAAGTCTAGCGCTGTTCAGGATTCTCTCAGGAGGCTAGTTTAATGCATCGTTTTCTATACGGGACATCGAAGAAGTCGAACACCGTCCGGGCCGTGGCGTTGGGGATCGCCTGGTGCGTCCTGCTGGTGGGGATGTTCGCGCCTCAGCGCGCTCAGTCTCAGCAGCTTACAGGCACGATCGGCGCTACGGTTTACGATCCAACCGGCGCCGTTGTCCCCGGGGCGGCAATTACACTGAGAAACTCCGGGAGCGGTGATCTGCGGCGGTCGGTCTCGGACGCTTCGGGCTACTTCAGCTTCACCGCGGTACAGCCGGGCACGTACAGTGTCTCCATCAGCGCAAAGGGATTCTCTCCCTGGCAAGTGAACGGAATCACGATGAGCCAGGGAGACAACCGCACCATTCCTGATATCCACCTCTCGGTCGGTCCGGCCACGACGCAGGTGGTCGTCAGCGCCTCGGCCGCGACGGTACCGCTGGACAGCGGCGAAATCAGCACGACTCTGAATGCTGAGGCCATTCAGGATTTTCCGCTGGTGGGCCGCGACGCTGCGGCTCTGATGCAGGTCTTCCCTGGCGTCGCTATCGCGCACGGCGCGTCGCAGGGCAATGGCTTCTCGGGAACGCCGGTCAGCAGCAATCTGGGACCGGTGGGCGACTTCTCGATCAACGGAACCCAGCCGAACGGTCCTGTGGCCATGATGCTGGACGGAGCGAACCTGATCGATCCGGGCAATGCGGGGACGCAGATCGCCAACATCAACCAGGACATGACCTCGGAAATCAAGTTCCTGAGTGCCGGGTATGACGCCGAATACGCGAAAGGGCCGGCGCTGCTGATGGCGTACAGCAAGAGCGGCACCCAGGCTTAC
>DATEPN010000133.1:0-4293 GCA_035273225.1 Acidobacteriaceae bacterium | reverse complement strand
GATGATGGTGATGCCCACCATGGGGAAGACGACCGTCGGCTTGTTATAGCGTCCATAGTTGACGCGCATCAACAGCGTCATCGAGACCAGGCCGACAGCGGCCCACAGACTCTGGCGGATCAGAAAGTAGTACGGCGAGCCGAATCGATCGCGCGCCATCACCGCCGACGCGCTGAAAACCATCGCCAGCCCGATAACCACCAGCGCCAGCGTTGCAAAATACAACCACTTGTCGACGCCTACTCTTTTTGCCATCCGCTAAGTTCCCGCCAGCGCTCTCACTCCGCGCCGCGCCAGAACCGCCTCCTTAAAGACCCGTCCCCGGTGCTCGTAGTTCTCGAACTGATCGAAGCTCGAGCATGCCGGCGCCAGCAGCACAATCTCGCCCGGCTGCGCGACAGCCGCCGCGCGCTCGACAGCGCTCTCCAGAGTGCCCGCGTTTATGATCGGCACTGCGCCTTCGATGTGCGTGTGAATCTTCTCCGCGGCTGCGCCAATGGTGTACACAGCCTTCACCCGCTGCGTGAGCAGCGCCCGCATCTGTCGATAATCGGAGTTCTTATCCTTGCCGCCAAGGATCAGATGAATCCCTTCCGGGAAGGCCTCGATCGCCTTGATCGTCGCGTCGACGTTGGTCGCCTTCGAGTCGTTGTAGTAGTCCACGCCGTTCAGCTTGGCGACAAACTCCAGCCGATGCTCTACCGCCTTGAAGCTCGCGACCGCCTTCCGGATCGTCTCCGCGTCGATGCCCGCGAGCCGCGCCGCGCAAACCGCCGCCAGCACGTTCTCCACGTTGTGCGCGCCCTTCAGCGGAATCTCCTCCACCTTCATCACCGGCTCGCCCGCTGCCTGCTCCGATTCGCGAAACACAATCACGCCCTCGCGGACGAACGCCCCCTGGCGCACCACGTGCGAGCGGCTGAACCAGAACACCCGCGACGGCGCGCGGGCCGCCGCCCTCTTCGCCGGCTCGTCATCGGCATTCAGCACCAGCGCGTCTTCCGCCGTCTGCCGCGCAAAGATGCGCTCCTTCGCCGCCACATAATTCTCAAACGAGCCGTGCCGGTCCAGATGATCCGGCGTGATGTTCAGAATCACCGCGATCTGCGGATGAAATTCAAAGGCCGTCTCCAGCTGAAAGCTCGACACCTCCAGCACCGACCACCCGTCCTCGCGCGAATCATCGACGAGCGCGATCACCGGGACGCCGATATTCCCGCCCACCTGCACGTGCAGCTTCGCTGCCTCGAAAATTTCGCCGCAGAGGCTCGTCGTCGTCGTCTTTCCATTCGAACCGGTGATGGCCAGAACCTTGCCCTTCAGATAGTGCGCCGCCAGCTCCAGTTCGCCGATAATCGGCAGCCCGAATTTCTGCACCTGGAGCAACTCCGGAGTATCGAGCGGAACGCCCGGGCTCACGACGATCAGATCCTGCCGCCGAAACGTAAGCAGCCCGTGGCCGCCCGCCTCGACGGCAATGCCCTCGTCGATCAGCGCCGGAATCTCCTTCGCCAGCGCCTCAGCGCTGCGCACGTCCGAGACCGTCACCTGCGCACCCTGCCGCCGCAAAAACAGGGCTGCCGCCAGTCCGGACTTACCCAGACCCACGACCAAAACCTTTTTTCCCTTGATTTCCATGCTTCAACCGCGCGGCCGGACATAGTATTGTCCCACGCCCGCTCTACCCTTTATCGCAGCTTCAGCGTTGTGAGTGCAAAGAGTGCAAACACCAGCGCGGCGATCCAGAAGCGCGCGATGACTTTCGACTCCGACCACCCCAGTAGTTCGAAGTGATGGTGCAGTGGAGCCATCTTGAAGATTCGCTTGCCGCCCCGCAGCTTATAGCTGCCCACCTGGAGGATGACCGAAAGCGCCTCAAGGTAGAAAACGCCTCCGATGAAGGGCAGCAGCAGCTCCTGCTTGATCACCACGGCCACGGTCGCCAGCGTCCCGCCCAGCGCCAGCGAGCCCACGTCTCCCATGAAAATCTCCGCCGGGTGGGCGTTGTACCAGAGGAACCCGATACTCGCCCCCGTCAGCGCCCCGCAGAAGACGGTCACCTCGCTGACCAGCGGCATGCGCTGCAGCTCCAGATAATCGGCAAAGGTAACGTGCCCACTGACGTAGGTCAGGATCGTGAGCGCTCCGGCGGCGATGATCGTGCATCCGATCGCCAGCCCGTCCAGGCCATCCGTCAGGTTCACGGCGTTGCTCGTCAGCACGATAAGCAGCATGATGAACACAATGAACGGCAGGAACGCGAGCACGCCCAGATGCGGAATGTGCGTCAACCCCGGAATGGCCAGCCGCGGCCGCACGAACTTCACAAACGGCACCATGAGCCGCGTCGAGTAACTGCCGCGCAGGTCCATCAGCACCAGCACCACCGCTACCACCCCTGCCGCGAGGAACTGGAAGAGCAGCTTTTCGCGCGCTGTCAGACCCAGATTCCTGCGGTGCACCACCTTAATGTAGTCATCGGCAAATCCGATCGCGCCAAACGCAGTGGCCGAAAACATCACCAGCCACACAAATGGATTCGACAGGTCCGCCCACAAGAACGTCGGCAGCAGCACGGCAATGCAGATGAGCACCCCGCCCATCGTCGGCGTTCCGGCCTTTTTCTGGTGCGCCTTGGGACCTTCTTCGCGGATGTACTGCCCAATCTGGAACTCGCGCAGCTTTTCGATCACATACGGCCCGATGATCAGCGTGATCAGCAGCGCCGTCAGCGAAGCAAACGCGGTGCGAAACGTCAGATACCGGAAGATGCGAAAGGGTCTGAAGTAGGGGAACAGCTTCTGATAAAGGAGCCAGTAAAGCAAACGTCCTCCGGCTGACGGGGTGTTGCCGCTATCTTAACGGGTCGGGCTGTGCGAACCGGTGTCTTTTTACGACTCAGTGAGTACTGCGAGAGCACGCTCCAGGCGCACGCCGCGCGAGGCCTTCAACAGCACCGCGTCGCCCTCCCGCAGATGCTCGCGGAGCCACTCCCCCGCCGCCTCCGGCGTTTCGACAAAATGCGCCTCGACCCCGCCGGCTTTTGCTCCGTCGACAATGTGCTGCGCGTTGCCGCGGACGCCGATCACCACGTCGATGCCGGCCTGTGCCGCCGCCTTGCCGCAACCCGCATGCAGTGCCGAGGCCTCAGGCCCCAGTTCCAGCATCTCCCCCGCCACCAGGATGCGCCGCTTCGCCGCCGTCGCCTTGAGCGTGGCGATCATCGACTTCAGCGCCTCCGGATTCGAGTTGTAGCAGTCATTGATGATCGTCGCCCCGCGCACGTGCGTGACCTGACCGCGTTTCTCGTCGGGCTTCAGCGCTGCCAGCGCCTCGCAGCACGTCGCCAGCGGAATGCCCGCCTGCACGCCGACCGCAATCGCCGCTGCCGCATTGCTGGCGTTGTGTTCCCCGGGGAGCCGCAGCTCCAGTTCAGCTTTTTGATCGCCGCTGCGAACGCGCAGCCGCACGCCCTCGGCGCCCATCGCCTCCATGCCGTCGATGTGCGGATCGGCGCACGGCCCGCGGCCAAAGTAAACGGCCTTCCCTTCGAATCCCCGGCCGAACTGCGATACGTAAGGATCGTCGCAATTCAGAAACGCGACGCCCTGCCGCGGCAACGCCGCGACCAGTTCGTACTTCGCGCGCGCAATCCCCGCAATGCCGTCGAAGAACTTCTCCGCATGCGCATGACCCACGTTCGTGACCACGCCCCACTCCGGCGCGGCAATGCGGCACAGCGCGGCAATCTCGCCCGCCGCCGACATTCCCATCTCGATCACCGCCACCTGATGCTCGGGCTGCAAACGGAGCAGTTGCAGCGGCAATCCATAATGGTTGTTCAGATTCCCCTGCGACTTGAGCACCGAAAACCGCGTCGCCAGAACCGCCGCCACGGCTTCCTTCGTCGTCGTTTTCCCTGCCGATCCCGTAATCCCGATGACGCGCTTGCCCCACTGCCGTCGCACCCCGGCCGCCAGCCGCTGCAGTGCTGCGACGGGATCCTCGACGACGAGCAGCCGCTCGCGATGCGGCAGCCCCTGTCCGCTCTCCCGCGCCACGACAGCGCAACAAGCCCCGTTGTCGATGGCGTGGCCGACAAACTGGTGCCCGTCGAAATGCTCCCCGCGAATCGCGAAGAAGACATCCCCCGGCTGCAGCGTCCGCGAATCAATCGAGTAGCCCGTCGCGGTCATGGCATCGCTGCCCGGAGCCGGCTCCGCCGCAATCGCCCGCGCAATCTGCGTCAGCGTCAGCTTCATGCGCGCACCCCGGAAGCCTCGCGGATTGCCG
>DATEPN010000132.1:0-7634 GCA_035273225.1 Acidobacteriaceae bacterium | reverse complement strand
AGAGAGCCACAGGCTCCACTCGCCGCGCGCATTCGCCACCGCCGCCACCGTCTGCCCGCGAAAATGCGCCGTCAGATGCGCATTCGGCGTCGACCATCCACAGATGTGGATCGGCCGGTTCCGCTGCAGCACTGCATGATCGCTGATTACATGCGGCAGCCGAATCTCCGCCCGCGCCGCCGCTCCGAGCATCACTCCGCAACCCACCGCCAACGCCAGCCCAACCGCCTTCATCCTCGTCCCCTCGACACACGCAAATCAGAGCTCAAAAGCTCTGGCGTTTCGAGTCTACATGCCAGCACTGTCGTGTTCGGAGAGGCCCGATGGGGCGGTGTTTTATCAGAGCCGGACAGGCGACTGCTGCGGCGCTTCCACTAGCCTTTGCGTCTCCCGCACGTAGAGCAGCCGCATCACCTCGGCATGGAAGCGCCGCGCTACCGCATCCGCGGCAATCTCTGGCAACTCCTCGGTCTCGTCATCGCCGGGAACAAACGACTTCAGGTACAGCGCATCGAGCAGCGGAGCCGCCGCATCGACAGAGGCGAAGCGCTTCTTCTCCTGCCGATACAGGGCCAGCGCCAGATCGGCGGCGCGGTGGAAGGCCTTGCGGTCCAGATGGCTCCCGCTCTCGTGCGCATCGTTCAGCGCGCGAGCCAGGATCGCCAGCGAAACAGCGTGCGTGGAAAGATCATCGGCGTGAAGGCGAGCGAGCGTGCAAAGGTCTTCCATGGGCAATCTCCGGGGGCCGAGAATAACCGCTGTTGCCAGCAACAATGACATAGCTCGGATGCCCAGGATGTGAGATTTGTCACCCACCCGATACGGACGCGAACCCAGGTGCGCAATGGCGGGCGACGACGGGGCAGGAAAACTGCGCTTATGCTTCCGCGTGCGCCTTCTGGAGATCCGCCTTCCGAGCCAGGCGCACGGTATGGCGGGTCGCCGAGTAGTGCGCGCCGGCCAGCAGCAGCAGCCCGGTCAGGAATGCCCAGATCATCAGGCTCACCGAGACCTCAAACGGTCCATAGACCGAATGCAGGTCCAGATGCGGAAGCACCACGATATAGATGAGCCGCCCAAAATCCCACAGTAGCCCCATCACAATCGCGGTCGGCAGTACGGCTCGTACCGGCAGGCGGCGGTTCGGCAGGATCCAGTAAATCGCGAAGAACATGCCGACGCTCAGGAACGCCACGGCAATCTGCAGGAATACCTGGTGGATGAATCCGTAGACGACGTTCTGCGTGTGCCACCAGAAGAGCACCGTCAGGATCCCGGTCTGCGCCGTCGCGACCGCGACCGCCGCCATCGTCATCAGCCCGATCCCGAACGCCAGCCCCAGCGAGACGATCTGGTTCATCAGATAGGACCGATTCCTGCCCACGCCCCAGACCCGGTTCAGCGCCACCTCCAGCGGCAGAAAGACCCCCGTCGAGGAGATCAGCAGCATCACCACTGAGGCCAGTTCCACGCTGCCCCGTGGATGCACCAGCAGCGACATGTTGCGCACGACGAAGTCCTGATTCGAGGGAAGCACGTCGTGCAGCATGCCGCTGATGGAGTTGACCATGGCCGTCGAGTGAAAGACGCGGCGGGCCACCGTGAACATCATCACGATGAAGGGGAAGATCGACAGGATGGCATTCGCCGCGACGCTGAATGCATAGGTATGCACCTCCGTCTCGCCCAGATAGCCGGCCAGCGACCGCAACGTCGGCCACGCGCCGCTGCGTGGCCGCAAAACAGCGGCTTCTGGAGATGACGGGGCGACCGCGTCCGCCTCGGACGCAGTATCGAAAGTAACCATCGCGGGGGTCCTTGAAAAAATCCTAGCACCCGCGGCCGCGCCCGGCCACAAATGCCTCTTTGCCATCCTGCCAAAGTCACTCGAGGGGATGCTACTTCAGTAACTCTGCACAGAAGAACGGGCGATCAACAGAAATTTTGCTTGATTTCACAACGGTTTCCTGCCATAACAAGGGGACACTTTCTCTGGACAGAGAAAGAGCATTGGAAGGCCGTTTTTTGATGTACCTGCATTATCGCTTTCGTGATTGTCTTACCCACTAAGCTGCCCAGGCCGCCGTGCAGGCGGACAAAGGCAGCTTTTGGTGTCTCTGCGCTGAGTTACTCAAGTGACGCGGCGACGAAACTACCGAGACGCTCACGGAATCCCGAGGACTAACAACGAAGGAGTATCCAGGTGAAAGAGCATGGCGTAGTGAAGTGGTTCAATGGAGCAAAGGGCTACGGGTTTATCCAGCGGTCCAGTGGCGAGGACGTGTTTGTGCACTTCTCGGCGATTCAGGACGCCGGTTACCGGACCCTGAACGAAGGCGAAGCCGTCGAGTTTGAGTGCCAGCAGGGTCCCAAGGGGCTCAGCGCAGCCAACGTGGTGCGCAACTCCGCATAAGAAAGTTCGAGAGCAGCACGGCGGTTTTTCCCCGGAGCCGCCGCTGTCCTCCCGGTACGATGCAGCCGGGATGCCCTCGACGGCACTCTTCGATCCAGGATATTGCGATCCCGGCGTGGCTCTTAGCCGCCCACAGGATTCGTCTGCTCCGCGCCTCGCCGCTGCAAGGCCCACTCCGCCGATTCGGCGAGCACCGGATCTGGATCGGCCGCCCATGCGCGCAGAATCGGCTCGAAACCGCGTTCTCCGCTGTTGCCCATCGCAATCGCCAGGTTGCGGCGGAATCCTGTGAACTTCGCCCGGCGCACCGGGCTTCCGTTAAACCAGCGCTCCCACTCCGGCTCCTCCATCGCGGCCAGCCAGCCCAAAGCTGGATTCACCAGCGGTTCTCGTGGCGCCAGCTGAGCATCGGCGCCGATGGGCGCACGCCGGTTCCAGGGACAGACGTCTTGGCAAATATCGCAGCCGAAAATCTGCCGCCCGATCTGCGCCCGCAGCTCCTCCGGAATTGGCCCCCGCTTCTCAATCGTCAGGTAAGCGATACAGCGCGTCGCATCCATTTGCCGGGGGCCCGTCAGCGCCCCGGTGGGACAGGCGTCGATGCAGCGCGTGCACGACCCACAGCGGTCCGCGGCGACCTGAAGGCTGACGCGAGCGGCGGCCGTCTCGAGCGACGTGACGATGACGCCCAGGAACATCCACGACCCCAGCTTCTGGTTCAGAATGCAGGTATTCTTGCCTGTCCAGCCAATCCCGGCGTAGCGGGCATAAACGCGCTCGACCACCGGGCCTGTATCCACGAAGCAGCGCGACTCGAACGGCCCAACCTCACCGGCGAGCCGGTCGCGGAGAGCCTCGAGACGGCGCAGCAGAACCTTGTGATAATCCGTCGGCCGCTCGCCATTGCTGCTCCAGGCGTAGCGGGCGATCCAGCCCCTGCCGGGCGGCGCGGAATCCGTGGAGCGCGGCTGAGCGGAGTTGTAGCTCGCTGCGCAGACGATCACCGACCGTGCCCAGGGCAGCGCCTCGCGCAGCGACGACCGCACCAGCGCGCCGGCTTCGTTGCGACGCTTCAGGTACTCCATCTCGCCGGCGCGGCCAGCCTCAATCCAGCCATCGAACCGGGAGCGCTCCTCCAGGTCCTCCACAGACCCCGGCTCCGGCACGGCAGCGATGCCGGCAGCAGAAAAGCCAGCCTCGCGCGCGAGATCGGCGATCCGTTCTGAGGAAAGCTCCGGCATGGGCTGCTCTCAGGCTATCGGATGCGAGGGACCGCCGCCATCTTCAGCCGTCCCGGCTCGACGAGGCGCCTGACTTCTGCATCATTTAGGATCGATGTTGATGCGTGTTTTAGTAACGGGAGCCGCTGGATTTCTTGGTTCGCATCTGACCGATGCGCTGCTGAGCGAAGGCCATGAGATTGTCGGCGTCGACAATCTCTCCACCGGATCGACGGAGAACCTCGCCCATCTGGATCGAGAGCCGCGATTCGAATACGTCCAGCGCGACATTACTGTGCCCTTCGACGTCGGCCCTGTGGACTACGTCTTCAACTTCGCCTCTCCGGCGAGCCCCGTCGACTATGGGCGGCTCGGCGTCGAGACTCTGATGGTCGGCGCGCTGGGCACCCGCCATGCGCTCGACGTGGCGCAGCGCTACAAGGCGAAGTTCCTGCATGCCTCCACCTCGGAGTGCTACGGCGACCCGCAGGTCCATCCCCAGCCCGAGAACTACTGGGGGCACGTGAACCCGGTCGGCCCGCGCTCCGTCTACGACGAGGCGAAGCGCTTCGCCGAGGCGCTCACCATGGCCTATCACCGCTATTACGGCGTGGACACGCGGCTGGTCCGCATCTTCAATACCTACGGGCCGCGGCTGCAGAAGAACGACGGCCGGGTGATCTCCAACTTCATGATGCAGGCCCTCCAGGGCGAGGACCTCACCGTCTACGGCGAGGGCGAGCAGACCCGCAGCTTCTGCTACGTCTCGGACGAGGTCGACGGCATTCTGCGCCTCGCGAAGAGCGACGAGCACCTGCCGGTGAACATCGGCAACCCGCAGGAGTGGACGGTACTCGAATGCGCCAGGGCGGTTCTGCGCATCACCGGATCGAGCAGCAGCATCGTCTTTCGCCCGCTGCCCCAGGACGACCCGATGCAGCGCCAGCCCGACATCACGAAGGCCCGCACGCTGCTCGGCTGGGAGCCGAAGATCGACCTCGAAGCCGGACTGCGCCTCAGCCTCGAATACTTCCGCAGCCAGGTAGAGCGCCCGCACTCCGTCCCCGGGAACTAGCCGGCGCTGATTTTTCGTTGCGGACTACGGTTGCTTCATCCTGCCCAACACCCGTGGCAGCACGCCTCGACCGAGTCTCCGACCGCTACCTGGTTCCGTGGACCGACGGGTCCTGATCCGTCTCCCACAGCACCTCCCGGAGCGTCCAGTCAATGCGGTTGACGGCGTCCTGCGTCACCTGGATCAGTTCGGCGTCGCCCTTGACATGAACGGAGTACAACACCGTGGTCAGCGCATTGCGCACGTGGTGATTGACGTCCGCCGCCACACGCAGCCGTTCTGCATCCGATTGCCGCAGCCGCTCGTAGTAGCGCCCGACAACAAACGCAAGCAGCGCAGCAATGATTGCGGTGAACCCGTCGGAGTACAGGATGGGCCGGTTCTCGATGCCAAGGCTCACGTCGAGGAGCACGCCTCCGCCAACCGCCCCGGCGCCGACCAGGAGCGGGAAGACGTAGCGGCCCCAGGGTGCTTGTAGACCGGATGCTCTCAGCAACGACGCCCGCAGAAATGTCGAAGGTTCTTTCGTCTGCTCGGTGCGCTCCATGTCGGTTGGCCTCCTTCTGACGATCCCGGATTCGGTGCCCTTCGTTTCCGCGTTCCAGCCGGAGGATCAATCCCCGCCAGGAACAACAAGGGCCGCCAGCAGGCGGCCCTTGTGCCCTGTCTCGGAGATGCTTACAACCCCGTTGCCGTTGTGAACTGCGTCGCGTGGTTCCCGTGCGGCACCGCGGTGGCGCAGGTCGGAGTGCCGTGAGCCGGGAAGGGTGAATCCTGTACGCCGGTCAGCTCGCCGGTATGCGGATTCAGCTCGGCGGCGGTGATGTAGGAGCCCGTGAAGTCGGTTGTGTAAACATACCGGCCCAGCGACGGATCCACGACGATGCAGGTCGGCGTCGGCGCTTTAGTGCTGAAGCTGGCCGCTGCTCCCGACGAGGGCGCTCCGGTCGACTGCGTCAGAGCGTATTCGCTGAGCGTCGACGAGTTGTAATTGCTCACGTAGATGAAGAGGCCGCGCGGATCGACTACGACGCTCACCGGGAAAGTGCCGGTCGAGAACGGGCCGTTGGGCAGCGGATACAGGCTGCCGGACGGCTGAATCTGATACGCGATGAGCTGGTTCTGCACGCTGTCCGTCGCGTACAGGAAGCGGCTCGTCGGGTCGATGGCGATGCCGGTCGGCGTCGATCCAGCGGAGTACGGGCTGCCGGGCAGCGGCGTCAGCGCGCCGTTCGAGGCCACCGAGAAGCCGGAAATGGTGCCCTGCGCAGGGCAGGTGGCCGGAGTCGCCGGAGCGGTCCCGGTCGTCGGTGCCGAAGTCGTGACGATGACGGAATTGGTGTTCGTCGCGTACGCGAACTTGCCGTCCGCGGATACAGCCACGCCGCCGGGGAAGCACTGCAGCGGGGCAAACGCCGCGCCGGAGGTGCCGACCGGAGTGCCCAGCGTGCCATCGGCGTTGATGGGATAGACGACCAGCGCGCCCGCTCCGGGCGTCGCGTCACTGAATCCGGCCTGGTAGTAGTCGGTGACAAACAGCAGAGTCCCGGTTGTATTCATCGTCAGCGACACGGGCTCCGCTCCGGGCGTGGTGTAGCTGTGGCCGAAGGAAAGCTGTCCGTTGGTGCCGATCGCGAATTCCGCAATGCTGTTGGAGTCGTGATTCGCCACGTAGAGGTGTTTGGTGTCCGGTGTCGCGACCGCCGCTACCGGATTCTTGCCCTGGGACGAGAACGGCGACCCCGTCACCTCGGTCAGCACGCCGGAGTAGGAGTTCACGTGATACGAGCTGACCTGTCCGTTGCTGGCCGCGTTCGCGCTGTTCGACGTGACGAACAAGTAGTCGATCGTATTGCCCGGGTTGCACGACGACATCCCCAGCCCCAGGCTCAGACTTGCTGCTGTGGCCAGGATCCCCTGGCCGATTCTCGTCAACTTCATGCTTGTCCTTCGTCCCTTGCGGGAGCCAATCTTCGGGAAGTCTCCCGTCACACTTCTCTCCGGCCATGCCGCCGGAATCCTGTTACAGCCCGTTGTGCCGTCCTCGCGCATGGGTAACTGCGGCCACGCAGGTCGGCTGTCCCGAACCGGGATACGGGGAATTCTGGTTGAGGATCAGCGTGCCGTTCGCCGGATCCACTTGTGCGCCGCCAACAAATCCGCCCGTGTAGTCCGAGGTGTAGATGAACCGCTGCAGTTCCGGCTCGACCAGAATGCACAGCGGACCCGACGACCCCGCGTTCGTGGTCGCAATCGGAGTCGGCGCGCCGGAGCTGAGTGAATACGAACTGATCGTCCCCGCCGAGAAATTCGTGACGTACAGGAACTTATTGCCGGAGGTGCCGGCGACCACCGCGGCTCCCATCGGCTGCGTGCCCGTGGCTACCGTCGAACCGAGCGTCAGGCTGCCGTCGGACTGGACCGTGTAGGTATAGAGCAGGTTCAGCGCCGCATCGGTGACATACACCGCATTCCCGGCAGGATCGGCGAGGATGCCGGTCGGCTCGGATCCTCCACCGGTGCTGATCGGGCTGCCAATCTCGGTGAGAGGCGCCGTGCCGCTGGCTCCAATGGCAAACGCAGAGACCGTACCCGAAGCCGGGCAGGTGGCCGGCAGCTTCGGCACCGTGCCGGTGACCGGCGGCGACGTCGTCACCAGGACGGCATTCGTGTTCGCGACGTACAGATGCGTGCCATCCGGCGTGACAGTCAGATTCGACGGGAAGCACTGCACCGGCCAGTAATTCGCCGCGCCGACGCTGAGCGGTGCGCCCATGCGCCCGGTGGCTTTATCCAGCGGAAAGGCGACCACCGCGCCCGGCCCCGGGTTCAGGTCGGTGAAGGACGGATGCCCAGGCGTGGCCGGCGCATAGTAGTCCAGCGCATACAGGGTAGCGCCGTCGGGACTCATCGCCAGCGCCACCGG
>DATEPN010000131.1:0-36515 GCA_035273225.1 Acidobacteriaceae bacterium | reverse complement strand
CATGTCCCACTCGCCGGAGAGGATCGCCTGCCGCGCCTCTTCCCACGCCGCTTCGACCAGGCGAATGTCCTCGGGGTCCGTCTCCGCCCCGCCGATCTTCACGAAGCCGCGGCCCATCTGCCGCAGCACGAAGTTGTCGCCGAAGGCCTTCGTCGCGTCGAGTTCGCCATAGTGCCACGAGCCCTTCAGGAACTGCAGCATCAGCACGCGCATGCCATTGCCCACCGCACGCAGAGCCGTTCCCATCGCAGCTGTGGTCTTCCCTTTCCCCGCGCCTGTATTGATCAGGACGAGTCCCTTCCTGCTCTCTGACACTTGCTCTCTCCTCCTATCGGCTACCCGCTCTGTGATACGGATGCCCCTTGAGAATCGTCAGCGCCCGGTACACCTGCTCGCACAGGACGACCCGTGCCAGCTCATGCGGCAGCGTCATCGGCCCGAGCGACAGCAGCATAGCCCCGCCCGGCTTCTGTGCCGCCGACCAGCCATCCGCAGGACCGACCGCGAAGATGATCAGTTGCCGCCCCCCATCGCGCTCGCGTCCAAACCAGCCGGCAAAGGCTTCGGAGCCCATCTGCCGACCCTGCTCATCCAGAAGCACCAGTCCGGGAGCGGTGCGCGCGCGTTCCCGCTCCACAGCTTCCCGGAACGCCTCCTCGGTCCGAAAGAGCGGAGCTTCCACGCCGGACTTGCCGCCCGACAGCAGCGGCCCAATCCGCTCCAGGTACATCTGCGCCAGATCCTCGAAGCTCTTCCGCGGTCGCGTGCCGATCGCCGCGATCCAGATCCTCATGCGATCAGTGTAGGGGGTGCTCGCTGCTGGACCGAATGGCGTCCATCACGTTCGCCTGAAGTGTCATTTTCCTGCGCTGCGCGCCTGCTATATTGAATGAAGCAAGTCCCCGTCCTGCACGGCGCCATGGTGTAATTGGTTAACACGTCGCCCTCTCAAGGCGAAGAGTTCGGGTTCGATCCCCGATGGCGCTACCATCACCCTTCCGAACACATCCAGGGCCGTCCAGCCAACTCCGTCTGGGAAGTTAAATTTGTTCAAAGTAGCGTCGCCGCTCCCAATCGGTTACGGAGGCATCGAACGCTGCCTGCTCTGATCGGAAGAAATGAGCATAGTGCGCTGCGGCCTCAGCTCCCAAAGTGTCGCGAACGAACGGACTGGCCGCAAAGAGATCGGTCGCTTCGCGCAGCGTGGCTGGAACGGCGGGCATTTCGCTGGCCGAGTAAACGTCGCCCTCAAAGATGGCAGGCGGCTCAGTCTTGCTGGCTATTCCTTCCAGTCCGGACGCGATCGCGGCTGCGATGGCCAGGTAGGGATTGCAATCGGCACCGGGAATCCGGCACTCGATTCTCAGGCTTGGCCCCGCACCAACCACCCGGAAACTGGCCGTGCGGTTGTCGTAGCACCATGCAAGGCGTGTCGGTGCCCAGGAGCCGGCACGGAAGCGCTTGTATGAGTTAACCGTCGGAGCATAGAACACCATGAACTCAGGAACATGCGCGATCCATCCGCCAAGGAACCAGCGGAACGTGTCGCTGCATAGCACGGGCCCCAGCTTGCTCTCTCCTGCCATCGCATTCTGCCCGTTCTGCCAGAGGCTCAAATGCAGATGGCAGCTCGAACCGGCCTGATCGCCGGCTGGCTTGGCCATGAACGTGACGCTCATGCCCAGACTATCCGCCACCTCTTTGAAGCATTGCTTGAACACGACATGACGATCCGCCATCGTCAGAGCATCGGCATACCGGACATTCAACTCATGCTGGCCCTTGCCCCACTCGCCCTTCGAGCATTCCACTGGCACCCCGGACTGCGTCAAATGCCGGCGCACAGCGCCGTTCAGTTTCTCTTCCCGCGTGCCCTGAAGGACGTGGTAATCCTCCAGATACCAGCCCGCCGCCTCCAGGCCGTCGTACTTCGCCGCCGCAGCTTGCCGATAAGAATTGTTGAAGATGTAGTACTCCAACTCGGTGCCGGCGGCCAGCTGGTAACCGATTTGCGCGGCCCGCTCGATCTGCCGCCGCAGAATCGTACGCGGTGCCTGTTCCACCAGTTCGTGCGAGCGGCAGTCGAGCAGATCGCAGGTTACAAGAGCAGTGCGGTCCAGCCAGGATGCGATGCGAAGAGTCGAGATATCGGCGCGCATGTGAAAGTCACCGTAACCGCGTTCCCAGTTCGCGAACTGGTATCCGGTCACGGGGTTCATCTCCATGTCCGTCGTCAGAAGGTAATCGCAGGCATGCGTTCCCGGCTCTTCATTTTCAAGGAAGAACCGCGCATCCAGCCGCTTTCCAAACTGGCGCCCATAGAGATCGGTGAAGGTCAGCAACACCGTGTCCACACGCGATTCGTTGACCATGGCCCGAAGCTCGTCGACGGTCAGCATTCCATTGGTCTTCATCGCGTGTCCTTAACCTGGGGTTCGTGTCCGAAGATAGAAGCTTTTGGGACGGGTCAGGTAATGAAATCCGAGTCGAGATAACGTGCACCCATGGCCGCTGTCCTTAATGCCAACCCACGCAAGCTCCGGATCGAGGTAATCGCAACGGTTGACGTAAACGGTTCCCGCCGCGGTCTGTGCTGCCAGCCTTTCCCCTCGCTCTGCATCCTCCGTCCAAATTGAGGCAGTCAGCCCGTACGGGCTGTCGTTCATCAGTCGTATTCCTGCGTCTTCGGAATCTACGGGCATGATGCCGATCACCGGGCCAAAGCTCTCCTCCGTCATCAGCTTCATGTTGTGGTCCACGTCCACCAGGACAGTCGGCTCAAAAAAATACCCCCGGCGCCGGGCCCGTTTTCCTCCCGTCAGGAGCCGCGCGCCTCGATGCACCGCCTCATCAACCTGACGCTGTAAGAAGTCCAGCGCCTTGAGCTGTGCGAGCGGTCCGATCCCGGTGGCGGGATCCTCCGGGTCGCCGACGGTGTACTTCCGCACCTCTGCGACGAAGGCATCGACGAACTTTGCAAACAGCGGGCGCGCAACGTAGATTCTCTCTACAGCGCAACAGCTCTGGCCCGCATTGTAGAAGGCGCCGTCCACCAGGTTGGTTACCGCGAAATCGAAATTAGCGTCCTCGCAAACCAGCGCCGGGTCTTTTCCGCCAAGTTCCAGACCCATATCAAGCAGCTGTTCCGATGCTTCGCGGTAGACCTCACGGCCTCCCTCGACCGAACCGGTGAACGAGATGAAATCAACGGCGCGCCCGGCAATCAGGCGCGTGACCGTCTTATGACCAACGTGAATAGACGCAACGAGTTCGCCCGGCAATTTCGTCTGCCGGAAAGCGTCGACGAACGCGTCCCCACATAACGGAGTTAGGCGGGCGTGCTTGATCAGCACCGCATTGCCCGCGAGCAGGGCAGGAAGAACCACATTCACCGCGATCAACAGCGGGTAATTCCACGCAGGGATGTCGAGAACGATACCCAGCGGCTCGCGGCGGATAAACCGCTGGAGGCCGGGCTTCGGCTCGAGTACCTCGTCCTCGAGGCCTGCAGTAGCGAGGCGCAGCATCGTATCCGCGCGTTCCAGCATCGTGTCCACTTCTCGCTGTGCCTGACCTACCGGCTTACCCATTTGGCGCGTGATGTCCAGCGCGACGGTCTCTCGCATCCCGCGGAACGCATCGACGAAACCGCGGCATATCTCCACTCTGTCCCTGACAGGCACCTCGCGCCACTTCTTCTGCGCGACCCGCATGCGCTCAAGAATGACACCGAGTTCCGCTTCCGAAGTCATCTCGACGGTTCGGAAGGTTTGCTCCGTCGCGGGGTTCACCAGGTTGGACGAAGAGCTCGCCGCCATTGGTTACCAGCTTTCCTGGTACAGCCTGAGCAGATCCTCCCGAGTGCACGGGCGGACATTTGTCTTGTGGCAAGAATCGGCAAAAGCGCTTGCTGACAGCGTTTCAAGACTCTCCCGGGGCACTCCGTGATTCCGCAGTCCGCGCTGGATGCCAAGCCGCTCGATCATGCCCTCGACCCTATGGACCGCTTCGGCGGCCTCTCGATTCTCCGATTCATTCGAATGGCCGTTGCGATAGAGCCGCGTCAGCAGGGCATAGTGTGGCGCCGCCGCGTCCATATTGAATCGCATCACCGCCGGCAGGCACAGTGCATTCGCCAAGCCGTGGTGCAAACCGAATTCAGTGGAAAGCGGATGCGCGAGCGAATGCGTCGCCCCGAGATCCTTCTGAAATGCAATCGCTCCCATTGAGGCCGCTACCAGCATGTTTCCGCGGGCCTCGATATCTCCGCCATCGCGGGTTGCGCGCTCCAGATAACGGATGATCAGTTCCAGACCGTGAATCGCGATGGCGTCGCAGATCGGGTGGTATACCGGGCAGGTGAGCGACTCCAGACAATGGGTGAATGCGTCCATACCCGTCGCAGCGGTCAGAGATGGCGGTAGGCTTACGGTCAGTTCGGGATCGAGAATAGCTCTCGTGGGCATCAGCCATGGGCTAAAGATGATGATTTTGCGCTTCAGCTTCTGCGACGTGATCACCGATGACCGTCCCACTTCTGTGCCTGTGCCCGCAGTCGTCGGTATAGCGATGATCGGGTCGTACGGCCCCTTGAGTCGATCCATGCCGCCGGCCTGAGCTTCGAAATCGGCGAGCGCGCCCTTCTCGCGTGCCATCACCACCGTGGCCTTGGCCACGTCAATCGCACTTCCGCCGCCCAGGCCAATGACGCTGTCGCAGCCTGCCGTGCGATAGGATTTCGCTGCCTGGACGACATCCTCCTCGACCGGGTTTGGGTGCACGCCATCGAAGACTTCGTACTCGACGCCGCCCTCCTCGAGAGCAGACACAACCGCCCTGAACGGCGGCGCTGCGCGCAGACCGGGGTCGGTCACGAGCAAAGGCCGGCGAACGCCGTTTTCTTCCAGACAGCCCGGTAGCTGGCGTATGGCCTTCATGCCAAAGATGATCCGCGTCGGGAAGGAAAACGTCGTGATGGTCTCGAACATGTCAGCTCCTGCCTCACCGGGTAGCACGATCGCGTGGTCCAACGGCGGAAACCCAACCGGGAGTCACGTACTTGCGCCGCACTTCGAACACATAGATGACAACCAGTGCCGCGAGTACGCCCGCCAGCGTTTTGGCTGCCAGTTGATTCGGCGGCATCATCAGGACGAAACAAATGAACAAAATGTAGACGAGCGCGATGCCGTTCAGCGCCGCGCCCCATCGGCCCAGGCTCCACTTCGCCAGCGTGGGCCAATTCGATCCGCGCAAGCGTGCCCGCAACCCCAGCGCTACGGGAATGATATAGGCCAGGTACAACGCCACTGTGCTGAGCGAAGTGACAATGGGGACAGCACCCGTCCACGCCATCGCCACCAGGCTCGCGATCACCGTAACCCAAATCGCCGCAACCGGCGTTCCGTGCTTCGCGCTGACCTGCTGCATGATCGCAGGGAACGGCGTTCCGCGATCGCGAGCCAGAGAGTAGATGGCGCGCGAGGCCGACGTCACGCACGAGAGCCCGCAGAACCACATCGCCATCGAGGCGATACCCGCAAGCGCATTACCGAAGCGGTATCCGAGGCCTGTCTGCAGAATCGCGATGGCGGTGGGGACCGCGTTTCCTTGCGCGTCGTGAGCCGTCAGCACATCCGGAACCGAGCGGATCGCCAGCGTAATGGCAACCAGCAGGATGTATCCCACCACCCCGGAGACACCGACCGCAATCACCATACCCCACGGCGCGACGCGACGCGGATCGTGCGTCTCCTCTGCCATGTGAGCCGATCCGTCGAATCCGGTATACGTCCAGTGCGCCTGGAGCAATCCCAGCAAAAACGCCCACGCGTAGGGACGGCCACTGGCACTGCTGCCGCTGGCCAGGAATGAAATCGGCCTGTGCGGCGCGAACCAGAAGAGCATCCCCGCGATCGCAAACACTCCGACAAGATGAATGACAACGCTGGTGTTGTTCAGCAGAGCGACCAGCCGCACGCCAAAATGATTGATCAGGCCGTGTACGACCAGGGTGAACGCGAACATCAGAAATACGTGTTTCGACGATGGGGAGATACCCAGAAATGGCAGTACGAACTGCGCGGCGCTGAAATTGATACCGGCCAGGGCGGCGATCAGGCCAACGATGTTCAGCGACGCGACAAACCACCCGGACGCGCGTCCACCGAGCGCCGCGGCCCAGTGGTACATAGCCCCCGACGTCGGATAGGCTGAGCACAACTCCGCCATACTGGCAGCCAGCAACAGGGTGAAGACGGTTGCGATCGGCCATCCCAGCGACATCTCGAGAGGACCGCCCATCTTCAGACCGTACCCGTAGAGGGTCACCGCTCCGGTCAGGATCGAGATAATCGAAAACGAAATAGCGAAATTCGAAAATCCCCCCATGCTCCGGAAAAGTTCCTGTGCGTAACCGAAGTGTCCCAGGTCCTGCTCGTCGCGCGATGGAGGTGTCCTGGGCATGAGGGAACGCGGCCGGGCCGGCTCAGCGTTCCTGTAATCATCAGATCAGGGTTAACTTGGCGTCAACACCGGTTCGGCATGGCGCACATTGTCATTCCCTGGCGTGCACGCTTGTGGTAAACCCACGGCGCTATGATCCACTCATCCGAACAGATCCAACAGATCCCCAGGGCTCCAGGGCATATCACAGTGATCCGGATCACCGCCAACAGGGCAAACCTGATTCAGAATCAAGCTTTGTTGCCGGTTTACACTATGCGCATGGGCAAAGGCATCGCACGATTGCTACTGCTGGCCATCGTGGTCTTCTGGGCTGCGATGCCGGGATTTGCGTGCCTGTCGGGTCCCGCACAACATTCCTGCTGCCTGGGCATGACTGAGGATTGCAGTTCACCGGCAATGACGGCCACCGACTGCTGCATTGTCCAACAGTCGCCTGTTCTGCCCGGCCATGTCGCGATGTCAAGCCAGGTCGTAAATCCCGCCGCAATTCCGACCGAAATAGAAGCTCTGATTCCCTCAAAGCTATCCGGCTCGCCCTCGCCTTGTGTTGCGGATTCCCCGCCGGTCAATTCTCCGGCAACCCACCCCATCCTGCGCATCTAGCGGTCGTTTCCTCAGTCGCTGAGGCGTCGTGCGTCCGCCGGCGGATGCATCGTCGCGTGCTGCCACTCCCATTCTCGCGGGGGAACGATGAGATTCCTTGCTGTACTGCTTGTGTCGGTGTTGTGTCTGCTGGGCACGGTTGTTCACGCGCAGGCCACGACCGAGGCCGGCGTGTTGTCGAATATAGAAGCCCTGGCTGGGAAGCACATCCAGCCGGATGCAGCAGGTGTCGCGGTCACGCTCGACGATGCTGAGCAAATCGCGCTGGCTCGCAATCCGCAGATCGCGGTCGCGACGCGGAACGTTCGGATGGCTGAGGCGAACGTGCCGGCGGCGGGAGCGCTCGATGATCCAGAGGCGATGTACCGCGGCTGGGGCGTGCCGCTTAGCCAACCCTGGAATTACAACCAGGCGCAGAACATGTTCATGGTGACACAGGCGCTGGCGGGTCCTGGCAAGCGCGCCCTGCGCACGAGTGTCGCGCAGTCGGAGGTCAGCGTCGCCAAAGATCAAGTTGCTGCCGCCAGGCTCCGCGTGCTGGTGCAGGTTCGCAAGGCATTCTTCGATCTGCTTGAAGCACAGGACGAACTGAATATCCACGATGAGCACGTGGACATTGCGCGCCAGGCAATCGAGGCTGCCCGCATCCGTTACACCTCGGGAAAGGTCCCACAGCAGGACATGATCAGAGCTCAGCTGGAGCTGGCGCGGCTGGGGGAGCACATGATCCGCTTTGGGCGCGATGCCGAAGTGGCGCGTGCGCGGCTCAATACGCTGCTCGGACGCGATCCTGCTACCCCGATCTCCGTTCAGGGCGACTATGGCGTGCTTGCGGCAATGCCTTCCGCCGAGAGCCTTGAGAAGCAGGCCCTGCAGGCTCGGCCGGACCTCCTCGCTGCTGAAGCGGCGGCGGAGAAAAGCCGACGGCAGCAGGCACTCGCGAGTAAGGCATATATTCCCGATTTCACTGTTTCGGCCGGCTACATGCTGATGCCGCCGACAGCCTCAATGCGCAACACCTACATGGTTGAGGGCTCGATGACGCTGCCGTGGTTCGCTCGCCGAAAACACGATGCGGAAATTGGCGTGGCGAAAGCAGCGGTAACAGAGCAGGACGCCGAACTGGCCGCGCTGCGTACCGAGACATTCGGACAAATCAAAGAAGCGTTGGCTGAAGCCGAGGCGGCTCAGAAGTTCGCAGCACTGTACCAGAACTCCCTTCGACCCCAGGCTGAAGCGACTCTGCACGCGGCCGTGATCGCCTACGAGAACAACCAGACCGATTTTCTCAACCTGCTCGATAGCCAAATGGCAGTCATCGACATGGACCTGAACCGGATTCAGGCGCTGGCCGATTTCAACAACCGATTGGCTGACCTGGAACTCGCAGTTGGCGCACCTGTCGACCTTGTGCAATCCCAGGCCCGTACCAAGGAGCAGCAATGAACGACCGCAAGTATCGCACAGCATTTGTCGTCACCCTCGGTCTTTGTCTTCTGCTTTCGGGTGCTCTGGCGTATCTCTATCTCCGTCGGACCTCGCCGGCGGCTGGGCTGGAGCAGCAATCCGATCCTGTGGTGGCGCAGGGACCTCCAGTTGCAGCTCAGGTCTCTGCACCGGCAACGGCAGCCGCCAACGCGGAGCCTGCGCTTGCGCCGGTGCAGATCGCACCGGAGCGCCTGCAGCGGATCGGAGTTACCACCGCGGTTGCGCAGTTGAAAGACATCACCGATGCGCTCCAGGTTCCGGGCAATGTCGATGTCGACGAGCAACGGCTGGCATACGTGCAGACACGGTATGCGGGGTGGATTCAGAACGTGTTCGCTAACGCCACGTGGCAATACGTCCGCAAGGGGCAGCGACTCTTCACCATCTACAGCCCGGACCTGGTGAGCACTGAACAGGAGTACCTGCTCGCGAAGCAGAACCAGAAGGCGCTTTCTTCGGGGATGCACGGCATGGCGACGCAGGAGAGTGGCTGGCTGTTGCAGGCGGCAGCAGAGCGACTGCGGCAGTTCGATGTTCCTGCCACGGAGATCGCTGCGCTTGAACAGAGGGGGAGCGTTCAGCGAGAGATTACCGTCGAGTCTCCAGCATCCGGCTACATCACGGAGCGCAATGCGCTGCCGAACGCCTATGTTCAGCCGGATACGAAGCTTTACACGATTGCCGACCTCTCGACCGTCTGGGTCTATGCGAATGTCTTCCAGAACGACATTGCGCGCCTCAAGCCGGGCGACCCCGCGCAGGTCACCGTCGACTCTTACCCAGGCCGCACCTTCCGCGGCCGGTTGGATCAGATCCTGCCCAACGTGGATCCGGCGACGCGCACCGTGCGCGTCCGGCTGGTGTTCAGCAATCCCGGACTCGTGCTCAAGCCGGGCATGTACGTGACTATCAACATCGCGATTCCGATGGGACGCAATCTCGTCATTCCCACGTCGGGCGTTTTGCAGGCTGGCACACGCCAGATCGCGTTCATCGATCATGGCCAGGGCAATCTCGAGCCGCGCGAAATCCAAACCGGTCCGCAGCTCGATGATTCCGTCGTCGTGCTCAAGGGCCTCCACCCGGGAGACCGCATCGTCAGCTCGGCAAACTTCCTCGTCGACTCCGAAGCGCAGCTGCAGTCGGTGCTCGGAGCCTATTCGAATCCGTCGCAGCAGCCGACTTCCTCCGCGACTCAGGCGAATCCCCAATCCATTCAGATTGCGTTCAGCAGCGAGCCATCACCGCCGCACAGGGGTGAGAACACAGTTGAGGTGCGACTCACCGGACCCGACGGCAAACCGGTCAGTGGAGCGCAGGTGAACGTTACCTTCACCATGCCGGCAATGCCGGCCATGGGGATGGGTGGGATGCGGGCCGCAGCTACTCTCGCAGACAGAGGCCGTGGCGACTACTCCGGTGCGTTGCAGCTTGGGTCCGGCGGCACCTGGCAGGTGACCATCACCGTCGCTCGCGCTGGACAAACCGTCGCCACGAAACAACTGAGCATGACCGCTGCGGGAGGAATGTGATGCTTGCGAGAATCATTGCGTGGTGCAGCCACAATCCGTTCCTCGTAATTACGGGAGCGATCCTGCTCGCAGTCGCGGGCCTCTGGTCGATGCAGCGGGTGGCACTCGACGCGTTGCCTGACATCAGCGATGTGCAGGTGATTATTCACACGACCTGGGCCGGCGAACCACCCAGCATTGTCGAAGATCAGGTGACGTATCCGATCGTGTCGGCGCTGCTCTCCGCGCCTCGCGTGAAGGGCGTCCGCGCGCAGACGATGTTCGGCGACTCCTGTGTCTTCGTCGTCTTTGAGGACGGTACCGACCTGTACTGGGCGCGTTCCCGGGTGACGGAGTACCTGCAGCAGATCACCGGGAATCTTCCGGCGGACGTGCACCCCGCAGTGGGTCCGGATGCAACCGGGGCGGGGTGGGTCTACGAGTACGCGATCCTCGACCGGAGCCACACGAAATCCCTCGCCGATCTGCGGGCGCTCCAGGACTGGTACCTGCGATATCAATTGCAGACTGTGCCAGGTGTTGCCGAGGTGGCCGGCATCGGCGGATTCGTACGACAGTATCAGGTCAATCTCGATCCCCGGAAGCTCTTCTCTTACGGAATTCCGGCATCCATGGTCATCGACCGGGTCCGGCAGAGCACGAACGAAGTGGGCGGCGACGTGCTCGACATGAGTGGCGCCGAGTACATGATCCGCGGCCTCGGCTATCTGCGCTCTCTCTCCGATCTCGAAAATGTTCCGGTTGCCACGAAAAACGGAACTCCCGTACTGGTGCGCGACCTGGGCACAGTCTCATTTGGGGCCGACGTGCGGCGCGGGGCCGCCGACTGGCAGGGCGAAGGGGAAACGGTAGGCGGCATCGTGGTGATGCGCGATGGGAGCAACGCACTGAGTGTCATTGATGCGGTCAAGGCAAAGCTGCGGGAGATCGCGCCGTCGCTGCCTCCTGGCGTCCAGATTGTTACCGGGTATGACCGCTCGTGGCTGATTAATGAGTCCATCCACACGCTGAAGCGCGACCTCCTCCTTGAGGCGATCATCGTCAGCTTTGTGAGCATCGCGTTCCTGTTCCACTTCCGTTCGGCGCTGGTCCCCATCCTGACCCTGCCGATCGCGGTGCTGGCCGCGTTCATTCCCATGCTGTGCCTGCACGTCAGCTCGAATATTATGTCGCTCGGCGGCCTGGCGCTCGCCATCGGCGTTGTGATCGATGCCGCGATCGTGATGGTCGAGAATGGCTACCGGCACCTCGCAGAGCAGCGACCCGACCGAGAAGACGAGCGGCGCCGCATCCTCGTGCGCGCCGCCCAGCAAGTCGGCCCTGCGCTCTTTTATTCCCTCGTCATTATCGTTGTCTCGTTCCTGCCTGTTTTCCTGCTCGAGGCACAGGAAGGCCGCATGTTTCGCCCGCTTGCGTGGACCAAGACGCTGGCCCTGGTCTTCTCTTCGCTGCTGTCAATCACGCTCGTGCCGGCGCTGATGCCGCTCTGCCTGCGCGGCAAACTGCGTCCTGAATCGCGTAATCCGGCGGCGCGACTGACGCAGGCTATCTACCTGCCCGTGCTGCGCTGGTGCCTGCGCCACTGGAAGTTCGTGCTCGCTCTCAACCTGATCTTCCTGGCCGCCACGGTTCCACTCTATTTCCGGCTCGGTAGCCAGTTCATGCCCGCTCTCTACGAGGGCTCGGCCCTCTACATGCCAAGCGCGCTCCCCGGCATTTCGGTACCCCAGGCCGCCTCCCTCATGCAGGAACAGGACCGAATCATCCGTTCGTTTCCCGAGGTGGCAACCGTTTTCGGAACGGTTGGCCGCTCTGATTCAGCGACGGACAATGCTCCTCTCGACATGTACGACACGACCATCATGCTGAAACCCCGCTCCCAATGGAGCCCAGGCATGACGTACGAGAAACTGATCAGCGCCATGGACCAGAAGCTGCAGTTTCCCGGCCTGACAAACACGTGGACCATGCCGGTCGAGAATCGCCTGGATATGGAATTGACTGGGATTAAGACCCCCATCGGCATCAAGGTGCAGGGACCGGACCTCAGTCGCATTCAGGACATCGGTTCGCAAATCCAGAGCATTCTTTCCGGCTTGCCTCAAACGAGCTCAGCCTTCTCCGAGCGTGTCTCCCAGGGCTTCTATCTCGATGTGGATGTGAACCGTCCGGTAGCAGCCCGCTACGGCCTGACTGTGGCAGACGTGCAGCGAACCATCGCTTCGGAAATCGGCGGCGCAGATATTGCGCAGAATATTGAAGGGCGCCGGCGCTTTCCGATTGCGGTCCGCTACCAGCGCGATTTCCGCGACAGCCCCGCCGCGATCGCGCAAGCGCTGATTGCGACGCCGTCAGGCGAGCATATTCCCATCGGCGAAGTAGCCCGCGTCTCGTTTTCGCGGGGTCCGGCCATGATTCGCGACGAAGACGGCGCACTCACCGGATATGTTTACCTGACCCTGAAGACCACCAACTACGGCGATTTCGTCAGCCAGGCGACCCGTCTGCTTCAGCAGAAGCTGGCGTTGCCTCCCGGTTACACCTGGCGCTGGGCTGGCGAGTACGAATTCCAAATCCGTGCCCGGCAGCGGCTGGAAATCATTTTGCCTGTGGTCTTCTTCGTGATTTTTCTCCTGCTGTACCTCGTCTTCAAATCCGCCGCCGAAGCAGCCGTGCTGATATTCCCAACGTTCTATGCCATGTCCGGTGGTTTGCTCCTGCAATGGTTCCTCGGCTACAACTTCAGCGTTGCGGTCTGGGTCGGCTACATCGCTCTGTTCGGCATCGCCGTTGAGACCGGCGTTGTGATGGTCGTCTACCTGCACGAGGCACTGGAGCACCGTCTGGCTCGTGGTACGCCTCTGAACGATGCAGACATCGAACAGGCCACCATCGATGGGGCCGTGCAGCGGCTTCGCCCCAAGCTCATGACCGTCACAGCGGTTATCCTGAGCCTGGCGCCGATCCTCTGGGAAACCGGTATTGGATCGGACGTGATGAAGCCGATTGCCGCTCCCATTGTCGGTGGAATGATCACCTCAACGATTCACGTCCTGATTCTTGTACCTGTGTTTTTCCTGCTGATGAAACGCAGGGAGTTGAGGCGGGGCACACCTCCGTTGCCTCCGGGTCAGAACACCACTGCACTTCCGAAACAATACATAGGCTGCCCGGACTGAAGTCCGCTGCTGTCACCTGGGTCATAATCGCCGATGCAGCTGTTGGCGAGGACGGATTCATACGTGGCTAGTCTGTCCCGGAACAGCCTCCGGTCCTCAGTTGACGCGAACAGAACCTTGCGCTCATTAAATGGACCTGGCCGGTCCGCAGCAAACCGAATCTCGGCGCAGGCAGGCTGCCCCTGCTCCCGCTGCAAACGCCCCCTATAATTTCCTGGAGCCGAAACCGACCATGGTCTCGAGCCGGCATGAAACGCGACTGCTGGCCAGGGATCAAATATCCGATGAGGAGCCGCCATGCTGTGCGTTGATCGCAACCTGCTTCGCCGCAACCCCGGAGTTACTGCAATCCTCTTTCCTCTCCTCATCGGTGCGAGTTTGCCCGCAGGTACACAAACCGCTCCACCGCTGAACTCCGCGCTGGTCGCTTCCAATTGGCCTGCCTCCTGGATAGCGAGCCCGACCGCTCCGGCACGTGCGCCGGGCGTTTTTTACTTCCGCCGCGAAGTCACGCTGTCCTCTGTGCCGTCGCATTACTGGGTCCATGTCAGCGCGGACAACCGGTACATCCTGCATGTGAACGGCAAGTACGTCGCGGAGGGCCCTGCACGCGGCGATCTCTTCCACTGGCGATTCGAGACGGTGGATCTTGCCCCGGATCTGCAAGCCGGAAAAAATGTCTTGGCGGCGGTGATGTGGAACTTCGGCGAGCTCGCGCCGGTCGCGCAGATGACCAACCGAACCGGTTTTCTGATGCAGGGAGACACGCAAGCCGAGGCGGCGGTCAACACCGGCAGAGAGTGGCAGGTCCGCGAGGAGCCCGGCCGTGCCGCGCTCGGCCACACCGGCGCGCACGGTTACTATGCCGCGGGTCCAGCAGAAAAGATTGACGGCCGAGTACTCGACTGGACGTGGGATCAGCCCGATGCTTCTTCCTCCGGCTGGCAAAGTCCGCGCGTGCTCGGGCGTGCTGCCAGTCGCGAAGCGCAGGATGCGAGCAACAATTGGCAACTCGTGCAGGATCCGCTCCCACTGATGGAGCATCGCCTCGTCGACGCTGGAACTCCGGTGCGCGTCGACGGCCTTTCCTCTCTTCCCTCCTTCCCCGCTTCCCCACTCACCATCCCGGCAAACACCCACGTCACAGTGCTTCTGGATCACCGCGTTCTGCAGACCGCCTACCCTGAACTCACCGTCAGCGGCGGCCGCGATGCCGAGATGAAGCTCACCTACGCCGAAGCCCTGTATGACGCGCAGGGAAACAAAGGCAATCGTAACGAAATTACCGGCCGTCAGATCCAGGGCATTACGGATGAGTTCATCTCGGGAGGGGGCGACGCGCACAGCTTTCAACCGCTCTGGTGGCGCACGTGGCGCTATCTACAACTGGACATCACGACGAAATCAGAACCCTTGCAGCTGGTTGCTCTGCGCGCCTGGTTTTCGGCGTACCCTTTTCAGGCATCAGCCGCGATCGCCGGCGATGTTCCGCGTCTCGATGCGCTCTGGGAAACCGGTTGGCGCACCGCCCGCCTCTGCGCTCATGAAACGTATATGGACGCGCCCTACTGGGAGCAGCTTCAGTACGTCGGTGACACGCGGATCCAGGCGCTGATCTCATACGTGATGACGGGCGACGCCCGACTTGCGCGCCAGGCCATCACGAACATCGACGATTCGCGTACGCCTGAAGGCATCACCCAGAGCCGCTATCCTTCCGGGCTCCCGCAGTTTATCCCGCCCTTCTCGCTGCTCTGGGTCAACATGCTCCACGACTACTGGATGTACGCCGATGACCTGCCACTCGTTCGCGAAACACTGCCGCACACCCGTACAGTGCTGGACTGGTACGCGGCGCGCCTCCGCCCGGATGGGCTTCTCGGCAACGTGAAATGGTGGGAGTTCGGTGACTGGACCGAAACCTACCACGATGGGGTTCCACCGCAGGACGCCGATGGCGGCTCGACATTTCTGACGCTGCAGTTTATTGAGGCCCTGCAAGCCGCAGAGGAGATGGAATCGCAGTACGGCAGTCCTGAGCGCACGCAGCAATATCAGGCGATCATCCGCAAAGCGTCAGATGCGCTGAACCGCGAGAACTGGGACCCCCACTATGGGCTTTACGCGAATACTCCGGCAAAGACCAGCTGGAGCCAGGAAGCCAACGTTCTCGCTGTCATGCTCGATGTTGCCCCGCGCGATCAGCAGCAGGCAATCCTGCGGCGCGTGCTCGGATCAAAAGAGCACGAGGCCACCAGCTTCGAAGGTAAGCCTGTGCCACCGATGTCTGAGGAGAGTTACTACTTCCGCTTCTATCTCAGCCGTGCGCTCGAACACGCCGGTCTGGCCGATCTCTACCTCAGCCAGTTGCAGCCGTGGTACGCGATGCTTGACCTCGGACTGAGCACATGGGCCGAGAAGCCGGAGCCAACACGCTCCGACTGCCATGCCTGGAGCGCCAGCCCCAATTACGATCTGCTAACGCTGGTTGCCGGGATTCGGCCGGCCGCTCCTGGCTTCAGCAGGGTCTTGATTGAGCCGCATCTCGAGGGTCTGCACCACCTCGATGCATCCATGCCGCATGCGGGTGGTTCCATACACGTCGTCTACACGCTCCATGGCGGTCGCTGGACCGCTACGATCACTCTGCCCGCTAACCTGAGCGGTTCATTCGTGTGGAAGGGCAAGACCTCTGGCCTGAGGCCAGGCACACAAACGCTCGCCTTGTCTTGAGCCGCTATCACCTCACGGCAGCCTTCACGTACTTGTCGCAGAACCGCAGATACTGTTCCCAGTCGAAGTCCGTTACGCTGTGTGCGCCACTGCGGACGTGATAGCTCACGCGCCCCAGAACGGGCTGGTTCACTCTAGGCCATTCGTCTGTCGGGAGCCCCGTACTTCCGAGGAAGCGATAGACCGGCGCAACCGCGACGGCGCCGAGGAACTCCCCCTGCGGATCGGCATTCGCGTCCTCGATTGCACTGGCGATGTACAGAGGCCGCGGAGCAATCAGCGCAAGCACCTCGTTTTGATCGAAGGGCAATTCGGCATCGCGCCCGTTGTACTGCTTGAAGTTCGTGCAGTACCAGTACGGGAAACGATCGTTCAGCAACTGGACCGTTTCGCCGTGCACGTCGTGGAAGATCTTCGCTCCGCCCGCGCCAGATTCATTACTGATGACGGCGGCAAATCGGGAATCCGTTGCGCCTGCCCAGATCGCCGCCTTGCCCAGCCGCGACCAGCCGAAGGCAACGACGTGATGGCCGTCTACCAACTGGTCGCGTTCGAGGTAGTCGAGAGCGCGACTCATGCCCCACGCCCATGCAGCGATCGTTGAGAAGTTATCGCCTCCCTGCGACAGATCCGGAAACGCGCTGCGAATGCTCTCGTCGTAGCCGTCCCTGCGGTCAGGATCGAGATCACCACGATACGCGGTGGCCAACGCATATCCGGCATCAAGAATCTTCTCGACGGGCCACCGCTTTGCGTCGATGCCTCGGCACGCGTCAGTTGCGCGGTTGTTCTTCACACACGAGAGGTCGACGAATGGATTGTGTGAGGACTCGACCCAGCGATCCGAGATGCGAATTCCCGGATCAGCATTGATCGTCTCGTTGCCCCAGAAGTTCAATCCCAAAATCACCGGGGGGCGCTTGACCTGGTTCGGTACGTAGACCAGCAGATCAAAGCGCGGACCGTCCTCTCGTCCGCGCAGAAGAACCGCAATCTGCTCGCGGGTAGCTTTGCCGGCCAGAGCGTGATGATCGATGCCGACTACACGGAAGCGCATCGAGGCGGGCCGCTCAGGCATTCTTCCGTACATCTGCTCCGTAAAGAGATGGAGTAACTCGTGCCGGCGCTTCGGCCATTGCGCCGGGCTCGCGACCCGTGATCCATCGGCAAATACCAGCGGATCGGGCAGGTGGGCTGGCATGACTGGCTGCCGGTGTTGATCCTGCGCTGTGCCGGAAGATGCCGGCACAAGCGCAACGATGGTGAAAATGAGCTGCACCACGGTCCGCGTGCGCCGGTTGGCGGAGATCCCGTTCATCAACTCCCTCACATGCTGCACTCCAGTTTTACAACGTCAACTGCTTTTCCTTACGGTGCTGCAGGAGAAGCCGATTCATTTTTCTCAGGACAACAGGTTCGCTTTTCCGTCGATTGGCACAGAAGGTAAGAAACAAGCAACTTCGGCAAAGACAAAGCTCGAGGGATAATCGCGAATGCCGTACCCGGCGGGGTGAAGGCCGCCATGCACGAGAATGGCCAAGCCGCTGGACGAAAAGAAGGCGGGCTAGCGCTCGCTGGAACAAGAAAAGCCGCCTGAATCAGGCGGCCTTTCCAGCGGAGGAGAGCATACCTCCTCTTACTCAATGGCGGTTCACGCTGCACTTTTCTTGCGGCTTGACGAGGTGCGGCTGGATTTCTTTTTCGAGGAACTCCCACTGCTGGAATGCCCGCTGGAAGAACTCGAGTGCCTTCCACTCGCGTGCTCGGGATAGATCAGCTTATTGAAGTTGCTCTGTGCGCCTTCTGCCGTTTCCTCCTGATAGAGAAGTTCCAGACCGTTCTCGTCGAATTTCTCGAAGAACGCCTCCCAGGAGATTTCCTTCAGCTTGCCATCGTTCCTGTTGGGAGCATCCGGAAACTGGAAACGCAGAATGCCGGGCTCGTCCGCGTTCTCCGTCCTCGCCACTTCACTGGGGATGGCGCCGCGCTCCTCGGCCCACCGGCGGATCTCATCATGGTCTCGTGTTGTTTTGGAAAGAGCCATTCCAACGCTTCTCCCTGGTACAAATTGTGTCGGTCCTTTAGAGAGATAGCTGGCAATCGGAGTGTGGTTGCATCGGAGTAAGCCCGTCCAGTCTCTGCACCTGAATCATCTCTGCACCTGAATCACAAGAGTGTCATCAAAGACCTCGGAGACGGAGAGACTTACCCAGCCATATTTCGATCTGCCTTTTCGTTTGCCCCACAGACGCCAAGTTGCGCCACCACGTATTAAATAGCAGCAGAATTGCCGTTCTGATTACAACTGCTCTCTTCTCCTCATGCTTCCAAAGCTAAAGCTGGGTGGCTGGCCCCCCGGTTCTTACGACCCGCCAATTTTGGAGAGAAGTGTGCTGGAAGCATTCGTGCTTTGGAACGAGCCGAATAATCTTTCGCATTGGAATTTTCATCTCGACCCTGAGTGGAAACGATTCAGCGACATGGTGAAGCAGGCATCCAGTGCCATTCGCCGCGTCAACCCCGGCATTCCCATCGTCCTGGGCGGAGTCTCCTCATGCGACAACAATTTCCTTCGTCTGATGGGCAGCTACGGTGTCATGGACGCAGTCGACGTCGTGGGTGTTCACGGTTTTCCGCTCGACTGGAATCACTGGATGATCGCCGAGTGGCCCGATCGCGTGGAGGAAGCGGCCGAGGTCTCCGGGAAGCCAGTTTGGGTGCTTGAAGTGGGCGCTTCGTCCTTTGGGGCTGAGGAGGTACAAGCGTTCGGGCTTGAGCAGACCGTGAAGCTGCTGCGCTCCCGGGCAGGTCGCATTCACTGGTACAGCCTCTATGACCTGCCTCCAGCATGGCCTGCGGAAACCCGCCATCGCGAGGCAGAAGGCTCGTCCTACTACCGGCACTATCACCTGGGACTTCTGAAACATGACGGCACACCGAAGCTGGCTGTCGACCTGTTCCCCACGGACGGCTCCATCGGGCTTTGCCAGTGGTTTCATTTTGAGGATCACCGGCTCAATGACGCAGTTCGCTGGATGAAAGAGCACAACGTGCGCCATGTGCGCACTGGTCTGAGTTGGGCGGATTCGTACCGCCCCAACGCCACCGTCTGGTTCGATCGCATGATGGAGGCGCTGGAACCGTTCGACGTCTCCCTGACGCTCTGCTTCACGCCGGCGCACCTTGGGCTCGAAGAGCACCACACCAGCCCGCCGCGCGACAATGCTCATTTTGCTGATTTCGCGGCATGGGCTGCGGAGCGTTATGCCGCCCCGGCTCCACAAGACACGCAGTGCCCACACGTGGAAGAGGCTACGGTATGAGCAAGCAGATCCTGATCACGGGCGGAGCCGGGTTCGTCGGCTCGCATCTTGCGGACGGTCTCCTCCGCGCCGGCCACAGCGTGCGTATTCTCGACGATCTGACGCCGCAGGTTCACCAAACAGCGCCTCCCACTTACTTGTCGAAGGACGTGGAGCTCGTCCCCGGGGATATTCGCGATCCAAACCGCCTGAAGGAAGTGCTGGCCGGCATTGACGTCATCTTCCATTTCGCCGCTTGTGTCGGCGTGGGCCAATCCATGTACGAGATCAGCCGCTACATGAGCGTCAACACGCAGGGCACCGCCGAACTCCTGCAGGCCCTTCTCGACACGAGATCCACGCCGGACAAGCTGATCGTCGCCTCCTCCATGTCCATCTACGGCGAGGGCCGTTACCACTGCGAAGCGTGCAATCGCGGCGTGGCGCCGCCGGTACGCACAACGGCTCAACTCCGGTCAGGACACTGGGAAGTGCAATGCGACGTTTGCGGCGGGCCACTGACACCGCGTCCAACCGATGAAACCAAGCCTTCAGAACTGAATTCCGTCTATGCCCTTGCCAAGCGCGATCAGGAAGAACTGTGCCTGATCTATGGCCGCACCTACGGATTGCCCGTCACGGCTCTGCGGTTCTTCAATATCTACGGCACCCGTCAGGCGCTCTCGAATCCGTACACCGGCGTCGCTGCCATCTTCGCCTCACGCCTGCTCAACGGACAGGCGCCGCTGGTCTTTGAAGACGGCCAGCAGATGCGCGACTTCGTCAGCGTTCACGACATCGTCCGCGCCAACTTGCTCGCGATGGAGCGGCCTGAGTCGAACAATGAGGTCATCAATATTGGGTGCGGCGTGCCCATCTCTATTCGTGAGGTGGCGGAGATTCTCAGCCGCTCCCTCGGCAGCGCCATTGAGCCGGTGATTACCCGCAAGTACCGCGCCGGCGATATTCGCCACTGTTACGCAGATATTTCCAAAGCGCGCCGCCTGCTCGGCTACGAGCCGCAGGTGCTGCACGAAGAAGGGTTTCGAGAACTGGCCGAATGGTTGCGCGACCAGAAGGCGGAAGACAAGGCAGAAACCATGTTGAAGGAGCTGAACGCTTATGGTTTGACCGCGTAGATTCGCCGAAGCGATCGACCGCTTTCATTCGCATGCAGGTTTACTGCGCAACCCACGAAGGATGAAAGGCTGATGGAAAAGTCAGGAGTACGCACGGCCCTCATCACTGGCGGCGCCGGATTCATCGGTTCCAATCTGGCAGAGCGCCTTCTGTCGGATCCGGCTATGCACGTTCGGATCTACGACAATCTCTCTCGCGCGGGTGTGACCCACAATGTTCAGTGGCTGCGCTCGTTGCCCGGGAGCAGTCGCCTGGAGATTGTCACAGGCGATGTCCGCGATACCATCGCGATCCGTAAGGCAGCGGCAGACGCTGACGAAATCTACCACCTTGCAGCCCAGGTAGCGGTTACCACATCGGTCGACGATCCGGCGCACGATTTCGAGGTCAATGCGCGGGGCACCTTCAATGTTCTTGAGGCTGCGCGGCTCTCCGGGCGTCGTCCATTCGTTCTGTTTACCTCAACGAACAAGGTATACGGCGCGCTGAAACGGGTCCCGGTCGAGGTGGACGGATCGCATTACAAGCCGCTGGCAGAGGGCTTTCGCGGTGTGACAGAAAGTGAGCCGCTCGATTTCCACTCTCCCTATGGCTGCTCCAAGGGAGCCGCCGATCAGTACGTACACGACTATGCACGCATCTACAACCTGCCTACCGTGGTCTTCCGCATGTCGTGCATTGCCGGCCCTCGGCAGTTCGGGAATGAAGACCAGGGTTGGGTGGCGCACTTCCTCTACTCGGTTCTTTCGGGAACACCGATTACCGTTTATGGCAACGGCTGCCAGGTTCGCGACGTGCTGCATGTCTACGACCTGATCGACGCAATGATGGCCTCACGCAATGCCGTCGAGCGAACGCGCGGTAACGTCTTCAACGTCGGCGGCGGCATGAGCCGGGCCATCTCCGTCCTCGAACTTCTGCAGGAGATCGAGCAGCGCATCGGCAGGCCGCCGCGCTGCCGCTTCCGCGAGGTCCGGCCGGGCGACCAGCCGCTGTATATCTCGGATACTTCCAAACTGCAGAGCCTCACCGGATGGTCTCCGGCGCGGTCGCTGGGCGCCACACTCGACGGTATCCACCACTTTTGGCTGCAGAACCGGGAAAGCATTGCCAATCTCGGCGCAAGAGCAGTCACTCCTGCCTTGCCAGTGGAGATGGAGGCAGCATGAGATACGCACTTGTCAACCCGCAATGGACGTTTCGTGGTTCGACATACTTTGGCTGCCCCGATCCGCACTTCCCAATTGAACTGCTTTCTGCGCGCGCCATGCTGCGCGCCGCCGGGCATGAGGTATTGCTCGTAGATGCCTTCATGGAGAATCTGACTCCGGAGCAGGTCGTCGAGCGCCTCAACCAGTTCGGGGAAGACTTTCTGGTCATACCCACCGCGCCGTCGTATCTGTTTTGGCGTTGCCCCCAACCCGAACTTCGGGTACCGCGCCAATGGATCAGCGAAATCCGCCGCTCCTCCCCTGTCGTCGTCATTGGTCCGCATGGGTCGGCGACGCCGCGCTCCACCATGGCAAAGACCGCTGCCGATGTCGTGCTGCGAGGAGAGCCCGACCAAACACTGCCGCAACTCGCAGACACGGCATGGGAGACGATCCCCGGCTGCTGCTGGCGCGATCCCAGCGGCGAATTTCGCATGACGCAGGGACTCGGCGTCACCGAAATGAGGTCGATGCCGACGCTGGACTACTCCGATTACCCGGTCGAGCGCCACAGCCACAAACACCACATCTTTCCGGGCAACGGCGCAGATCATCTGAAGATGGGAGCCGAGGTCGAGTTTGCGCGCGGATGTCCCTACTCCTGCACGTTCTGCAACAAAACGCTGTTTCGCAACAAATTTCGCGAACGCGAACTGTCCGCGGTCATCGCAGAGATCGATCAGCTTATCGCGCGCGGTGTCGACTACGTCTACTTCATCGACGAAATTTTCGGCGTCGGCAAGCAGGTCCACATTCTGCTGGAGGAAATCGCCAAACGGCCCCTCTCGATCGGCTTCCAAAGCCGCATCGACTTGTGGAATGAGGACACGCTCGCGTTACTCGGCCGCGCCCACTGCGTTTCGTTCGAGTGCGGCATCGAGTCGATCACCGAAGAGGGTCGCGACCAGATGAATAAGAACTGTCGACTCTCAACGGACCGCATCACCGACCTGCTGCTGCATGCGCGGAAATATATTCCGTGGGTCCAGGCCAACCTGATCAAGACTCCGCACGACGACCCGGGCAAAATCGCAGCATGGCAACAAAAGCTGAAGGCGCACGGCGTCTGGGTGAGCGAACCTGTGCCGATGTTTCCCTTCCCCGGCAGCCCGGAATACGTGCAGACCTTCGGCGCCCAGCCCGACGACCAGGCGTGGGAGCGAGCCCACTCGTTCTATCTCGACCTCTTCGCGGACAGAGGCTACAGCGACATCCAGGACCAGAACCCGTTGTCACTGGAGCAGCTGGAATGCGCGTCCTGATCACCACCGATACCGTTGGCGGAGTCTGGACGTTTACCCGGGAACTTGCAGAGCAGCTGTTATCGCGCGGGTGGTCTGTCCACCTCGTCAGCCTGGGTCGCGTACCATCGCCGGCGCAGCGGCATTGGTTCGAACAAACCGTGCACGCATGGGGGACCCGATTCTCGTGGGCGGCTCTCGATGCTCCGCTGGAGTGGATGGATGAGAACGATCGTGCCTGGACGGCGACAGCGCCCAGACTAACCCAAATGGCGCTTGAATTCGGCGCTGAGGTGCTGCACAGCAATCAGTTTTGCTTCGGCGCGCTTCCCGTCAACATTCCGCGGATCGTCACCGCTCACAGCGACGTCCTGAGCTGGGCGCGAGTCTGCCGCGGTTCAGTCCTGGAGGATTCGCCCTGGCTTAACCGTTATCTGGAACTCGTCCGACATGGGCTCGCACAGGCCAACGTGGTGGTCGCCCCAACCAGGTGGATGGCCAATTCGCTCGCGGCGGATTTCACCCTTCCTGGTCCAGCGCTCGTCATTCCAAATGGCCGCAGGATTCCCGAGGTCCCCGGCAGCCCGAGGAAGCTGCAGGCCGTCACCGCCGGCCGGCTTTGGGATGAAGCGAAGAACGTTTCGATCCTCGCGAAGGTGGATTCGCCCATTCCCTTGCTCCTGGCGGGCGACGTCCAAAACGGACCAGCACAGATTACTGACACACCTCACGGCGTAACCCTTCTCGGTTCACTCGCATCCGAAGAATTGCTTCGAGTCTTCCGCGAGAGCGCTATGTACATTTGCACGTCACGCTACGAGCCTTTCGGCCTTGCTCCTCTGGAAGCCGCCTTGTGCGGATGCGCCGTGCTGGCCAACGATATCCCATCTCTCAGGGAGGTTTGGCAGGACGGTGCGGTCTATTTTCGCGACGAGATTTCGCTGACGGATCTCCTGCGCCGGCTGTGGAAGAAGCCGAATGAACTCGCTGCCGCGCAGAGCCGCTCGCTGCAGCGGGCCCGAACCTTCACGGCCGAGCGGATGGCTGTCGCGTACGAGGATCTTTTTCGGGACTGGATAGCGCATCCGGAGGAGGCCCGGATATGCCCGGCAGTCTCCGTATAGCCTACTTCGCCCACTCGCTCCGCTCCGACTGGAATAATGGGAACGCCCATTTCCTCCGCGGTCTCATGCGCGCGCTCGGACACCTGGGTCACGACGTCGTGGTGTACGAGCCGTGCAGTGAGTGGTCCATCCAGCACCTGCGCGAAGAGCCGCGCGGAGAAGAGTCTCTTCGGTGCTTTGCCGAGACGTATCCCGACATTCGGATCCAGACTTATCGCGCCGCGGATGCCGCCAGCGCAGAGCACTGGTCGTTAATCCTCCGCGACCGCGACATCGTGATACTGCATGAATGGAATCCGCCCGCACTGGCCGCGGCTCTGCTTCAGGTTCGCAGGGGGACAGGTTTCCGGCTGCTGTTCCATGACACTCACCACCGAGCATCGTCATCTCCCGAGCAAATGCAGAGGATGAGCCTCGCCGATTTCGACGGGGTGCTGTGCTTTGGCGAGTCGCTGAGAGACATCTATCAAGACCGTTTTGGTATTCAGCAGGCGTGGGTACTGCACGAAGCCGCCGACACGACCATCTTCCGTCCTCAGCCAAACGGCGTAAAAACAGCCGACGTGGTCTGGGTCGGCAACTGGGGCGACGGCGAGCGCTCCCGCGAGATCCGCGAATTTCTCCTCGAGCCGGCAGCGGCGATGCCCAACCGCAACTTTGTCATCTACGGCGTCCGGTACCCCGAAGAAGGTCTGAGCGCGCTCCAGGAAGCAGGCGTGCGGTATGGCGGCTATCTCCCGAATCTCGATGCTCCAGATGCCTACGCCGGCGCCCGGCTCACTGTTCATATCCCGCGTCAGCAGTACACCGCCGCGATGACCGGCATTCCGACCATTCGAGTTTTTGAGGCGCTGGCCTGTGGGATTCCGCTGATCTCGGCGCCGTGGCGCGACACAGAGAACCTCTTCCGCGAAGACGACTTTGTCATGGTCCGGAGTGGGGCGGAGATGAAAGCCGCGATGAAGCGGCTTCTCGACGACAAATCCGCTGCGGACCGGCAGGCTCTGCGCGGGCTCGAAACGATTCTGTCACGGCATACCTGCCGCCATCGCGCAGAAGAACTGACATCGATTTGCGAGGAACTGCTCCTGTGAAGATCTTCGTTCTTGGCTCAAGCATTGTCTCGTCTTACTGGAACGGTGCCGCTACCTACTATCGCGGCGTGTACAAGTACCTCGCGCGGCGGGGGCATGAGATCACCTTCGCCGAACCCGATGCCTACGACAGGCAGAAACATCTCGATGCGGGCGATTATTCCTGGGTGCGCTCCATCGTGTATCAGCCGCACACGGACATTGACCGCATGCTCGAGAAAGCATCGAGCGCCGACGTGGTTATTAAACACAGTGGCCTTGGCGTGGACGATGCGCTGCTCGAGCAGCGCGTACCGGAGTTGGCCGGCGGTCCTGTCGTCATCTTCTGGGATGTCGATGCTCCCGCCACGATCGGCCGCCTCCGCGAGAATTCCGAAGATGCGTTCCATCGCGATATCCCTCGCTACGACGCCGTCTTCACCTATGGCGGTGGTCCGATGAGCCGCGATGCTTACCTGAGCCTCGGCGCACGCGCATACTACAGCGTCTACAACGGCCTCGACCCGGACACACACCATCCCGTGCCGCCGGATCCGGCGCTCGCCTGCGACGTGGCATTTGTGGGAAACCGCCTGCCCGACCGCGAGCAGCGCGTCGGTGAGTTGTTCCTGGGCGCCGCTGAACTGGCGCCTGACAAGCAGTTTCTCCTGGGAGGCGAGGGATGGGGCGACAAGCCAATGCCGCCGAATGTCCGCTGGATCGGCCATGTTGCAACCGGAGATCATAACCGCGTGAACTGCTCCGCAGGCATGGTGATGAACATCAACCGCTCCTCGATGGCGAACTTTGGCTTTTCTCCTCCGACACGCATCTTTGAAGCTGCCGGGGCTGCTGCGTGCCTGCTCTGCGATGACTGGCCGGGAATCGAAGAGTGCTTCACCCCGGGCAAGGAGCTGATTGTCATTCGGACGGCACAGGATGTCGTCGATGCGGTGAACCGGTTTAAGGCCGGCGCTCGACGCCGTATCGGCGAAGCTTTCTATGCGCGCGCCTTGCGCGATCACACCTATGCGCAGCGGGCTGAGCATGCAGAAGCGGCATTCCGCGAATGCCTGAGCCGCCGGGCCACAACCACCTCCGTTGCAACGCTGTCTGTGGAGGAGACCGCGTGAAGATCGTCATCTTTGGCCTCACCATCACGTCATCCTGGGGCAACGGACACGGAACCACCTACCGCTCTCTGGTGAAGGCTCTCGCGCGTCTCGGGCATCACGTCGACTTCGTGGAGAAAGACGTGGAGTGGTACCGCAGCAACCGCGATATGCCGCAACCGGCTTTCTGCACCGTTCACCTCTACGAGAATTGGGCCGAGAGCAGCGAGGCCATGATCCACCTGTGCCGAGATGCAGAGGCCGTCATCATCGGCTCTTACTTCCCTGACGCGATCGCGGTCACCGACGAACTGCTGCACTCCGGTATTGGGCCGCTGCTCTTCTATGACATCGACACGCCCATCACCATGGCCCAGCTGCGCGCACAGGGCCGCACCGAATACCTGGAAGCGTCCGCCATTCCCCACTATGCCGCCTACCTCAGCTTTACGGGTGGCCCGGCGCTCCGGGAGCTGGAAGACACCTTCGGCTCACCGTGCGCAGTTCCCTTCTACTGCTCGGTTGACCCTGACTTGTACCGCCCCGTTCCACCGCATTCCGAATTTGCGTGCGATCTGAGCTATCTCGGCACCTATGCTCCCGACCGCCAGCCGAAGCTCATGCGCTTGTTGGACAACACGGCAGCTCTGCTGCCGGAGCGCCGTTTCATCGTAGCCGGCCCGCAGTACCCAGCCGATGCGAACTTCCGTACCAATGTCGAACGCATCATTCATCTCTCACCGCGAGAGCATCCGGCCTTTTACTCCTCGTCGCGCTTCACGCTGAACCTCACGCGCGCCGACATGGTAGCCGCAGGATACTCACCGTCGGTGCGACTGTTTGAGGCATCTGCCTGCGGGGCCGCGCTGATCTCCGACGACTGGAAGGGGCTCGCAGAGTTCCTCACGCCGAGTGAAGAAATCCTGCTGCCCCATGATGAATGCGAAGTGGCGGATATTCTCAGGAATTTCCCCGAAGACGGTCGCAAGCGCCTCGGCGCTCGAGCCCGCGAGCGCATCCTCTCAGAGCACACTTCAATCCACCGGGCACAGCAATTCGAGAAAATCGTCGCCCACTGCTATGCGGCGAGGGGCTGACCACTGAAGGTAAGCTCCCGCAGGGTGCGAACGCACCAGTCGGGTCGCTCCGCCTGGAGTTCCTCCAACGGATGAACGCCCGTAGCTACGGCAATCACGGGTAAATCGTTGTCGCGGGCTGCGTGGATGTCCGCGGGCGTATCGCCCACCACGCAGATCGCCGCAGTCTCGCCGGCAAGCGCTCGGGCCCGCCGCATCGCCTCGCGAAACACGTCAGCGCGCCACTCGAACGCATCGCTCCATCCCGCAAACGAGAAATATTCCAGTAGTCCCGCACGGCGAAGCTTTGCGGTCCCAATCTTCTCGAGATTGCCGGTGGCTACTCCCAGGAGCGCGCCACGCCCGCGCAGTGCTTCCAGCGTGTCGCGCACCTGCGGCATGACTTCAACGCAAAGCTCTTGCTCGCGTGCCGCCACCTTTGCGCACATTTGTTGTCGGATCGACTCCAGCTTCGACCGCCACGCACCCTCAGGCACACCCGCCCGCCGCCATGCATCGCGCAGGATTCCCACGTCGGTGTTTCCATGGGTCACCACGCCTTCCAGCGTGAGCGGCCTGCCCGCAATCCACGTCAGCACGTCGCAGAACGCAAAGTAGTGCACCGCATCACGGCAATGCAGCAGCGTGCCGTCGATGTCGAACAGGTATGCATCGAACCGGTCCCATGCCCGGCCGCGCTTCTTCATCGCACACTCTTCGCTCGCGCCGGATACACGCAGTGCGGTCCGTCCGGCGGGACTTCGACCGGCTGCCATCGGCACAGATAAACCTCGTCCTCTGGGTGCGATTCGATCGAGAATCCCGAAGACCGCAGCATCGCTTCCACGCATGCGCGGTTCGGCACCCACCAGTTCGTCTGATCGTGCGCATACGAGTGCTCGATGAAGTGCATCCTGGGGAAGCCGGGATCTTCAAACATGTCACAGGTGTTGAAATCGTAGTCCCGCTCCGGCTCCATGACATCGCCCGAGCCGCGCTGCATACTCTGGAACAGCAGCAAATCCTTCGCGACGTGCTCGTGAATCAGATCGAGCGCCAGCAGCGGATGGCGCAAGTGATAGAGGACGCCCATGAAGATCACGAAATCGAACCGTGTGCCCAGTCTCGCGACATCCCACACCGACATCTGGCGGAACTCGACCTCAACTGCTTCGGTCTGAGCGGCGAATCGCGCCTGGCGCAGGTAGTGTTCGTCCGTATCGATGCCAAGCACGTACTCGGCGCCGCGTCTCTTCATTTCCAGCGAGTAATAGCCGGCATTGCAGCCGATATCGAGCACGGTCTTGCCGGTCAAATCAGCGGGAATGGCATCGCGAAAGCGCGCGAACTTGACTTCCGGATAATCGCCCAGGAAGTGTTCCGGAGCAGTCTGAATGCCCCGCAGCCGCAGGTTCTGAAACCACGGGCCAAGCGCCGCAATGCTTTGCTCGAGAGACTGCTCCTCAGTGATGACTGGTTGTGAGCTCATGTCTTCTATCCGTCTCCAGGTTGGTCGCAGGAGGCTGATCCCCTGCGTCGCTCTCGTTTTCCAGCAGGTGCAGCGCCGCGCGATAACCGTGCAAAGTACCCACGTCCACGTATCGATGCCCTGCGCGGACACCGACCGCCGTGCCGCCTTCGCCCAGCCATGCATTCACGAGCGTTCCGAAGTACTCGTCTCGCCGCTCGGGCCGACACCATAGCTTGTGCAGAGATCGAAACTCGCGGCCCGGGATCTTAATCGCACCCCAGATCCACTGCGTAGACGCTCCGCGCTGCTTCACCTGGATCTGCTGCACACCTCCGTGCTCATCGGTGACGACCGCGTCGAAGAACTCCGGGTGATCCACAGGAAACAGCAGAAACGAGAGCTTGTCGTTCGGCAGGGCGCAGAGTCCGTTCGCCGGCAGCCAAATCGTGTCCGGCAAGCCGATCATCACGCCCTCATCCGGCCCAACCAGCGGCAATGCGCGAAACACCGCGTCGCACAGCCCGCCCGGCTGCGGCTGCACCACATAGGCGATGTCCGCCCCCCACAAACGCGATCCGTAATATTCCAGAATGTCGGTTTTGCCTGGGCCGATCACAAAGCAGAGCTTGTCCGCTCCACCTGCAATCATGCGCTCCACGAGATATTCGCTGACGGCGCGCGGCCGCTCCGCGCCATTCTCCACGCGACTGCCCACAGGCAGCAGTTCTTTCGAAAATGCCAAAGGCTGTATGCGGCTTCCTGCGCCCGCAGCTGGAATAATGCCCCACATCGATAAGCCCTCAGGCGGCCAGCGTCGCCCTGTTTCGATTCGACAGAACCGCCTCGCAGGCGGACTCCACTTCAAGAACTCTGTGCGTCGCCGTATGACAGGCAAACGCGCGCTCGCAGGCCGCCTCTCCCACATGCTGCAGCTCCTTATCGGAAAGCGACAGCGCCGCAATGACGTCGTTTGCCGTGTTCACGCGCAGAATCTCCGTGCCCGGAGCGAAAAACGCATCCAGCCCCTCCCACCAGTCGCTCAGAATCGCCACCTTGCACGCTGCGGCCTCAAACAGCCGCCCGGAAGGACAGTAGCCATACTCCGCCATGGACCCGCGGGTCACATTCAGGGTCGCGCGTGACGAACACAAATACGCCGGATGCTGAGCCGGCTCCAGGTGACGCAGAAAGGCGATATTTTCCTGCCACGGAAAATCATCCGGATATTGGGCGCCGGCTATGAGGAACCGCCCACTCCGCATGCGCTTTGCCGGCTCAACGAATAATTCCTCCAGCTTCGCCTGACGATCGGCTGCATACGTTCCCAAATAGGAGAGCGCTCCGCGAAACGCATCCACCGGTTCCACTGCACGATGGGTCTCCGGATCGAACGAGCCGTAAAGCGGCGCAACCCGGCGCGCTCCCAATCGGGTTCGGAGTTCCTCGAGCGCGCGGCCCCCGGTAAAACTCAGCACCAGATCAAAAGAACCCAGACCTTCTGCGGGCAGATACTCCACGTGTTCGCCCTCGCTGAGAGCCCGCAGGGTCACGGGCGTGTCGAGGTCATAGAAGGCCTTAAGTTCTGCATCCGACTCCTGGATCACCTCAGCGACACGGCCGCCATCCGGGCAGTAGCTGGTGGAGAGCGCCACGTCGGCCCCAGCCATCTTCCGCAGAGCCTCTTCCCGGATCTCATCGAGAGAGCTGTATAAGCGCAACTCGATGCCTTTCGGGGAGACCCAACCGTCGCGTGTCGCCGCGTAATACGGTACGTCTTTTTCGTAGAAGACAGCGGAATGTCCCCGAGCAGACATGGCTTTCAACAGGCTCCGCCACAGCGTCGCGTGGCCGTTGCCCCAGGAGGACGAGATTGAAAGTCCGAAAATGATGAATCTCATTCGCTCTCCATGCCATGGGCCCATCGATTGGGGCAAACACAATCGTGCCGCAGTTCGTCACACTGCAACGGCCAGCGCGTCGGCCGGTTCCGGCAGCACAGGAATGCGTCCCACGCTGAAATACGTGAAGCCATAACTGCGCATCTTCTCCGGCGGGAATAGGTTTCTGCCGTCGAGCAGCAGCGGATACTTCATCACCAGGTGCAGTTTCTTCAGGTCCAGCTCGGTAAATTCCTGCCAGTCGGTCAGCACCAGTACGGCGTCTGCGAGATTCGCGGCGTCATAAGGATCCCTGGCGTACCGCATCGCCCGTCCTGCGGGAATAATCTCCGCGGTACGCTGCATCGCCGCTGGGTCGTAAGCAGCAATCGAAGCGCCTTCGGCAAGAAGCCGCTGCACCAGGGCAACCGCCGGCGATTCGCGAATGTCATCCGTGTCGCACTTGAAGGCCAGCCCCAGCACGCCCAGCTTCTTTCCTCGCAGATTCCACAGGGCGGACTTCACCTTCTCGAAGAACCGGCATAGCTGCTTCTCGTTCACACGCGCCACTTCGTCCAGCAAACCAAAATCGACGCCGAGGTGCGTTGCGACCTGCCGGAACGCCGCTACGTCTTTGGGAAAGCAGGAGCCGCCATAGCCAATGCCGGGGTTCAGGAATCGATGGCCGATTCGAGGATCCATTCCGATCCCCCGGGCCACTTCCTCGACGTTCGCCTCGGCCGCTTCGCACAGGTTCGCCACGGAATTGACAAACGAGATCTTCATGGCCAGAAAAGCGTTCGACGCGTGCTTAATAATCTCAGCACTCCGCGGAGAGGTCATCAGAAGCGGTGCCGGTCTTTCGGCGGAGCAACTGCCGGGAATGCAGTCGGGCCGGAGATAATACTGACCCGAAGTCAGCGGCTCGTAGATGCGCTGCATCAGCGCAGCGGCGCGCGAGCTGTTCGCGCCGATCACAATGCGCGACGGGTGAAGAAAATCCGTTACGGCCGTTCCCTCCCGCAGGAATTCGGGATTGGAGACCACATCGAACAGTCCGCCCGCAACGCCGTTTCGCTGAATCGTCTTTCGTATCCACTCGTTCGTGTAAACGGGGACCGTACTCTTCTCCACAAGAACGGTGTAGTGCTCGATGGTCCGTGCAATTTCAGCTGCCACGGCCTCAACGTAGGAGAGGTCCGCATCCCCGGTGTCGCTCTGCGGCGTCCCGACAGCAATGAACAGAGCCTCGCAAAAACGTGTCGCCTCCGCCAAATCCGTCGTGAAACGCGCGCGGACGTTGCCGTGACGCTTCAGTAACTCCGGCAAATGTTCTTCGTGGATGGGGATTTCGCCAGACTGCAAGGCGCGGACTTTACGCTCGTCGTTATCGACGCACACCACTTCGTGCCCGATTTCTGCAAATCCCATCGCTGCTACAAGACCCACGTAACCAGAACCGACAACCGCAATCCTTACCGGCTTGATCATCCCTTCCCCTCGGCCCGGAATTGACATCCTGGTGCGGAGTACTTCACCAACCGCGCATTCAGGAAGAAATTGATAAGATGCGAGTTCTGCGCTCCCATTTGTGCGATCGGCGGAAAATGACGCGGACCGGAGTGCATCGTCTTGCACACGCGCACCGCGTTCGGAGCCGCTATTACCGGCAGGTGGTTTTCCGGACCGCTGCGCTGTCCTCTGTGTAGTTTTGATCGCGCTCGACAATCTCTACGCGCGGCGTCTGGCAAAAACTACAACATCGGCGCAAAGGATGCCCGATGAGCAAAAAAAAATGCGTTTTACCGCTCCAGAACCTTTCTGAGTTGCGGCCAACGTGTAATCATCTAGTTAACAATTCCTGCATTGCTCACGCATTCAGGACTTCTGTCGCCGTAAAGGATATGCTGCGGCCCCAGACGCGAAAGCCCCCGTTCGGCTCGTTTCGCCTCGCAGCATTCCCGAGCAGAAGATCAGTGCACTCAGGTTCTCTGCCTGAGAGTCGCTGAACGTGTATCCCGTAGAGGTTGTCGGAGTTCAGGCCCGATCGCACGCAGCTCAGACCAGCCCTTCGAGTAGAGCAACGCAGGCATTCCTCCTGAGGATGGTCCGGCATCGTGTACAAAAAGAACGGAATTCGCGTAAACAACGGCCAGAAGCTGTGCGCCTGCGGAGCGATAGCTCTCTTATCGTTTTGTGTCTCCCTGCTGCTTTTCGGATGTGGTGGAAACGGCAGTATGTCCGGTTCGCAGACCGCCACAGCCAGCGGCCCTGTCACTGGATCCGGCGGTGGCTCAGGTACCGGGGGCGGCTCCGGGAGTGGCGGCAGCGGTGGCTCGGGTAGCGGCAGCAGCGGTAGCTCCGGCAGTGGCAGCAGCGGTAGCTCCGGCAGCGGCAGCAGCGGTAGCTCCGGCAGCGGAAGCAGCGGTTCTGGCTCGGGCGGCAGTTCGGGTAGCAGTTCTCCTGCGACGAATTCCGTCACCTTCTCAAGCGTACAGACGCACTCATTCAATTGGCAGAGCTGGGGCCAAATTGGCCCCACATGGGCCGATTGCGCTGCTCCATGCCCGGAAGCCACCTGGAGTCAAAACTACGGCGTCAGTAATCCCTCGAAGAGCGGCAACGCCACAGAATTCCAGGTGACGCCGAAAATGCCGTGGGCGGATGTTCTGTACACGGTGTCCCTCGTCGGTCACAACGCCGCAAATGCGGACGCGGACCACAAGCTGCTGCCCAGCATGCACCACCTTACCTATGACGCGGATTTTTACGTTGTCGATCCCTCGGTGACGAGCGGTCTCGAATTCGACGTTTCCATCTGGATGGACAAAATCGCCGGCATGACCTTCGGCACGCAATGCAGTTTCCTCGGTGAGGGCCACTGGGACGTGTGGAATAATGCGACAAATAAGTGGACCGACACGGGAAAGCCCTGCAAACTGCACCAGGGCTGGCATCACGTCACGTTGCAGTTCAAACGTGAATCGGACAACACCACCACCTATGAAGCGATTGTTCTCGACGGAACAACATACACCATCAACTGGAGTCTCCCGCCAACGACAGCTCCGGCCGGATGGTGGGGCATGACTGCGAACTATCAGATGGACAGCGACTCCAAAGGGGACCCGTTCACGACGTATGTCGACAACATGAGCATCACGTATACGCCCTGATGCTCAGCGTCGCGGCTGCGCATCATTCCACGTGATAGTTCGGGGCTTCGCGCGTGATCACCACGTCATGGACGTGGCTCTCGCGCAGCCCTGCGCTGGAGATCCGGACGAAGCGTGCTTTGGTCTGCAATTCTTCGATCGTCGCGCAGCCCACATAACCCATGCCCGACCGCAGTCCGCCTACCAGCTGGTAGACCATCCCTTCCAGAGCGCCGCGATAGGGCACGCGGCCTTCAATACCCTCCGGCACGAACTTGCCGAGACGATTTCCGCTGTTACGCTCGCGGTCCACAACCCCTTCACCGCGCTCCGGTACCTCCATATCCTTTGAGCCCTGGAAGTAGCGCTCGCCGCTACCCTGCGCCATCGCAGACAGCGAACCCATGCCGCGATATGCCTTGAAGGAGCGCCCCTGATACAGGATGGTCTCGCCGGGACTTTCATCCACGCCTGCGAACAGCGATCCGATCATCACCACGCTCGCACCGGCGGCGATCGCCTTGGTCACGTCGCCCGAATATTTCACGCCCCCATCGGCGATGATCGGAATCCCGTGCCGATTCGCCGCCTGGTACGCCTCACTGATAGCGGTGATCTGCGGCATGCCTGCACCCGTCACCATGCGGGTCGTGCAGATCGATCCCGGCCCGATGCCCACTTTCACGGCGTCGGCACCCGCATCAATGAGCGCCTCTGCGCCTTCCCGCGTGGCCACATTCCCGGCCAGCAAATCCACATTAGGAAAGCGCTTCTTTACTTCGCGCACTGCCTCAAGGACCCGCACCTGATGTCCGTGCGCAGAATCAATTGCCAGGACATCCGCACGGTTGCGAACCATTTCCGCAGCCCGCTCCAGAAAGTCCCCGGTCGCCCCAATCGCCGCGCCAACGCGCAGCCGGCCCTGCTGGTCCTTCGATGCGTTGGGATATTTCAGCTTCTTTTGAATGTCTTTTACCGTGATCAGCCCCTTGAGTTCGTACTCATCGTTGACCACCAGCAGTTTCTCGACGCGATGCTGATGCAGGATTTCTTCCGCCTGTTCGAGCGTCGTGCCCACGGCTACGGTGATGAGGTTCTCTTTTGTCATCACCTCGCTGATGGGGATGTCCGTCCGCGTCTCAAACCGCAGGTCGCGGTTGGTCAGGATCCCAACCAGCTTTCGGTTTGTCGTCACCGGCACGCCGGAGATTTTGTAGCGGCGCATGACGTCCAGTGCGTCGGCGATTAGCTGTTCCGGAGCAACCGTGACCGGATCGACGATCATGCCGCTTTCCGAACGCTTCACCTTGTCAATCTCGCCCGCCTGCTGCTCAATGGTCAGGTTGCGGTGGACGATCCCCAGGCCGCCCTGCTGGGCCATGGCAATGGCCATGCGCGATTCCGTCACTGTGTCCATGGCGGCGCTCAGCAACGGAGTATTCAGCGTGATGCGCTTTGTGAGACGCGTTTGCGTGCTCACCTGCGCGGGGACGACTTCACTCCAGGCAGGCGCTAAAAGGACGTCATCGAATGTCAGGGCTTCCGGCAGAGGGTGTTCGATCATGATGAAAAGATGCGCGCCAACCTGCATAGTCTCGCGGGAGCTGTGCGGGAAGGCGGCTTCTCGTCATTGTAGAACAGCGGGAGCCCGAGCTTCCGGGCGCCCAGGTCAAAGCGGACCAGGAACAAAAATCCGGGACCGTAGTACTGCATCGGTCCCGGTTTCAGTGGCTATTGCAAAAATGTCAGCTACTCTTCTGCTTCCGTTTTCGTGGCCGGCACCTCATGCCCGTTATGCCCATTGCGGGGCGAGATGTTCGGACTTGCCGCACGGCCCGGCATGGCAGCCCGGCCGGAGTACACCCGCCAGGTGCGCTCCACGTCGTCCGTCGCTTCCTTCAGCAGCTCATCGGCCACATCCGGATGCGCCCGCAGCAGCATCGTGTACCGAGCCTCGTTGTAGACGTAGTCCTTCAGCGGAATCGATGGCGCGCGTGAATCGAGGACGAACGGATTCTTCCCCTCCGCCCGCAACGCCGGGTTATAGCGCATCAGCGGCCAATATCCGGAGTTGACTGCCGCCTTCTGGTGCTCCAGTCCCTGGCTCAGGTCGTAGCCATGCGCGATGCAATGGCTGTAGGCGATGATGATCGCCGGCCCATCCCAGGCCTCGGCCTCCTGGAAGGCCTTCACCGTGTGGCTGTCGTTTGATCCCAGGGCCACGCGGGCCACGTAGACCGACCCGTAGGCCACAGCCTCCATCGCCAGGTCCTTCTTGCTCGTAGCCTTGCCGCCGGCAGCGAACTTCGCCACCGCTCCCCGCGGAGTGGACTTCGACATCTGCCCGCCCGTATTCGAGTAGACCTCCGTGTCCAGCACCAGCACCTTCACGTTCTTTCCGGACCCGAGCACGTGGTCCAGACCGCCGAAGCCAATGTCATAGGCCCAGCCATCGCCCCCGATGATCCAGACGCTTCGCCGGACCAGCGAATCGGCCACTGCTTCCAGGTTGCGCGCGTCGGAAGATTCAACCGTCGCCAGCCTCGCCCGGATCTGCCGCACCCGCTCGCGTTGTTCGTTTATCCCGGGTTCCTTCGTCTGATCGGCTTCGAGCACGGCCCGCACCAGTTCCTCACCAAGCACGGGTGTCAGTTTGGCAACCAGCCCCTCGGCGTACGACCTTTGCTGGTCGACGGCCAGCCGCATGCCCAGCCCGAATTCCGCATTGTC
>DATEPN010000130.1:0-2812 GCA_035273225.1 Acidobacteriaceae bacterium | reverse complement strand
GGTCTTCTGGGGAATGGTCGTCATCGGCTTCTCCGGATACGCGATGTGGTTCGCCCCGTTCTTCGCGCGATTCCTCCCCGGCTGGGCGCTGAACGCCGCGCTCATCATCCACAGTGAAGAGGGCCTGCTGGCGATCCTGTTCATCTTCGCGATCCACTTCGTCAATACGCACCTGCGCCCCGACAGCTTCCCCATGGACATGGTGATCTTCACCGGCCGGGAAAGCGAAGAGGAATTCAGGCATCGGCGCCCCGACGAATACCAGCGAATGGTCAGCGAAGGGAGAGGTGCGATAAGGATCACAGACGCACCTCCTAAGTGGTTGATAAATTTTGCTCGAGTGGTGGGTTTCACAGCCCTTGCCATTGGCGTGACCCTCCTCATACTTACGCTCAGCGCGTACTTTGCTGGATAAGGGGTTGAATGTTGGATTTCAAACGTGTTGAGAACAACCTGCGGCGAATTCTGTTTTATGGAAATAATCCGCTCAGCCTTTTAGGCGGAGCATTGACCAGCGCCGCGGCCTTTGTGCTGATCGGCTTCTGGGTCGTTTCAATTTTCGGTCACGGCGGCTCCTCCAATCCCTATCTCGGTCTGATTTTCGATCTCTTTCTGCCCGGCCTCTTTATTGTCGGGCTCATCCTGATCCCCATTGGGATTTGGTTGCGCTGGAGGACTCTCGTCGCCGCCGGCCAGGTACCTGCGACCTATCCGCAGATCGACCTGCAAAATCCCGTGTTCCGCCGCGGGATCGAAGTGGTCGTGCTGGCGACGTTCATCAACTTCATCATCGTGGGAACCGCTTCCTACCGCGCCGTCGCTTACATGGACTCGCCGCATTTCTGCGGTCAGAGTTGCCACGTCATGCAACCGCAGTGGGCCGCGTATCAGGAGTCGCCCCACTCCCATGTCGAGTGCGTCCAGTGCCATGTCGGCTCGGGTATGGAATCGTACGTCCACGCCAAGGTCAACGGGACAAAACAACTCATCGAAGTGACGCTCCACACGTGGCCCACGCCGATCCACGCCAACCTCAATGCGCTGCGTCCGGCCCGCGAAACCTGCGAGCAGTGCCACACGCCGGCGAAGTTCATCGGTGAGAAGCTCCTCGTCAAAACCACCTTCGGCGATGACGAGAAGAACTCCACCACGCGGACGGTGCTGGTTCTGCACCTCGGCGGCGTCGATTCCGTCTCGCATCTCAGCGGAATCCACGGCCATCACCTCACCAACTTCGAATACGTCGCGACCGATGCCGACGCGCAGACCATCCTTTCCGTCAGCGCGACCAATCCCGATGGCAGCAAAACGGAATACGTCAGCTCCGACGCGAAAGGTCCCATCAAGGGGGTCCGCCGCGTCATGGACTGCATGGATTGCCACAACCAGGCGACCCACGTCTTCCACACGCCGCAGGAGGCCATCGACACGGCCATGCTGGACGGCAATCCGAGCCCCACCCTGCCCTTCGTCCACAAGCAGGGGGTTCAGCTTCTCCAGGCGACGTACGTCTCGCAGGCAGAAGCCGGACAGAAGATCGTCGCCGATCTCGACAACTTCTACCGCACGCAATACCCGCAGGTCTGGACATCGCAGCGCGCCCAGATCGACGCCGCCGCGCAGCGCCTGGTGCAGATCTACGACCGCAACGTTTTCCCGAACATGAAAGTGACCTGGGGGACGTATCCGAACAACATCGGACACATGGCTTACCCCGGCTGCTTCCGCTGCCACGACGGCAACCACACCAGCAAAGACGGCAAGACGCTCAGCAACGACTGCAGCCTCTGCCACAACATTCTCGCCACAGACGAGACGAATCCGACGGTTCTGAACGATCTGCAACTGCAGAACGAGCTGCACCTGCAATAGCTCCATCCAGCAGTTCTTAAACGGGCGGTTGCCATTGTGCGGTCGCCCATTTTTTGCGCGCGAAAACTGCACAGCGCACGGCCCGCCCATCCTGGTTGTGACAATGGTCACAGTCCGCCGGTACCCTCCGCGCCTACGCTGGAAGTGGTATGAACGCGCTTCTCCTTGACCGCATTCACTTTGCTTTCACCATCACATACCACTACCTGTTCCCGCAGCTAACCATGGGTCTGGCGCTGCTGATGGTGATCATGAAGCTCATCGCCCTCCGCAGCGGAGACGACCGCTGGAACCAGGCGGCTCGCTTCTGGGCGAAGATCTTCGCCATCAACTTCCTGCTCGGCGTCGTCACAGGGATTCCGATGGAATTCCAGTTCGGCACCAACTGGTCGGAGTTCGCGCGCCGTACCGGCGGCGTTATCGGCCAGCCGCTGGCGATGGAAGGGGTCTTCGCCTTCTTCCTCGAGTCCACCTTCCTCGGCCTCTTCCTCTTCGGCGAGAAGCGCCTGTCGAAGCTGGCCCACTTCGGTGCGGCCTTCATGGTCTTCCTCGGCTCGTGGATCTCAGGATTCTTCATCATCGTCACCGACGCATGGATGCAGCATCCGGTGGCGTATCACCTGCTCCAAAACGGCAGCTATGAAGTCTCCAGCTTCTGGGGCCTGATGCTGAACCCCTGGGCGTGGCTGCAGTACGCGCACAACATGTGCGGCGCGGTCGTCACCGCTTCGTTCGTCGTCGCCGCCACCGGCGCCTTTTATCTGCTCGAGCGCAGCCACGAGGAGTTCGGCCGGCTGTTCCTGAAGCTGGGCGTCATCGCCGGTCTCATCTCCTGCATCGTGCAGATCTTCCCGACGGGCGATTTACACGGCCGCTACGTTGCAAAACACCAGCCCGCCGCGATCGCCGGCATGGAAGGCGTCTTCAACACGCAAAAGGG
>DATEPN010000129.1:0-2509 GCA_035273225.1 Acidobacteriaceae bacterium | reverse complement strand
TGCAAAACGCGACTGGGGTGTACATCGAGCCGGCGGGGAAATATCTCTACGTCTCGGTGAGCAGCGGGACCACGAATGCGCTGTATGCGTTCACGATCAACGGCGATGGCACGCTAACGGCGAGCGGTGCGAATCCGGTGGCGGCGCCGAATCATGCGACGTCGATGGTGTTTCAGGCGACGGTGCAGTAACGGATGAGAGGGAGTGGGTAGCCCATGTCTCCAAAGGAGGGAGACATGGGGCACCCGGCTATGGGGCCCCGGAGGTTTTTCATCTGCAGCCCGCTATGGGTTGGCGGTGCAGCTGGGGAAGTGGAAGCTGTCGATGACGGTTCCCCAGAAGAAGTTCCAGGCGCCGAAGAGGTTCGTGGTCGTCGAGTACTCGGTGGTGTACCAGAAGGTGCAGTCGTCTTTGGGATCGAGGGACATGCTGCTGTAGTCGCCCCAGCGGTTATAGGTGTCCTGGAAATTGGGTCCGGCGAAGACGAGCTGCTCGGCCTGCATGGGGTTCGATCCGGCGGGCGCGCCGGCGACCGAAATGCTGGGATACGGATGGGCGGCGCTGCCGGAGAGGCTGTAGCCGAGGCCGATGTTGCCGGCGTTGTCCTGCGCGATGCTGCCCATCCAGCGATAGGTTGCGGTGTCGGGGCTGAAGGTGCTCTGGGCGCAGACGGTGAAAGGCGCGGAGCCCGTCGCGCTGCACAGGCGATACCAGCGGATGCCCGTCTGCGTTTTCGCTGAACTTACCTGGACAGATTGGTTGAGAACCATGGCCGCCGTGCCGTTACTGGATTTGCGATACGAGAGGCGGTACATGAGACGGTCGCCGACTGAGTCCAGCTGCTGGGTGGTTCCGGACTGGGGAATGCAGGTGACGCCGCCGCAGGCTTCGTGGACGGTTCCGACGGCGAGGGTGCCGAGCGAGGTGAGTGCGCCGGTGCTGGGATTGAACTGATAAAGGGCGAGCACGTTGCCGCTGGTGGAGCTGAGATTCGAGACGAACTGGACGTAGTAGTCGGAGCCGGAGGGAAGGTTGGGGCCGTCGATGTCGGCGGGAAGGATGTTGTAGATACCGGTGTTGCCGGATCCGGAGCAGGTGAAGCTGATGGAGGCGGGGGCGGCGCCGGTCCAGCTGGGCCGCGGGAAGCTGCAGGCCTGCGCGCCGAGGAAGGTGGACGAAGTGGTTCCGGTGATCGGGTTGACGGTGATGTGGAACATGTTCGCGGAGAAGTAGACGGCGTCGGACCAGACACCGAGCTTGGGGTAGTCGGGGACGCCGTTGCCGAAGGGAATGTCGTAGAGCTCCCAGGTGCCGGTGGCGTCGGCGGTGTCGGAGATGGCGATGCAGTAGTCGTTCTGGGTGAAGTCGGAGGAGTAGGCGAGCTGGCTCATGATCCAGCGGTGGTCGGCTTTGTCGAAGAGCGCGAGGACGTCGCCGCCGTCCGCATTGACGTAGCAATTGGAGTTGGGCATGGCGGCGAAGAGCGCGCCGAGGTCGTTGGTGACGAGCTGCGTTCCGGAGGTGTTGTAGACGGCGTAGCTGGTGTTGACCACCTGCACGATCTGCGTGTTGCCGCTGGGGTCCTGGCCGATGGAGAGATTTGTGTCGGGCGGAATGGCTCCGGTGAAGGCCTGGCCCTGGAACTGCGTGCCGGGCACGAGGGTCGAGGTCGCGTAGGAGGTCTGGAGGTCGGGATCCGTCCAGCTGGTGCCTCCGCCGCCACCGCCGCCGCGCGTCGGTTTGCTGCTGCCGCTGCCGGTGCGTTTGGGATAGATGACGACGCGGGCGGGCGTTCCGGGCTGCCATTCGAAGGGAATGGGCACGTGGGAGTTCATGGGCGCGGTGGTGGCGTGCGCGACGGAGCGGATGGTGGCGCCACCGTGCTGTCCGGCAGAGACGGCGGGCAGGAGTGCAACAGCTGCAGTGAGTGCAAGGGATTTCAGGATGATCGCCATGACTGCCTCTCAAACAGCGGGATTTGGAGGGCCTCAGCGGGGAGGGCAGATGCGTGCAAGGCAGGGGAGAAATTGCGCCGCAACTATAGGCTGGCCGTCCTGGCGTGTCAACGGAAATTGCTGGGCGTGTGCGGGGGATGGATTTACTCGCCGCATTCGCCGTGGGTGGCTTCTCTGGATCGGCGGGCGTTGTAGTCGAAGGTGCTGGTGGCGGGGTTCCAGACGTAGGCGGTGACGTGGCAGTGGAGAGGCAGGCCGTGGGGGTCGTTTTCCTGGCGGAAGTCGAGGATGGCGGTGCGGTCGAGGGTCAGGCGGACGTCGGCGAACTCGGTGACGGAGGCGGCCTGCAGGAAGGCGGGATCGATGATCTTCTTGTGGGCGTCGCGGAAGCGGGCGAGCGCGGGCTTGCCTGCCTGGAGCTGCATGACGACTACGGAGTCGGATGAGGGCGCGTTGTCGCAGTAGTCAACGACTGCGTACGAAGGACCGCCGGAGGGAATCTCGGCCGCGTCGAGGATCTTGACCTCCCAGTTGAGGTCGGGGCAGGGACGAGG
>DATEPN010000128.1:0-4142 GCA_035273225.1 Acidobacteriaceae bacterium | reverse complement strand
GATCGCGAGCGGTATTTGCCTCTTCTTAAATCACGCCGAGAAACCTGCTTCGTCACATCGCCCAAAATATGGCTTGAGTTAGCGGTGCTGGCGAGTGGCGACTCGGAAAGCAGCCTTCAGTCCGTATTACCGGCAACCCGGACATGAAGAAGGGTGGGCGGCGGCGGAGCCGCCAACGAAGTAGCCGACAAGACGCCACCAATACAGTTAGGATTGTCGAGCATGTCGCCAGGGCTTGAGACGCTCGATCAACTGCAAGGAGACGACCTTCCACTGGGGATCACGCCAAGACGGCACCTCGACATCATCATGCGTGAGGAGACGCACGTCTCCACCGGTAATCAATACCCAGAACACCACGCATCAAGGCATCGGCATCTGGTTAGACGCGCAGAGAGCCATTCGTGGATAGCATCGTGATGCAGGAGATGGAGGGCACGAAACTGAGAATCACGCCCCAGGGTGCCCGTCGGATCGCGTAGAGCCGTGCATCATGGCCGGGTGCCCCATCCTCATCGTTCGCCGCAGCGAACGATAGGGTGGGTCCCAACGAATGTATCGAGTCCCGCGCCCAGAATCACGATCTGCCCAACCCCTCCTGCGACCGCGGCAGCCAAAGCATCTTCCGCGATCCGGCTGCGCGCCGCCGTGAACAGACGCCCGATACTCGCCAGGGGGTGTGCCTTCGCAAACTGCAGCACCTCCTGTTCGTCTTCACACAGAATCTTCATCGCAAACGGGTCACAGAGAATGGACCCATGATCGAGCACCTGATGAGCCGCGCGTTGGCGGGCGATCATCAGCGCCGTGCGGCTGGGCTCATTGCGCTTCATCGTGCGAGGATCTCCGTCTCGTCCGCAGCTATTGGCTTCCGCCCTGGCTCGCTTCACGCAGCAGCACCACGTCCGATTGCGACACGTCGCGAATCAGCGCGAGCGACTTTCCGTCCGGCGACCAACCGAACGTGCGAAATCTCCCGGACTTGAAATTGGTGATCTGCCGTCCCGGTGAGCCATCCAGCGGCTGCAACCATAGATTGGAGACGCCGTTCTCCACGATGGGATACGCCACAGCCTTTCCATCCGGCGTAAACGTCACCGCCCCGGACACGCGCGCGTCGGGGCTCAGCACGCGGCGCATGCCATTCGTTCCCGCCTCGAGATTCACCACGTTCAGCTCTTTGCGCCCCAAAGCACTCAGGCTGAAAAATGAAATCCGCTTCCCGTCGGGGGAGAGGCCGCCCAGCGGCGCAGCCAGACCCGCGTCCAGAGCCACCGTGCCCGGCACGACCTCTGGCTTCCCGCCCTCAATCGAAACGCGCAGGATGCGGTCCGCGACATCGTCCTGGTAATAGACCCATCGCCCGTCCGCCGAGCAAACCGGATTGAAGTCGCCTTTTCCGTTCGTCAGTTGCATCGCGCCCGAGCCATCGCTATTCAGCCGCCAGATTCTCGTTCCGTCGCTGCCGCCGTGAAACGACCAGGCAAGCGCCAGATACTGTTCTCCGCATCGCCGGGCCGCGGTGATATTGCTCGTCGTATCGCTGGCCAGCGTCCTGCGATTCGTATCGCCCGCACCCACCTGCATCAGCTCGGATCCATTGCTGACCAGCAACTCCTGATCGCCGGCCCAGCTCAGCGCGTAAGCATCAGGAATATCCGAGAGCGCAGCCACCGGCGAACTCTCTTTGCTTCCTGTGCCGGGAAGGATGTTCGTGATGTGGGTCGTCCTGTCCTGTACGGTGGCTGCGACCTTCCCGTCTGCCGAGAGCGTGAGAGTCCGATAGCTGTTCGTGTCTCGCGTGATGGGGCGGAATGCCCCGTCCGGCCACGCGACAAACCCGATCTGTCTCTGAAAGACCCTGGGCCGGGCGCCGTACGCCACAATCAGGCCCCTCCCATTTGGAACCCAGCGCAGATCGAAGACTCTCTTTTCCCGGAACGATACGAGTGTCCTGCTCTTCCCGCTCGCGACCTCGAACAATCCGATCCCGCCCAGTACGCCGAACTGTCCTGGCCTGTATGCGTACGCGATCTGCTTCCCGTCCGGCGACCAGGACAGCCACAGCGGAGGCGATGCAGTCTTCTGGACCAGCAGCACCTTCTCATCGGTTCCATCCGGATTGGCGCTGAGCAGCCGCGATTCCTCAGGGATCGGATCGTCGCCCCGGAAGTAAGCGATCCGGCTCGCATCCGGCGAGAACGCAATGTCGCTGTCAATGTCGCGCACGATCTGTCGCGGCTCGCCGCCCAGCACCGGCGCGCGATACAGGTTGCGAATGTTGCCTGTCTTGTCTGCGGCCTCCAGAAAATAGAGAGAATTGCCGTCGGGCGAAAACATCAGGTGACTGTACGACGCGCCCGAAGCTTCCACGATCCGCGCATTGCTGTTCGTCGGCACATTGCGCAGCCAGAGCGCCTGCTTCCCGTCTTCGTTCTGCACACTCAGAATGAACTTCCCGTCGGGCGAAATGGCGGCCTGCTCCGCTGTGCCGGTATCGGTGACCTGGGCCATCGAAAAATTCTGGAATGGAGCGCTGCCGCCGCGATGCGCAAAGGAATAGATCCCGTAAGCGGCGGCGGCCACCAGAGCCAGGACAACGATGGCGGTGACCGCCGCACCCCATCGATGCTGCCGCGCCACCTCCGTAACGGACGATATCCCCGACCCTCCCGCGATCCCGGCCCCTCGCGTGCCTTGCATCGCCTGCGCCGAAGACGTTGCGCTGGGCCCTCCCGCCATCGTCGCTGCGGTCCCGGCGCTCACCGCTGCTTCGGCGCCACCGCGCGATGCGTAGACGCGCGCCGAATCCATGTCCCGCTTCAGCCGCTTCAAATCCGCGCGCATCTCGCCGGCGTGCTGGTAACGGACCTCACGGTCCTTTTCCAGCGCCTTGTTGATGATCTCCTCGAGATGCGGCGGGACCTCCGGATTCAGCCGCACCGGCGGCGTCGGCAATCGGTTCAGAATCGCATCCTGCAGCAGCGCCGTTGAGCCTCCCTGGAACGGCAGCCGCCCCGTCGCCATCTCGTACAGCACCGCTCCGAAGGAAAACAGATCGGATCTCGCATCCAGCTCTTCTCCGCGAACCTGCTCCGGCGACATATAGGCGAGCGTCCCCAGCACGGCTCCCGCCATCGTTGGGTGCACAGGGTCAACCAGGACAGTCTGCGTCGCCTGGTCTGCGATGGCTGCTTGCGCCGCCACGCCTGCGAACTTCGCCAGTCCAAAATCGAGGATCTTGGCATGGCCGCTGGTGGTTACGAAGAGATTGGCCGGCTTGATGTCGCGGTGAACGATTCCTTTGGCATGCGCAGCGTCCAGTCCATCGGCGATCTCGATGGCAAGGTTCAGCAAGCTGCCGGCATCGAGCCCCGTCTCGATGCGGTGCCTCAGCGTCACGCCCTCGAGAAACTCCATCGCGATAAACGATGTGTTTTCGTGGGTTCCGATTTCATAAATGGTGCAGATGTTGGCATGATTGAGAGCCGACGCGGCGCGCGCCTCCCTGCGGAAGCGCTCCAGAGCCTCCGGGTGCTGCGCCAGTTCGTCGGGAAGGAATTTCAGCGCAACAAAGCGGCCAAGATCGGCGTCCACGGCCTTGTACACCACGCCCATGCCGCCTCCGCCAATCTTTTCAACAATGCGGAACCGCGAAATGGTCGTGGAAATCATTCGGCCCTGTTGCTGGGGACAGACTGATCCTATGGTCCCCTCCAGCATCAGTCAATGAAGCACTACAATTGCCGGCACGATCATCTGTTGGTGTTCGCCCCTCATTCAGGAAATGAAGACTCCTTTCCGGCCGTCTCTTGGTCGGATGTACTTGTCAAACGGGAGGCGTGTGCTGACGACCCACAAGACGAACTTCATTGCGGAGTTTAAGCGTCAAAGCGACGGACCGTGGAGGATCGCCTGGTATAGCGTTTCCAACATGGAAAAATCGCACCCGAAGTGACCCTTGGAGTGACCTGGCATTCCTGACTGCGATCCCGTCAGGAGCAGAAACGGAATTGAACAACTCCGATCTTCTGCTGTGATCATGGATCGGCTGTGGCCGAGATCGCCTTCCCGGAAGTTCTGGCGCCAGGAACCCGCCCCAGGAATCTTCTGGTCAACCGCCGTGAACAGTGGGAGAATAC
>DATEPN010000127.1:0-6322 GCA_035273225.1 Acidobacteriaceae bacterium | reverse complement strand
CAGGCAAGCGGCTATGCTCTGCGCACAGTTCAGTTCCACAACCAGATCACCCGCAGGCTGGACAAGAAGGTTCCGGAATACGCTCCGACGCGGACCATCATGGGGCAGTAACGCCTCGTCCGCCGCACTTCGCAAAGGTTTACTCGACCAGGGCCATCGCGCGCACGATGGCCCACTTTTTTGTTCCGCTGCAGTCCAGTTCTGCCGAGGTTCTCTGTTGTGGGCTAGCTGGTAGCTTCCGATCGCACCGGCTCGGCCGCGCGATGCGCGAGATCTTCGCTGGCATGCTCGCTCTCCTGAGCCACCTTCCTCAGCGACACCTGCTCAAATCTGGACCAGATGAGGCCCACCGGCACGATCCCCAGGAAAGTGACCAGCAGCAGAGTGGCAGCGCATCCCATGGCGGCCTCCGGCGAGACGCCGAAGAAATTCCGGATAGCCTCTTCCACCAGCCCAATTTGCGTGAACCAGCCCAGTACGGGCAGCTGAATGGTGCTCGCCGTTCCGCTGATCACCATCAGCAATACGCTATCCGGCGCCGTCATCGAGCCCAGAGCCGGAGCGGCCACAAAGGCCCGCGCCGTCTCCAGGTAGGCGACCGCAATCAGCAGCCACATTCCGATCGACAGCGAAGCGGCGATCGCGAAATCCCCGACGGACCGGATGGTGTCCAGTCCTGAACGGAACGCCGCAATCTTGTTCTCGACCGCTTCCCCAAGCTTCTTCGAGATTCTTCCGAAGATGCGGCCCGCCGCGCCTCCGATGGCAGCGCCCCAGAGACGCACCGCCAGCAGGAACAAGCCGCCCGCCACCATCAGCACCAGGCCCAGCAGCGAGGCTTTCTTCACCACCTCCGGATGCGGTAGCGTCCCCGGCGCAGCCATCAGGATCACAGAGAAGGTAATGAACGCCATGGCGCCCGCGTCGAACAGCCGCTCCACGATATAGACGGCAATCTGTGAACTGAGCGGTTGCAGAGTCTTCCTGGCGACCAGATAGGGACGCACCAGATCGGCGACTCGCCCGATCAACGCCACCGCAGTGAAGCCGATCACCTGGGCTCCGAGCAGCGAGAATAGCGGCACGCGCTTGCTGTGGCGCATGAGCATAGCCCAGCGCGCAGCGCGCACCACGTAGCCGAGATAAATGCAGGCGAGGCCGACGGCGATCCGGCCCCAGTTCGCCATCCGGAGCTGCTCGACGAAAACGCCCCAGTTGAAGTGAATCCGGTTACGGCCAAACCAGACCAGCGCAGCGACAGCGAGGACGGCGATCAGCGCCAGGATCCGGGTCTTATGACTCTTCAAGCAGAACTCCGTGGAGACTCGGCGCTAACGCGCCACCGACGCCGTCTGGGCGGCAGGATGCGCATCGCTCTTGTGGCGCAGCGCGAAGCGGCGGTTATATTCATGGATCACGCGAGCGACGTAGGCACGCGTCTCGCGATACGGCGGGATGCCGTGGTACTTGTCCACAGCCGCGGGTCCGGCGTTGTAGGCGGCCAGCGCCCACTCGATCCTGTTGTCGTACCGCTTCAGCAGCCAGTCCAGATACGCCGTACCGCCCTTGATGTTCTGTCCCGGCGCGAAGGTGTTCTGCACACCGAGGTCCGACGCAGTCTGAGGCATCAGCTGCATCAGCCCCTGCGCCCCGGCGCGGCTCACCGCGCGGGAATGTCCTCCGCTCTCCTGCTTAATCACGCTCGCCAGCAGATCCTCATCGATGTCATAGGCCTTCTGTGCCTGCGCCAGCATCGGCTTCAGTTGCTGCTCGCTGAGCCTTTCCGGACCCGGTGCAGTCGCGGCCATCGGCGCGGGCGCTTCGGCTGGAACGGCAACAGGCAGGCTGACCTGCTCGTCGGAGACAATATCCGCAGCGCTCACCTCAATGAAGTTCGAGCCCTTCGCGTCCATGTAGAGACGCACCCTGCCGTCCACCATCTCGCGGTGGTCGCAGATGTAGTCGAAGCCGTTCTTCAGGGTGATGTGCTCGGCGATGCGGGTGGCCGTCGGCTCGGCGGCGTGAGCGCGCCAGGCCGGACAAACCAGGGACAGGGCGGCGAGGCACACACTGACCCTCCAGGGCTGGAAACGCAGTCGCATCGGTCTATACTCTACCAGTTTCAGAGGCTCGTACCTGCCACCTTTGCGCCATCCACGCGGGTGTCGGCGAGGAGGCCCTCCACGATGGATGCCACCCCATCCTCGTCGTTGCCCGGCGCCAGTTGCCATCGTCGGCTGCGGGCCAGGTCCACCAGATCGGGGGCGCCGCTGACCATCACCACCGGCTGACCCGCGTACTCCAGCATCTCCAGGTCGTTCCAGTTATCTCCAATGGCCAGAATCTCTTCTGGCTGCATGCCGCGCTGTTCCGCAAGGCGACCGAGCGCTGTGCCCTTCGAACACCCCGGCGGCAGGATGTCGAGGATCGTCAGATCGCGCACGGGGTACTCGGTGCGGTGGACCTCAATCACTGGCGCATACGGGCTCGCGGCCAGCCAGGACTCCGCCTGCCGCATCTCGACGGTGCCGCCGCAGACCATGCCCTGAACCGGCGCTTCGCCGTCATCGAACGCGCGCTCCAGCGGCCGCACCTCGCGGATCCAGGGCCGATTCGCCTCGACCCAAAGCGAGATGCGCTCATGCAGCGTCTCGAGAGACTCGAGGACGAGCTCGCCCGGACCTTCCCGGTCGAACGTAAACACCATTGTTCCGAGCGGGCGGAGCGCCGGACACAGCGCGCGGGCCGTCTCGACGGGCAGCAGAAAGCGGTCGATGGACGCACCGGCGAGCGTGCGGGTGACGGTGCCATTCGAGGTGATGAGGACCGTCTCCGGGCGAAGACCGACGGGGTCGATGAGCGGCGTCGCGTACGCCTGGCGCCGTCCGGTGGCGATGACCACCTCAAAGCCGGCCGCCTCAGCCTCCCGCAACGCCTGGCAGTTCCGGCGACTGATGGCCGTTCCGGCCGACGGCAGGAGCGTACCGTCGATGTCGACGACAATCATTTTGACAGGCGTGAGCACTGTTTCCAGTCTAGAGGATGGCTGGAAAAACGGGGCGTTCGAATCATCGCGCTGAAAACGAAGCAGTTGCGCAACGGATTAACGTAGTATTCAAATATCTTTCTGTGCAATAGGCCTCAGCCTCGCCGGTCGCGAAAGAAGTCCCGCAACAGAGCCCCACAGTCCTGCGCCAGCACGCCGGAGGTGACCGGCATCCTGTGGTTGAGCAGCGGATGGTTCAGAACTTCGAGCACCGATCCCACTGCGCCGGCCTTCGGATCGGCGGCGCCGTAGATGAGCCGTCCCAGGCGCGCGTGGATCATGGCTCCCGCGCACATTGCGCACGGCTCCAGGGTCACGTACAGTTCGCAGTCGAGCAGGCGGTAATTCCGGATGGCCGCCGCCGCCCGCCGCATCGCGACGATCTCAGCGTGCCCAGTCGGGTCCTGATCGCGAAGGACCCGGTTCTGCCCTCGCCCGACAATCTGGCCGCCGAGCACGGCGACCGCTCCAATGGGCACCTCGCCTGCATCGGCCGCTGCCCGGGCCTCATCCAGCGCCGCCCGCATCAGGATTTCGTCGGAACCCGTCATAGCGATATGGTATTGTGCCGCCAATGCGCCCGGTTATTTATTCCGTCGCCTGTTCTCTCGACGGTTATATTGCTCGCGAAGATGGCTCCTACGACTGGATCCCTCACGATGAGGACCATGGCCTCGAGGAATTCTTCCAGTCCGTGGACACGGTGCTGATCGGCCGCAAAACCCACGACCTGATGGTCAGCGTGGGCCAGCCGGTCTTCCCCGGAATGACCAACTACGTCTTCACGCGCAAGGCGCACCCGCCGAAAAGCAAGGGCGTCCACTGGGTCAACGAGGACGCCGAGGATTTCGTCCGCGACCTGCGCGAGCGGAACGGCAACAAAATCTGGCTGGCGGGCGGCTCCGAACTGGCACGGACATTTTTCGAAGCCGGACTGGTCGATGAGCTGCGGATGGCCATCGTCCCCATCCTTCTGGGGAGCGGAATGCCTCTCTTTCCGAAGCTCAGTTGCGAGCTGCCGCTGCGCCTGATGGAAGAGAAAGCTTTTGGCGACGGGGTGATGCGACTCTTTTATCAGGTGCAGCGGTAGCGCGGCTCAGGAAGGCCGCGTGTCGACCCACTTGCGAAAGACGCCGATGATCTGCTCCAGGCGGCGGGGATCGCCGGCGCCCTCAAAGCGGCTGCCGTCGATCGTGCAGTCGATCCACTCTTCCCCGCTCGTATCGAGGGCGAGGCGGTTCGGCGCGGCGTTCTCGGCGGTGGTGCCTTCCAGGCTGATGATCAGCCGCCATCCCCGGCGGCGCAGGCTTTCGAGGCGGATTCCCTCGCGGTGTTCCCAGTCGCCGTCGCACTGGCGCATATACCAGTCTTCCAGCCACTCCAGATTGTTATTCAGCATTAGCGCTCCAACGCGGCCCAGCTTGCGCCAACCCAGCAGACAGCTCCGCCGGGAGCCCCGGTTGCTGTTGCGTCATGCAGTGCAGAGCGCCCAGCCCCCAGATCAAGTCTCCGCAATAAATCCCCACCACCTCGCGCGCGGGAAAGACTTCCGCGAGAATGTTGAGCGCTTTCCGATCGGCGGATTGATTTAAGGTTGGCACAAGCACAACCCCGTTGGCAATGTAGAAGTTGGCGTAGCTGGCCGGCAGCCGCTGGCCCTCAAATACGACCGGATCGGGCATTGGCAGTTCGACGATGCGGAATGGCTTGCCGTCAACATTGCGCGCGGATTTCAGGCGATCCAAATTTTCGGCGAGCGGAAGATGATTGTCATCATCACGATTGGGCTCGACCACAGTGATGATCGTGTCCTTTCCCACAAAGCGCGTGATGTCGTCCACGTGGCCGTGCGTGTCATCGCCGGCGATGCCGCGGTTCATCCACAACACCTGATCGATCCCCAAAAAGTCGTAGAAAGCCTTTTCGATTTGCGCGCGTGAAACACCAGGATTGCGCTGCTGTAATTCGCTCAGCAGGCACTCTTCCGTCGTGATCAGGGTGCCCGCGCCGTTTACGTCGATGGAGCCGCCTTCGAGCACGACGCGCTGCGGTCCGCCGGCTGTGTCGATCGTCGGCGTCCACTGTGGCAGGTTCAGCAGTTCCGCGACCCGATCGGGCACCTGGTCGTCATCGTGCCAGTTCGGATATTTCGCCCAGGCGTTGAACTTCCAGTTTGTCACCGCGACGGGAGCATATCCGCCCGGGTTTTGTTCGTCTGATCGACGCACGAAGATCGGGCCCGAGTCGCGCGTCCAGACGCGATCCGTCCGCCACGGATGAAAATGCACCCGCGCCACGTTGACGGCATTACGCTTCAGGATGCCCCGCGCGCGTTTCTCCGCGGCAGCATCGTTGACCAGAATGTGCACGTCTTCGACGCGCGCCAGATGCCTGACGATTTCCGCGTAGACCCACGGAATCGGCTGGAACTTCCCCGGCCAGTCGTCCGGATTATGCGGCCACGCCAGCCACGTCGCCGTGTGCGGCTCCCACTCGGCCGGCATGCGGTAGCCGAGTTCGCGCGGAGTTCCCGTCATCGTCTGCATGGCCACGCCGATCGCGCTCACTCCTCGCCGTCCAGAAAACGGTTCACGATCGGCCCGTACGCGTCGATGCGCCGGTCGCGCAGAAACGGCCAGTTGCGGCGCGTGTCTTCCATCGCGGCCAGATCGATTTCTCCAATGAGAATCTCTTCCCTGTCGTGCGCTGCCCTGGCGATCACGCGGCCGAAAGGATCGGCGAGGAACGATCCCCCCCAGAACTCCAGCCCCGGGCCCTCCGCGCGATTGCCGCGAATATCGCCATGCTCGTGTCCGACCCGATTCACCGCCGCGACATAGACACCGTTGGCGATGGCATGCGCACGCTGGATCGTCTGCCACGCCTCGTACTGCGCCGTGCCGAACGCCTCTTTTTCGTGCGGGTGCCAGCCGATGGCGGTGGGATAGAAGAGAACGTTCGCGCCCTTCATGGCGGTGATGCGCGCGCCCTCGGGATACCACTGGTCCCAGCAGACCAGCGTGCCGATTTTGCCCGCCGTCGTGTCGAAGGCGCGGAAGCCGAGATCCCCCGGCGTGAAGTAATACTTCTCGTAGTAGAGCGGGTCGTCGGGGATGTGCATCTTCCGGTAAAGTCCCGCGACAGAGCCGTCCTTCTCGAGGATCGCGGCCGTGTTGTGGTAGAGGCCCGGCGCTCGCCGCTCGAACAGTGAGGCGACGACGACGACTTGTTCCTCGCGCGCGACACCGCCCAGGCGATCCGTACTCGGCCCCGGAA
>DATEPN010000126.1:0-6772 GCA_035273225.1 Acidobacteriaceae bacterium | reverse complement strand
CGTTGTAATCGGCGTCGAAGGCAGTCTCCTTGTGGAATCCGGCTTCCGGCAGGCTGCCCGGACCGGCCGTGTGCAGCCCCGGGACCTGCGGGTGCGGCAACTGGTCGTCAGACTTGGCGAAGCTGACCGGCAGTCGACCCGAGGGGTTCACATCGCCGAACAGGATCGATGCCAGCGACTGTGCCCCGCCGATGCCCGGGAACCAGGCTTCCACGATCCCCTGCACCTTGTCGGACCATGGCATTGTCACCGGCCCGCCGCTCTCGATGACGACGATGGTGCGCGGATTGGCAGCCACCACCGCATCCACGAGGTCGTCCTGACTGACTTTCTTTCCGCCTTCATCGATGACGGGCAGCGCGCTGGTGGGCCGGTCCATGCCTTCGCTCATCCACTGCTGCACGAAGACGATCGCGATCTGCGAACTGCCGGCGAGCTTCGCCGCGGACGCGGGATCGAAGCCGTCATTGAATTCGATTTTCGCGTGCGGAGCGTGCCTGCGGATTTCCTTCAGCGGCGACGACGGGAACCAGACGTGCTCCATCCAGCGCGAACCACCGGCGTGCTTCGGGCCAACGGCATTGCCGCCGGGCGCATCCACCTGCGCCGATCCGCCGCCGGAGAGCACGCCGACATCAGCATGCGATCCGATGATGGCGATGGACTGCACCGATGAGGCGTTCAGCGGCAGGACATTGTCCGCGTTCTTCAGCAGCACGATGCTCTCATCGGCAATGTGTTCGGCGTCATCGCGTCCCTTGAAGGGGTCGGTTTCCTCGAACTGCGGCGGGTTATCGATCACGCCGTCAGCGAACATGCTGCGCAGCACCCTGTGCACGGCATCATCGAGCCGCGACTGCGGCACCTTGCCGGACTGGATCGCCTGCTTCAGCGGATCGCCAAAGTACTTTGATCCGGGCTGCTCCTGATCGAGACCCGCGGTAAATGCGTGCACCGTCGAGTGTGTGCCGCCCCAGTCGGAGAGCACGAAGCCCTTGAACCCAAAGTCCTTCTTCAGAACCTGGTTGAGCAGATAATCGTTCTCGCACGACCAGTCGGCTGTCGTCTCCGGCGGTGTAATGGTGTCCTTGTTATAGGAGCACATGACGCCTGCGGGATGCGCGATGCCAAGCGCGATCTGAAAAGCGAGCAGGTCCGATTCGCGGGCGGCGCGCTGGCCGATTTTCACGTTCACGATGGTGCGGCCGGTTTCCTGATCATTGAAGGCGTAGTGCTTGATGTCGCCCATGACCTGGTTTGACTGCACGCCTGCGGCAAGCTTGCCGACCATAGTGCCTGCGAGCAGAGGATCTTCTCCGGCGTACTCGAAGTTGCGGCCGTTGCGCGGCTCGCGGGCAAGATCGACGCCGCCGCCAATGGACATGTTGTAGCCCATGTTGCGCAGTTCGCGGCCGATCACGTCGCCGTAAAGGAAGAGTGCGTCCGGATCCCATGAACTGGCCGCGCCGACCACCGACGGCAGCAGGGTTGTGTAATGGCTACCAGGCGCGCCCAGCCGAACACCAACCGCCGAATCCGCCATATTGATGCCCGGAATACCGAGACGTTCAACCCCCACCACGTATCCCGCGCCGCCGAGCGAGCCTTTCGGGATTTCGGCGTTGGGGCGGAGTCCATTCCATCCGGTGCCGTGCACAAAGTTCATCTTCTCGTCGAGCGTCATCTGCTGGATGACCAGATCGGCGCGCTGATCGGGGGAGAGCGACTTATTCATCCAGGGCCGGGAAGAGGACTGATTCTGTGCGCCCGCAGAAAGGGCGACAGTGAAGACCACGGCAGAGGCACAGCGCACCACATTTTTGGGAAAGTGCGAAAGGGTCATGGGCTCCTCGGATCCCGGTGGGGACTCCCCATCCGGGAAAGGCAAATCCTACCGGCGCGGCAGAACCGCCGTCAAGATTAATCGTTTTAGTTCAGGTTCCCCCGGAGTCAACGTCATGCGCAATCGATTGCGGCCCGCACGCAGCGGTGGCGCCCCGGCTCGCCTGACGACTGGCCGGTTACCCAAATTCCAGGGGACCGCGTCTAACATTCCGGGTACGCCATCCTGCTCGCCCGCGAGGCTTTCTCTGCAAGATTAACTACTTAGCTGTTCAGGAAATATGGGGGCCGGAAAGCTTTCGATTGAACCCCTCCACGAAGGCAGTTCTGCACATCCAAGCAAAACCAGAGGTAAGGCCATTGATGCGTCTTTTTGCATCCCGTCTTTTTGCATTCCGTCGTTTCCGGGGCCGGGTGGTCAGGATGATGATCGCGGCCGCGCCGGTCGTGTGCGCCTGCGGCGTGCAGGCACAGGCGCCCCAGCGCCGGATAGCCGCGATCAACCCGAACCAGATGGTTGCGCTCCGAAACACCGTCAGCCCGCGCTTGGCAACAGCCGTGGATCAGGGACGGATGAACCCGTCGACTCCGATCGAAGGCATGACGATGTACTTTCAGCCCACCGCTGCGCAAAAGGCCGCGCTCGACGCATTGCTTGAAGCGCAGCAGACGCCGGGCTCCCACTACTACCACCAGTGGCTCACACCGCAACAATACGGCAGCCTCTTCGGCATGAATGACGCCGACCTCGCCAGTGTCAAGGCATGGCTCGAATCGCAGGGATTCACCATTGAGAGCGTAGCCAGCGGCCGAAACAGCATCACCTTCTCCGGCACAGCGGGCCAGGTCGAAAGCGCATTTGCGACAGAGCTGCACCGTTACCTTTCGCGCGGAGAAGCGCATTTTGCGAACGCAACGGAGCTTTCCGTTCCTGCGGCCCTGAATGGGGTGGTGCTGTCGATCCGCGGCCTGAACGACTTCCGTCCGAAGCCGCAGCTGCAGCCGCATCGGCAGTCAACGGCCCAGTTCACGTCGGCGCAGATGGGCGGGCATTTTCTCACCCCCGGGGACGTGGCCGTCATCTACGACATCAATGCTGCGTATAACTCCGGCGATACCGGCAGCGGGCAAACGATTGTGGTGCTGGGCCAGTCGGCCATCGCAGTCAGCGACATTGAAGTGTTCCAGAAAGCGGCCGGGCTGACCGTGAAGGATCCAACGATTCGACTCACGCCTTCAACAGGCACCTCGGCAAAGGTGCAGGGCGACGAAGCTGAATCGGACCTCGATCTGGAGTACGCATCGGGTATCGGCAGGGGCGCGACGATTCTCTTCGACTACGCCGGCAATGCCAAGGGCGTGAGCGTCTACGACGCGTTGCGCGATGCGGTGGACAATAACCTGGGCGGGATCATCAGCCTGAGCTATGGCAGCTGCGAACTCGATTTGGCGCAGACTGACTTCAACACGCTGGAAGGCATCACGCAGCAGGGCGCGAGCCAGGGCCAAAGCATCGTCGTCGCTTCAGGCGACGATGGCTCGACGGCATGTTACGGCGATCTGACGACCAACACCACGCCCACGACGCAGGAAAAAAGTCTGGCGGTCAATTTCCCGGCAAGCAGCGCATACGCAACCGGCGTCGGCGGCACGGAATTTGTTTCGCAGGATGTGAACGGAAAGAACGCAGGAACCTATTGGCAGCCAGCCAGCGGCAGCGATCTGGTCACTTCAGCGCTTTCCTATATCCCCGAGGTCGCCTGGAACGACGATCCACAGAGCGGATCCTATGCAAACCAGAATGGAGCGCAATACGCGCTCTCAGCCGGCGGTGGCGGCGCGAGCAAGTTTGCGCCCCGGCCGAGCTGGCAGGCCGGCGTCCCCGGAATTCCCTCCGGCAGCTTTCGGCTGGTCCCGGACATTTCCCTGAACAGTTCCGCAGACGTAGGCGGCTATCTCTACTGCACGAGCGACCAGTCGGCATGGAGTACCGGACAGCAGGGAAGCTGCACAAAGGGCTTTCGAGACTCGTCGAGCAACGGATATCTGACCGCCGGAGGCGGCACCAGCTTCGCGACGCCGATCTTCGCGGGCATGGTGGCCATCCTGAACCAAAAGGCGGGCTCAACGCAGGGGCTGCTGAATAAGCAGCTCTACACCCTCGCCTCGAATGCATCCACCTATGCGGCCGCGTTCCACGACATCACGCAGGGTTCCAACGCCTGCACCGCCGGCTCGAGTTACTGCTCGTCGGCGGGCGCTTCGGAATACACCGCCGCCGCTGGCTACGATGAAGCGACGGGCCTCGGTTCGTTCGACTTCAACGCGCTGACGACCGCATGGACCGCAACAACCACGACGACCGGAGGCGGCGGCGGAGGAGGCGGCACGACGGGCAGCCCCAGCTTCAAGCTGGCCGCAGCGAACATGACCGTGGCGGCGGGGAGCTCGGCGAGCTCGAACGTAACTGTAACGCCCGTAAACGCCTTCACCGGCACAGTCAGCTTCACGGTAACGGCATCGCCGGCGATGACAAACGGTTGCTATGCAATCGGCAATGCCTCCGTGGCTGGCAGCACGGCGGTGACCACCACCCTAACCGTCTACACCTCGAAATCCCAGTGCAGCGGCTCGGGCGTCCACAGCTTCGCGCGGGGTGGCACGGCAACGGCATCCGTCGGTCGCGGGCAGCGAACACCCCGAAGCCTCCCACTCGGGATGACCGCTCTGGCCGGCGTGCTGCTCTTCGGGTTCCGCAGAGTGCGGCAGGTGGCGCGCTCCAGGGCCTGGACCACGATGGCCCTCCTCGCCCTCGCGCTCACGGCCGGCTTTGCTGGCGGCTGCGGGACCAGCAGCGGCACGGCTTCGAGCAGCACCACGTCGACATCGTCCAATGTCGCCGCTGGCTCGTACACGTTGACGGTCACCGGGACCGGTTCGAGCGTGACGGCGTCGACGACCCTCAGCGTGACTGTGCAATAACAAAAAGCCCACGTCCTCGAGGATGGCGCCGCTGGGGCTTTTCGTTTGCAGGAAATCTACTCCGCGCTGGCGTCCTGCTCCGTCGTGGGCGCCGGGTTCGGCTCCGCCGGAGGTTCCCCGATAGGCGGCTCCGGCGAGGGCTCCGGCTCGTCCATCGGCGGCGCAGGTTGATTCGGATCGAACGGCCCGCCTGCGGCTTCCTCGATCTCGGCCATCTCGTTTTGCGCGAACGGCAGCTCTTTTTCGGAGGGCGCGGTCGCCGCCGCTTCCTGTTCGGTTTCTGCTAATTCAGTCGCCATTTTCTCGAACTCCTCGATGGAAGGCAGTTCGTTCAGGTCCTTGAGACCAAAGCGCAACAAGAATTCCTTCGTGGTCTTGTAGAGAATCGGTCGCCCGATGACCTGCTTCCGGCCAGCGGTTGTGATCAGCTTGCGCGCAACCAGCGATCCGAGCACACCGGCCGAGTCCACGCCGCGAATCTCGCCGATTTCCGGCGCAGTAATGGGCTGTTTGTAGGCAATCACCGCGAGCGTCTCCAGAGCCTGCAGCGAGAGCTTCATCGGCGGCTTCAGGCTCTTCACGAACGCACGGACCGCATCGTGATACTCCGCCCGCGTCGCCATCCGAAAGCCCCCCGCGACTTCGCGAATCTCGAGCCCGCGGTCCGAAGCCGCGTATTCGGTGATCAATTCGTCGACCAGCCGGCGGATTTCGTCGCGCGCCTCACGATCCCGCGCACGCGCTGCCTTCTTCTCATCTTCCGCCGAGAGCGTTTCCCCCGCCGACGCAGCCGCGGCTTCCGTCTGATCGATGGCCGGCTGCGATTCGGCATACGGCGCCTCTGCCGGGGCAGGCTGAACGTCCGTGCGTGGCTGCGGCTCGCCAGCGTAATCAGGCGTGGCAACCTCGGAGTCCGCGGAATCCTGCGCGGCAGGCTCGGAGGGGAGTTTCTCGTCCGTAGCGGGTGCGGATGGGGGCTTGGGGTCTCCCTCCGACGATCCCGCCGATTCGGCCAGCGCCTCTTCTGCGGGAACGTCCGCCTCAGTCGGCTCTTCCGGATCGCCCTGCGGCGCCAGGCGCGCTGCCCGGCTGGCCAGCGCTTCGCCGCGGAAAATCGCAGCAAGCTGCTGCAGCGTCACCGGTTCCTCGGCGGCGTAAATGACGGCTTCAATGCGTGCTTTGAGACTCATCGATGTGTATCAGCCTGCGCCGAACGAATCGACGGCGGCGCTTTCTCGATACTACAGAAAACGCGCGGAGCAGATTTCCTGAAGCGACTCAGAGAAACTGGCGCATGAGCCAGAAGAGCGACCCAGCGAGGAGTGCCGCGGCCGGCAGCGTGAACACCCAGGCCATCGCGATGTTGCGGATCGTGGTCATCTGCAAGCCGCTGCCATTGGCGCTCATGCTGCCCGCGACGCCCGAGGAGAGCACGTGCGTCGTAGAGACAGGCATGTGGAAGTTATCCGCGCCGATGATCGTCGCGGCGGCCACGATGCCGGCGGCGGCTCCCTGCGCGTACGTGAGGTGCTCCCGGCCGATTTTCTCGCCGATCGTTACCACTATCCGCTTCCACCCGACCATCGTGCCCATCCCCAGCGCGAGCGCGACGGCCACCTTTACCCAGGTGGGAATGTATTTGGTGGAGTTGTCGAGATAACCGCGGTAGTTCCGCAGAACCTCCGCATCGGCGGAACTGAACGCGGGGTCGCCGGTCTTCCTCATCAGCCGCAGCGACTCGCTCGCGATGTACATGTCGTTGCGTACGTTTTGCTGCTGGCTGGCGGGGACATTGGCGAGAGTCTTATACATGACCACTTCGCTTTCGATCTGCTCGATCATCTGGCGAAGGGCCGGCGCCGTGTCAGCCGTGAGCTGGCGTGTGCGGATGTACTCCGTCAGCGTCGCGCGCGGATCAGCCGGATCGGCTTCAGGCGGAGCGTAGTTG
>DATEPN010000125.1:0-13339 GCA_035273225.1 Acidobacteriaceae bacterium | reverse complement strand
CAACCAGGCGGTGCGCGATTACAACACTTTCATCCGTCAGTTTCCGAACAGCGTGTGGGCGGGGATGGCGGGCTTCCAGACGAATAATGCCTATTTCGAGGCGAGCCCCGCATCGCAGAGTGCGCCGAAGGTGCAGTTTTGAAGCTTAGGTATTACCGGCAACCTGTTGGCGATCGCAGGTTTCGGTGAAAGGAAATGGCGCCCAACTCCTGGTTGATGGGAAGTGGGCGCCGGGGATTGAGAAGGCTCAAACTAGAAAATAAGCTTGAGCGCGAATTGCCATACGCGTTGCGCGCCGGCCGTCGTGGGCGAATTGACGCTCCCCGTGCTGGTGCTGGTGGATGTGATCTGCCCAAAAGTTCCCGACGAAACGTTCGACACCGGGTTGGCAAAGTTTGTGTGGTTGAAGGCATTGAAGGCCTCTGCCTGGAACTGGGCGTGAACGCGGCGCTCGGGCGCTATGTCCTTGAATAGCGACAAGTCGACATCGGCGTAGCCGGGCCCTCGGAGAAGGTTCCGCGGCACGTTGCCGAAGGTGCCGACCGCGTTCTTTTTGAAGGCTGCGGGGTTAAACCAGCTCTGGATTTTGGAGGCTCCGGCGGGGCGCTTCGTGCTGACGCCGGTGAAGTCCGCGTAGTCGTTGCCAACGCCGGAATGGGAATTGTCGACACCACTGGTGATGGTGATCGGCAATCCGGTTTGGGCAGTGACGATCGCGTTGATTTGCCACCCATTGGCCAGCGCACCTGCGATCCCGTTTACGTCAAGGCGCGGGAACGGATAGTTGGCTGAGGTGGTGAAGCGCACCGCCTGATCGAAATCGGCTACTCCACGGGCACTGTTCAGGTTGAATGGATTGGGCGGACCTGCCTGTCCTTCGGTGCCGGATGAGCCATTGTCGATGGTCTTCATCCACACAAGGTTGGCGAGCAGCGCGGGCCCATGCGATGCACGGCGCGTGACGTTGATCTCCATTGCATTGGTCATCGCGTAGTTGTACGAGTCGGCCAGTTCGACGGCACCGAGGCCAGGAAAGATACGGTACTTGTTCTCCACGCTGGAAGTCGGAGCGCCGACGGCCGGGTTGAACTGCCGCGAGGCCATGACGTGCAGGGCATGGTTCCCCACCCATCCAACGTTCATCGCGAAACCGTGGCTCAGACTCTGCTCCACGATGACGTTGTAGGCCTGCGTGTATTCCACTTTGGAGAAAGGATTCAGGACTCCGCCGGAAAGCGGCGTGATGAACTGGTAGTTCTTAAAGTCCGAAGGGCCGACGTGAGCACGGGGGAAGGGATCGCCGCCGGGATAACTGCTATAGATATCATCCCAGCGTTGTGGGGGCGCGGGAATATTCAGGAACAGGTCGACGGGCTGCATGGCGTCGGTGCGTTGGTAGAGCAGGCCCTCCGGGAAGCCGTAGAAGATGCCATAGGCGCCGCGGAGCACGGTCGTGCCGGTGCCGAAGATGTTCCAGGCGAAGCCGACACGCGGAGCGAAGTCGTTGAAGTTGTTTTTGAAAACCGCTTTTGGCAAGCCCGGGTCGCCTACGAACCAGACGCCCTTCGGGGCGCCGGGAGCGACCGTGGACTGGAAGTTGGGATTGGCGAGATTGAAGCCAACCAGGGTCCCGTTCTGATCAATGGGCGGCAGCCAGGGATCCCAGCGCAGGCCAAGATTGAGGGTCAGTTTGGAGTTTATTTTCCAGTCGTCCTGAAGATAGAGAGAGGGGCGAATTTCGCGCAGGTAAGCGGTGCGCCCGTTGTCCTGGAAGAAACTGGATTCGTAGCCGAGATAGAAACTGGCGAAGGGGTCTCCGGAAGCGGTGAAACCGGACGGCAGAGTTGTGCCGGTGGGGGTCTGCGTTTGCTGGGCGCTGAAGCTGTTGTCGCCTGGCGTGTACGAGAAGTCATTCATGTCAATCCGGTCGCGTTCCACCTCGCCGCCGAAGCTGAGGGTGTGCGTGTGAAGCACCTTCACGAGCTGGGCGGTGATGTCGAAGGTAGTAGAGTCCTGCGTCAGTGCTCCGCCGGAAAAGATATTGATGTAGGAGAGATTGGCGCGCACGCCGGGGAATGGAACTACGCTTTCCGTTGGGCTGCCGTAATTGATGACCTGGCCGAGATCTTTGAGTGTCTTCAGGCCTGGAGCTTCGGGGATCTGCGTGCGCGCGCCGCGAAATGCTCCGACGTAGATTGCGCCGGTGAGCGTGTTCGAGAAGACGTGCGCGTCACTGATGGTCAAGGCCTGGTTGCGAAAGAGATTCAGCGCATAGAAGCCGAGCGGGGCGGTGAAGGGACGCTGGAAGTTGTCCTGGTTGTAAAAGTAGCGGCCGCTGAGGTGGTCCTTCTGGCCGATGGAATCGTCGAGCCTGACCAGGTATTGCGTGTTGTCAATGTTGTTGTTCGTGCTGGTGGTCAGGGTGTTGAATTTGCCTGCATTCGATCCGGTCGCCGGAGAAGACGCATTGATTTCCGCCTGCAGGTACTGCTTCGTGACGGCTGCCGAAAGCGGATCCATAGGAGAGGAGATAACGTCTGTGATGGTCCCGCTGCAGTTCGGCGCGGTTCCGGTTTGTCCCCAGCCGCAACCGGTTGCCGGATTGTAGAGAGCAATCCCATGGCTCTTGAAAGCAGAAAAGTCGCCGGTAAGCTCAGCGGGAGTGGGGACCTGAATGGTAATCGGCGTTGGCGCGGAACGCTGCTGCAGGTCTTCGGCAGAGAAGAAGAAGAAGGCCCTTTTGCTCCTGAACACCGGGCCACCGACGGTTCCTCCGAACTGATTGAGCTTGAACGGCGGCTCATAGGAGTGGTGCCAGAAGTAATTGCGGGCGTTGAGCACGGTGTTGCGGAAGTACTCCCAGGCTTCGCCGTGGAGTTCGCTGGTACCAGAACGCGTGGACAACTGGACCAGCGCGCCGGCCCCGGCGTGGTCCGCGCTGTAGTTTGCTGCCTGCACCGTGAACTCCTGGAGTGCATCGGGATTCGGCATGGTGGGCACGGAGTCGAAGAAGCGGTCGACGTAGACGGTTCCGTCCAGGGTGTAGGTGTTCTGCGTGGCGCGCAGACCATTGACGGACAAACCAGGGTTATCCTGCTGCGTGTTTTCTGTGCCGGCGGTGGTGACGACTGCGCCCGCCGTGAGGGTCGTTAGCTGCAGCGGGTTGCGGCCGTTCAGGGGCAAGCTCTGCATCTGCTCCTGCGTGATCGACTGGGCGACGGTCGAGGTGGTGGTCTGGATCTGCTGCAACTCCGTCGTGACGGTGACCCTGGTGCTCTGCGTTCCGACTGACAGGCTGATGGGCAGGTCGATGGTTTGGCCGGTAATGAGCGTGATACCGGGACGCTCCTGCGTGGCGAATCCTTTGGCGTCGATCTTCAGGCTGTAGGTGCCGATTGGAAGATCGGGAAGGACGAAGATACCGCTGTCGTTGGACGCGGCCGTGCGGCTGATACCGGTGGTCGTGGCCGTCGCCGTGACCTGGGCGTTGGGAATGACGGCGCCACTGGGGTCGGCGATGGTTCCGCGGATGGTGCCGGTGGACTGACCAAATGCCTGGGGAATGGCGCACAGCAACAACAGAGCTGCCAGCCCGATGTAGATTAGGTTCCGGATTGTCTGCGTCATTGGATTCTTCCTCATGCAGAGCCTCTGGGGATGAAGCTTCTGCGAATGCATCGCCGTTGTCTCAACTCTTCACGGGAACTGTAGTTTGCTGCAGGCCACAGAAGCCGAAGTTACGGCCCGTGCGGACATCAAACGAGCTCTTCGCGAGCCACCATTTTTCGAGACCAGTAGGATTGAAGCGCCATCATGACGGGTACGCTGGCCGCAAGTCCGGCCGAAAGTGGAGCATTGATTTTGTCGCCCTTCACGATTGCGTCGATGAAGTTGGCCGTGTGTGCGCGCTCCAGGCTTTGCGTGGCCTTCACCTGCACCGGCTCGCCATCGTTGGGAGTGAGCGTGTAGCCTTCGCGCGTCAGGTTCAGTGTTCCCTCGGTGCCCTCAAAAAATACGGTGGGGTGAGGATCGCGAACGGACAGCACCGAGGATTCGAAATTGAGATTCCAGCTGTCGTAGCGCACGATCGCGCTGACCGTGTCGGGGTTGGTGAGATCGCCGCGTAGCTGAAAATCGCCGCCGAGCGCCGCCGCATCGACAGGTTGGCTGTCACTCATCATCCACTGCGCCACGTCGGCCCAGTGGGTGAGGATGTCTGCGAGCAGTCCATTGCCGTAGTCGTGGTACGAGCGCCAGGAACTGTAGCGGGAAGTCTCGTAGGGGACCTTGGGCGCGGGACCGAGAAAGAGATCCCATCGCAGGCCGGGCGGCTTGGGCTGTTCGGGAATGACGCGGCGCTGCCAGGGAAAGTTGTGCCACACGGCGCGCGCGAATACAACATGGCCCAGCTTTTGCGTATCGAAGATTTCCTGCTTTGCACGCATGTAGTGGGCGCCACTGCGCTGCTGCATACCGCACTGGAGGACCACTTTCGCGCTCGAAGCAGCTTTCGTCAGCGCGTCGCGCTCGGGCCAGCGGTGCACCGTTGGTTTTTCAAGGTAGGTATGTTTGTTGGCGCCCAGCGTGGCCGTGGCGATCTGAACGTGGAGATGATCGGGGGTGGAAATGAGGACCGCGTCCACGTTCTTGTTGTCGAGCAGCTTTTCATATTCGACGGCAGTTTGGGCCGCGGCGACGTGCTCTTTGAAGTGCTGCTGGAAGTCGGCAATGTGCTGGTCGTAGATATCGCAGAGGGCACGCACCTGGACGCGTGGATCCTGCACGAAGGCGTCGGTGACGATGGTGCCGCGCCTGCCGAGGCCGATGACAGCGAGGCCGACGCGATCGTTAGCGCCGAGTATCGACGCATAGGCTCGCGCGTCCATGGCGCGCGTCGCCACCGCTGCGGCTGTGCTTGTCCGGAGAAAGTCGCGTCGGTTCACAGCGAGAAAGCCTCCTTCATTGCCTTGTAAGCCGGCGCAATCACTTGCAGGCCGCCCTGGGAGTGATCGGCGCGTTCTTCTTCGTTTTCGACCCAGCCCTTCCAGCCGATCTGGCGGATGGTGGCAGCAACTTCATGAAGAGGAAACGTGCCGGTGCCGAGTTCAACATAGTCGCCATTTTTGAAGTCGCGCAGGTGAAAGCCGACAATGCGTTTGGAATGGGCACGTATGAATGCGGGCACGTTGGCGCCGCCGTGATAGGCGTGTCCTGCGTCGAGCACAAAGTGCACGAGTTGGGGATCGGTCTGGGTGTAGAGCGCCTCGATTTCGGCGATGCCGGAGCGGAATTCCCACCAGTGGTTGTGATACGCGGCTGCAATGCCGGCGGTGCGCGCCACGCGGCCCGCTGCATCCAGCGCGTCGATCTTGCGTTTGAGCTGGTCGCGATTCTCGCAGGGGGCGCCGCTGAGGATGAGGTATTTCGCGCCGAGTGCTGCTCCGCCGTCCGCTACCGGTTCATACACAGAGGGTGGAGCGATCCGCGTGCTCTGGTCGTATTGAGGATTCGGGAAGAAGATGTGAATGCCGAAGAACGTGAGGCCGGTTTGCTCGATGCTGCGGCGTGCCGGTGCGGGTTTGCCGAACTGCGGGCTTAAGTTGCGAAAGCTCGATTCAAATCCCTGGTAGCCGACCTGCCGGATACGCCCGAGCACATCGAGGAAAGACTGGAAGCGGTTCGCGTCGATGGGGAATGCGTTGAGCTGAACGCCAAACTGGATTCCGGCAGGAACCTCGGCCTGTGTGGACGGCGACGCCAGGGAGGAGAGGAGTCCGCCAGCGGCCACCGCACCGAGGGCCTGCAGGACGTGTCTTCTCGTATTCAGATTTGCCGTGGGCAGCAAGCGGTGAATCCTTTCCTGACTGAGGAACGAATGCAGTTGAGGATGGCCGATTGAATTTCTCGGAAGTTGCCACGAGGTTCTGCGCTGGTGAATCGCGGGGCAAACCATGACGAGGGCAGAGAACGGCAGGAGACGCCGCTGCGTGCTGTGGCGCGGAGCAAAGATCGGCAGCCCACGTCTTCAATCATGGTCTGAACTCTCAAACCTGGGGAGGAGAGCGGAAACAGGCGTGAATTATAGGAATGGCAAAACGAGACTGTCAATCAATTTCAATCGATTCTTTGAGCGCGGAAGAAAGGAACAGTCACTCAATGGGTTTGTCGCTCTGGCCGTTACGCAGGCCTGTGCACCTATTCTCGGTCGCGGTTATCACTCGCAATCGATTGACACTGGATTCGGGGAGTCGATAGAGTTCATTCGCTTCGCTGGGCAGCTCTCTCGCCGTCGCGGTGCGTGGCACGCGGGCGGGTGCAGTCGTTTGTGGCGGAGATGAGAGCGAACCGTGCACCGGCATTTGTCTTGAGAAAGGTCACTCGGTGATACAAGCGGACGAGACATGCCGGCCGGAGAGGAGAAGCGCCACAACTGCGGAGGAGCCGCGGCGGCCGTGGCTGATCCTGAGTCTGCTCTTCATTCTTACCGTGATTATGTTTGTGGCCCGGCAGGCGCTTTCCGTCATGGCGCCGGTGCTGCGCAATATCTTTCATCTCTCGAACGAGCAGTATGGGCGCATCGTCTCGGCACTCGGTTTCGGCATGATGTCAGGCGAGTTTCCGATGGGCGCACTGATGGACTGGCTGGGCGCGCGGCTGGGGCTATCGCTCGCCGTCTGCTGGTGGTCCGCGGCTACCGGTTCGCTGGCACTGGCGGGGTCGGGACTGCAACTGGGGCTTTCACAGTTGTGGAAAGGCACAGGCGAATGCGGGGCCTATTCCGGCGGGGTGAAGACGGTCACGCGTCTGTTCGAAAAGAAGGATCGAACGCTGGCGATCGGGATCTTCAACGGCGGCAGCGTCATTGGAGCGACCCTGGCGCCGCCGGTGATCGTATACCTGCTGCAACACTACGGTTTTCGCATCGCGTTTCTGGTGCCCACGGTGGCCGGTTTTCTCTGGGTTCCGCTGTGGTGGTTTCTTTACCGGCGCGAGCCGAAGGGGACAGCGCAGGCGGCGCCGCGCGTCTCGATGCGGCAGATGCTGGGCCGGTCGTCCTCCTGGGCGGTCATGCTCTGCCGGTTCTTTATCGGACCGGTGATGCAGTTTTTCTGGTACTGGACGCCGAGTTATCTGTTCAACGCGCTGCATATGACGATGACGCAGATTGGATTCCTGGGCTGGATTCCGTTCCTGATGGGGGACGTGGGTGGTGTGCTGGGCGGCTGGTTTGCGGGAGCGTTGCTGCGCAGGGGAGTGTCGGTGCGCAACACGCGGCGCATCTCGATGTACGGAAGCGCCCTGGTTTGTGCGGTGAGCCTCGCGGCGCCTTACATGAATGGGGTCGGCGCGTCGCTGACTGTCATCTCGATTGCAATCGCGGCGGATAATTTCCTTTCCGCGCACATGTTCGCGGCGGTGACGGATCTGTTTCCCGATGAGCAGGTGGGACGCGCCACCGGGCTGACGGGGATTGCCGGCGGACTGAGCGGGATGCTGTTTCCGCTGTTGACCGGAGTGCTGGTGGACCGCATTTCGTATGCGCCTGTATTTATGCTGGTGGCGATTATGCCGATGCTGGGAACGCTGGCCCTGTTTGCCGCGGGTCGACAGTACCGATTGCAGGCGCGGTTGGCGATGCCGGCGGCGCAGTTGGAGTAGGTGACGGAGAGTGACGAGGACGGAAGGAGAGCAGCCATGCTCACACGACGGAAATTTGTTGGCAATTTGGCAGCGGGCGTGGGCGCGATGGCACTCGACCGAGCCGCATTCGCCAAAGCCACCGCGCGTCCAATCGGGGTGCAGCTTTACACGGTCCGCAGTCTGGTGCAGAACGATCTGGCGGGAACGCTGCAGGCGATCCGCAGGATTGGCTACGAGAACGTGGAAACTTTTGTCGCTGAATACAAGATGAGCGCGAAGGATCTGCGGCAGGCAATCCTTGATGCCGGCTTGACTGTGCCCAGCGCCCACTTCGGCTACAACGACTTTGAAACCCGATTCGATTATGCGAAGGAGCTTGGGGCGGAGTGCATCGTTTGCTCGATGATCCCGGCGTCGATTGCGAACTCCGCTGATGGCTACAAGCGTGGAGCCGAGCAATATAACAAGTGGGGCGAGCGGGCGAAAGCCATGGGCCTGCGGTTCGGTTTCCACAATCACAATGTCGAGTTTCAGGAGTACGGGGGTGTTACGGGTTTCGATGTGCTGATGCGTTCTACCGATCCAGCGCTGGTCGAGTGGCAAATGGACTGCTACTGGGTGGCGCAGGCTGGGCATGATCCGGTGGCGATGCTGCGGCGGTACGGGCACAGAATCCAGTCGCTGCATTTAAAGGATCGCAAACCCAATGTCACGACGTCCCTCAACACAGGACCAGCTGCAGCGCACTTTACGGAAGTGGGCGAGGGAACGCTGGACTGGCCGACGATTTTCCGGCTCGCCGCGAGCAATCATATTCCGTGGATGTTCGTCGAACAGGACCAGACGGACAGGCCTCCGCTCGAGAGCCTGCAGATCAGCTACAGGAACATTGTGAAGCTGATGCAGGCTTAGGACGCCGGCTCTGCATCACGTGCAATCCATGCCGGGAGGGGCTTTTGCCAGAGGAGATACTGAAGGCTTTTTCGCGCCGGGGCTTTCTTCGGGGATGCGGGGCCACCGCTGTCGCTGCGATTCCGGTTCTCAACAGCTGGAGTCAGATGGACGCAGCGCGCGGCGGACCGGCGCAGCGTGTTCTGGATCTCAAGGCCGACTGGCTGTTCGGCGGCAAGTGGACAGCCGGCGCCATGCAGCCGGATTTTGCCGACGGTGCATTCTCTCGCGTGGCACTGCCGCACTGCGTGGCTCCGCTTTCGTGGCGGAACTGGGATCCGGCAGCCTGGGAAGATGTCTGGATCTATCGTCGCCACTTCGACGTGCCGCGGGAAATGCGTGGGCTCCGCCTGTTTCTGCATTTCGATCGTGTCATGGAGGGGGCCAGGGTGACGCTGAACGGGCATGACCTGGGCGAGCATCTGGGAGGCTTTCTTCCTTTCGCATACGAGGTCACCAACATCGCGCGCGAAAGCGACAATGTGCTGGCCGTTGCGGTGGACGCGCGCTGGCTGAACGTTCCGCCTTCCGGCTCGCCGCGCGGGCCGATCTCGGTTGATTATCTGCTGGCGGGAGGCATCACCGGCGGAGTGAGTCTGCGTGCTGTTCCGGATTCGTTTCTTGCGGATGTGTTCGCCAAGCCGGTGAAGGTGCTCGATGCGGATCGGCGGCTGGAACTTACATGCACGATTGATTCCGGAACCAGCTTACCGCGAGGGGTCCTGCGTGTTGAGGGTAGCCTCCGGGATGGAGATCGCATCCTTGCTCGTGCATCGACCACCGTGCACCCGGAGAAAGCTTCGCAGGTCTCGCTCACGCTGGAACGGCTTGGTGATGTCGGTCTATGGGCGCCCGAAAATCCCCGGCTGTACGACGTCGAGGTCACGCTGTTTACCGGCGAGCGGCCCCTGCACCGCTTCCATACGCGCGTCGGGTTCCGCGATGCACGCTTCGAACTCGACGGGTTTTTTCTCAATGGACAGCGCCTGCAGATCTTTGGATTGAATCGACACGAAATTTATCCCTACACGGGATTCGCGATGCCGGACCGCGTGCTGCGGCGGGATGCGGAAATGCTGCGGCGGCAATTCAACTGCAACATGGTGCGGTGCTCGCATTATCCGCAGTCGGAGGCGTTTCTCGATGGCTGCGATGAACTGGGGCTGATGGTTTGGCAGGAGGTGCCCGGCTGGCAGTATTTGGGAGACGCGAGGTGGAAAGAGCTGGTGGTGCGCGATACGGAAGAGATGATTCGACGGGATCGGAATCACCCGGCCATTGTGATCTGGGGCGTGCGCGTCAACGAGTCCGCGAACGATCCCGAACTGTATGAGCGAACCCGCGCCGCCGCAAAGTCGCTGGACGATTCGCGGCAGACCTCGGGCACGATGACGCCGGACTCGAAAAAGACGTGGCGCGAGGCGTGGCATCAGGATGTCTTCGCGTTCGACGACTACCACTCTGCACCCGACGGCAGCGTTGGTATTCAGGAGCCGACCCCTGGAGTGCCCTATCTCATCGCCGAAGCGGTCGGGCAGTACGATTACGGCGGCAAAGGATTCGGCAGGAAGTATCGTCGGGCCGGCGATCTCGCTATCATCCGGCAGCAGGCAGTTCTCCATGCGCAGGCGCATGACCGAGCCGCGGCGAACCCGCGCATCTCTGGCGTGATTGCCTGGTGCGCGTTCGATTACATGAGTCTCCTGAATCCGTGGGAGACGGTGAAATGCCCGGGAGTGGCCGATCTCTTCCGGATCCCGAAGCTGGGAGCATCCTTCTACATGGCTCAGATCGATCCGATGGTGCGGCCGGTGATTGAGCCGGACTTCGCGTGGGACTTCGGCCCGCAAACGCCTTCGGGGCCGGGCGATCATGTGGCGATCTTCTCGAACTGCGAGCGACTTGAGATTTACCTGGATGCGAAGCACCACGCGTCTCTGCGTTCCGATCGCGCAGGATTTCCGCATCTGCGTTATCCGCCATTCTTCGCTGATTTTGGCGGCCAGTCCGCAACCGAACTGCGCATTGAGGGATTCGTCGCGGACACAGCGGTGCTTTCGCGATCCTTTTCGGCGGATCGTGCAGCTGATCGTCTGGTGGTTGCAGCAGACGATCGAGAGCTATGGGCCGACGGGACTGATGCGACCAGAGTGCTGTTTGGCGCCGCGGATCAGTTCGGCACGCTGCGCTGTTCCGGATCAGGTGCGGTGTCGCTGAGCATTGAGGGGCCGGGGGAGATTATCGGTGATAATCCATTTTCTCTGGAAGACAGCGGGGGAGTGGGCGCCGTTTGGATCCGCACGCTGCGGGGCCGTGCCGGGCGTGTTCGTGTTCAGGCAAAACATCCGTCACTGGGCACGGCGGGCGCGGAGATTCGAGTACGCGAAGCGGGGAATGAAGCAGTCGTAGAGCGATTCAGCGCAGCGAATCAGGCATCATCCAAGCGGCGTGAAAGCGGCTATGGTTCTATTCTTGACCATCGATCTTAATCGATTATAGGATTGCCGTTCGTACGGAACGCAGGTGGCCGAACTGGCCAGAAATTCTCCATCATTTCTCCTGGGCTGAACTGGGGTGTGCATCATGACGCGGAATCTGCTCGTCGTGCAGGGCGGTGGCCCCACTCAGGTGCTGAACGCGACTCTCGCGGGCATCATTCGGGAAGCTCAGGCAGACCAGCGAATCGCCGCCATACTCGGCGCGCGGTGGGGAATGCAGGGGCTGGCCCAGGGGGATGTTGTCGATCTGTCTGAGATGACCGTGGCGCAGCTGGAGCTTCTCTCCAGGACACCGGGTTCGGTACTTGGCTCTTCCCGATTTCGTCCGAGGGAGGAAGATCTGGCGCGGGTGCTCGGGTTTCTGAAAGAGCTTGCGGTCACGGACATTCTGTTTATCGGGGGGAACGGTACCCAGGCCGGGGCTGAATTGGTGAGCCGGTACTGCCGCGAATCGGGCTTCGAGGCTCAGGTGATCGGAGTGCCGAAGACCGTGGATAATGATCTGGCGGGGACGGACCGGTGCCCTGGTTATGGAAGCGCTGCTCTCTACGCGGCGCAATCAGCGCGCGACCTGGGGAACGACCTGCGTGGGCTGCCGCAGCCGATCTCGATCCTGGAAACCATGGGGAGGAGCGTTGGGTGGATTGCCGCGGCTGCCGCCGCCGGCAAGCGCGATGAGCAGGATGCTCCGCATCTGGTTTATGTGCCGGAGAAGCCATTCGAGATGGATCGCTTTCTGGGCGATCTCGACGATGTAGTGACGCGATTGGGATGGGCGATCGTCGTAGTGGCGGAAGGTATTCAGGATAAGGATGGTCGATTGATATTTCAGACCGTCGACCCGGCGCAGGCCGACCAGCTACAGCGGCCGCTCACCGGCGGCGTGGCGCAGTTTCTGGCGGAGAATGTGGCGCGGCACCTGAAGAAGCGCTGCCGGAGCGAGAAACCGGGACTGCTGGGACGAGCTTCGCCGATGCATCTGGCGAAGCGCGATCTGCTGGATGCCGAGGCAGCAGGGCGCCACGGCGTACGCAGCTTGTTGGCTGGACAGACGGGAAAAATGGTATCTCTGCTGCCCTTGCGCGATGTGGCGGGCCCCAGCGAATGCTCGCTGGTTGCGATTCCCGAAGTTGTCGGAGTGGAGCGGCCGATTCCCGCAGCCTGGATCAGGGATGGGGCGATCCCGGTAACAGGCGAGTTTTTCATTTATGTGAACTCTCTGATCGGGGAGCTGGCACCGTGCTACGGGCCACTCGCTGAAGAGCGCAACCTTGTGGGGAAGTTCTGAAATGACAACAGTGGAAATGACGAGTGCCCGCGAAACGACGCTGCAAAGACCACGGACTCAGGGAAGCGTGGGGGTGATCATTCTGGGACGGAAGCGTCCCGGCTTCGATCAGGAGTGGAATCGCAGCATCTGCTCTCGCAGTCTTGCCGCGCTGGAGCAACTCGGCTACACCCCCGTGGGCGCTGAGGCTCCGGTCGTAGACGATGCGACGATCGCGGCGGCAGTCGCCAGGATCGAGGCGGCTGAATGCCGCGCTTTGGTTTTGCTGCAGCCTTCCATGGCGCACGGACAGATGGCGCTCACGGTCGCGCAGCAATGGACTGATCCGGTAATCCTGTGGGCAACGCCTGAACGGCCGGGCGATGGAAAGGTGAGTTCGTGTTCGCTTGTCGGCCAGCACTTGTGGGCATCCTCTCTGCGTCAGGCTGGCCGGCCCTTTGAGTTCGTCTATGGCGATCCCGATGATGCGATGCTCCGCGAGGAATTGTCGCGCGCAATTCTGCTGGCAACGGCGGCGGCCGGTGTACGACGCGCGAAGGTGGGCGTGATCGGCACACATGCTCCCGGCTTCATCGACCTTGCAACGGATCCATTCCTGCTGCGGAGAAAGATGGGTACTCAACTGCATCCTCTGAGCCTGCCGCAGTACATCGAGCGCGTGCATGCGATCGACGCTGCAGCGGTCAAGCAGGATGTGGAGCGCGTGCAGGCGCTCAACCTGCCGATGGACGGAGTGACAGCAGATGATCTTGCCATGAATTCACGGTGCTATCTGGCTATGCTGGAACTCATCAAGGAAGAGAGCCTCGATGCGCTCGCGCTGCAATGCTGGCCGGAACTGCCGAACATGCTCGGGCATTGGCCCTACCTTGCGGTGTCGCGGATGAGCACCGAAGGTCGCGCGGTGGCGATTGAGGGCGATGTTGATGGCTGCATCACCAGCCTGATGGGCAAGCTGCTC
>DATEPN010000124.1:0-4216 GCA_035273225.1 Acidobacteriaceae bacterium | reverse complement strand
CCGTGTTCCTGGCACAGATCGGCGATCGCGGCGAGCGGATCGATGCTGCCCGTTGCGGTTGTCCCGGCGCTGGCGACGACGGCGATCGGCCTGAGTCCGCGGCGCAGGTCTTCGTCGATCGCGGTGCGCAGCGCGTCGCTGCGCATGCGGAAGTCGGCATCAACGGGAATGAGGCGGAGTCTCTCGTAACCCAGTCCGAGCAGCGCGGCGGCGCGCGCGATGGACATGTGCGCCTCGGTCGAGCAATAGACGATCCCAGCCTGCGCGCCGTGCTGATTCGCAGGCGCCTTCGCCTCGCGCGCCATGCAGAGGCCCATCAGGTTCGCCGATGATCCGCCGAGCGTGAGGCTGCCGCTGAAGCCTGGACATCCAACCGACTCCGCCAGCCAGCCGATGACGGTGCGTTCGATGGTAGCGGCGGCGGGCCCGGATCGCCACGCAGTCGCGTTCTGGTGCAGAACGCCGGCGGCGAAATCGCCGAGAACTCCGATGGGTTCGCCGGACCCGTAGACGTAGCCGAAGAAGCGCGGCGAAGCCGGGCGGGCGTAGTGGAAGACCTCCGGCAAGCGGTCGAAGGCGGCGGCACCCATGCCTTCCAGCGGAAGCTCTTCCCGAAACAACTGAGCAACGGCATCCCCGCGCGCGTCGGCGGGAAAGCAAGGAAGATCGGGAAGGGAGTGCAGATAATCGGCAGCGAAGCTGGCGATTCGATTGGCCAGGGCCAGGAAGCTCCCATCAGACTGAGCAAGGCGACGCATACGCGGGACATTGTAGTCTGCGCATGGCGGAGCGCCTGCGGAGAACGTGGCGCGTCCTCCGCATGGCTCAGGGCAGCTGGTTCACGTAGCAGGCGCCGGTCGTGGACTGGTTCGGTGGCTGCGGCGGCGTCTTCCAGGGGGGATTGCTGAAGTCGAAGAACTCGGTCATGTCGATCTGCGCGGCGTCACGCTGGGTCAGCGCCGGTACGTTGAAGCGCGTCTCGATGAGCTTGAGGATGGCGGTGTAGTCCGTGGTGGTGTGCGAGACGTAGTTCTTTTTCGCGAAGGGCGAGACGACGATCAGCGGCACGCGATATCCGGTGTAGGTGAAGTTGCAGGTCGGGCCGCTGGAGTTCGTGCAAACGTCTCCGGGCTGCAGATCTTTCGGCGTGATCCCATCGGGATTGACGGCCGGTTGCGGGGACACGTGATCGAAGAAGCCGCCGCCTTCATCGAAGGTCAGAATGAACGCCGAATCCTTCCAGGAAGCGCTCTGCATGAGTCCGTTGATCAGCGTGGAGACGTACTGCGCTCCGGTTTGGGTATTGCTGGGCTGCGAGTCCAGATCGGACGGATGCTCGTCGAGACCGGCGTCGGTGGCAGGCTCGATGAGCGCCACCTGGGGCAGGGTGCTGTTCTGCAGATCGGTGAAGTACTGCGAAATGGGTGCGATGTTCTGCGCGTACTTCGTTGGGATCGTCTGCCCGAACGCAAAGTACTGCACGTAGCTGAGCTTCAGCAGGCACGCGGGGTCGTACGGCGGCCCGGTGCAGCTGCTGCCTTGCGGGTTGACGTAAATCTTCCACGTAACACCGGCCGTCTGCAGTTCCTCAAAGATGGTTTTGGCGGTGAGCGGTGACTGGTCCTGCGCGTCCGTTCCCGGCGGGTAGACGGTGCCCTGCGAGGTGGCGGCGATCAGATAATCGCGATTGGGATTGGTGCGGCTCATCACCGGGCTGAACCAGCGGTCTGAGGTCGCGAATTTGGAGGCCATGAAGTAGTAGTAGTTGAGGTCGTCGCCGGTGTAGTAGCCCATCGCACGCAGGCCATCTGTGTCGGTGAAGGCCGGCTGCATGGTGCGCGAGTCGTGGGCGGCCGCCCAGACGAACCCATTCAGGACCGCGGGCTGCGTGCCGACCGCGTCACTGTAATTCCAATCCACGTGCGACTCGTTCCAGGCGGGGCTGGGGTTCTCGGCGCACTGCGTCACCAGGTGAAACGACGTGACAGGGTTATTTGCGTCGTAGGTACAGTCTGCCGGCGCGGGCGAGGTGGGATCACATCCAGGATTGGTGGGAGCAGGTCCGTTCAGGGGGTTGGTGCCCGACGCCGGATTGAATTGCGGCAGGCCATCGAACGACTGGTCTGGAAATCCATTCTTCGCCCAGTAGCTGCGCAGCGCTCCGAAATAATGATCGAAGGAGCGGTTCTCCTGCGCAAGCACGATGATGTGGTTAATGGAGTTGGACAGCGTTGCCGGTGGCGGCGTTGGCGTGGGGGTGCCGCCGCTACCGCCGCTGTTGCTGTTACCGTTGCCGTTGAAAACGCTGCAGCCCGACAGCACAAACCCCAGGAGTGCCAGACTGCACAATTGCAAAGATTTCCGTATCGGCATCGCAAACAATCATCCCGAGCGAAACTGGGCCGAGATAATGTTAAGATGCGGTCCTGCTGGTCGGGGCTTGCTGGTGACGGCTCCATTTTGCTGGTCAGCTGGCGCCTAAGGGAATCAACAAATTAGGTCGGCGCCTGCGTTGAGCGGTCATGGCGTCTTATATTGCTTATATTGCGGCAGCGAACGCGAGAGCAGCCGCCCTTCGGTCGATCGGACGCACAGCAGAAATTCGTGCGCAGCATAGACATTCATCGTGAAAGCAGCGCCTCTGGGAATGAGGTTCAGTGCAGGTGCAACGCCAAACCCATGCGCCTGTGTTAGAATTAAAGGACTTACCGAACACATATGGCGAAATCTGCGTTAATTACAGGTATCACGGGCCAGGATGGTTCCTATCTGGCCGAGTTCCTTCTGTCCAAGGGATACAACGTTCATGGATTGGTGAGGCGAAGCAGCAGCGTCAGTATCGAGCGAATTTCTCATTTGCTTGAAGAAATCAATCTGATTCCCGGTGACCTGCTCGACCAGACCTCGCTGGCCAGCGCGATTCGACAGAGCGAGCCCGATGAAATCTACAACCTGGCTGCTCAGTCATTTGTAGCGACTTCATGGAACCAGCCAGAACTGACCGGGCAGTTTACAGCTCTTGGGGTGACTCGGATTCTGGAAGCAATCAGGACTGAGAACCCAAAGATTCGCTTTTACCAGGCTTCGTCCAGCGAGATGTTTGGATCGACACCTCCTCCGCAAAACGAGAAAACACCCTTTCATCCCAGAAGCCCCTATGCTGTTTCGAAGCTATACGGCCATTTTGCGACCATCAATTACCGCGAGAGTTATGGCATGTATGCCTGCTCCGGTATCTTGTTCAACCATGAGTCTCCGAAGCGCGGACTGGAGTTTGTAACTCGAAAGGTATCGAATGCGGTCGCCAGAATCAAGCTGGGGCTACAAAAGAACATGTCGATTGGCAATCTCGAGGCCAAGCGTGACTGGGGTTTCGCGGGAGATTATGTCCGTGCTATGTGGATGATGCTGCAACAGGACGAACCACGGGACTATGTCGTAGCGACCGGCATAAGCAAGTCGGTGCGTGAATTGGTTGATACAGCATTCAATGTAGCCAGCCTGGATTATCGAGAGTATGTGGTGGTGGATCCCGCTCTGCTTCGTCCCGCGGAGGTCGATTATTTGTGCGGAGATTCGAGCGAAGCGAGGAAGACATTAGGGTGGGCGCCTGAAGTCGGATTTGGGCAGCTTGTTGAGATGATGGTGGAGGCCGATCTGCAGCGAAACCAGCGGCAGGCCCTCGCCCCGGAAGTCAGCGTCGGCTGACGGAAAATCAGAGTCCATGAGGGCTTTCGTTACAGGACTGACGGGATTCGTCGGGCCATATCTGGCCAGGCATCTGGTCTCCTGTGGCTTTGAAGTTGCGGGACTGGGGCTGCGCAGGGGCGGGACAACGGAATCAAATGCTCTGCCGGCTGGCGTGTCCGTGTTCAGCACCGATATCCGGGACTACGCAGGGTTGCGGTCGCTGCTGGACGAGTGGCGGCCCGATCACGTGTATCATCTTGCGGCCATCTCAAATGTCGTGACCAGCTTCTCGGATCCGCGGCTAACGTACGATGTTAACGTCGGCGGAAGCGTGAACGTATTCGAATCGCTTCGCGAGCTTGGGTTCAAACCCCGCATCGTACACGTGAGCACCGGTCATATTTATCGCTCCGTCCGTAGCGGTTCCCTGGACGAGAATTCTGAAGTATCTCTGCTGACTCCATATGCTGCGAGCAAGTTTATGTCAGAGGCTCTGGCCAGGCAATCGGTGGAGGGCTATGGCTTT
>DATEPN010000123.1:0-3357 GCA_035273225.1 Acidobacteriaceae bacterium | reverse complement strand
CTTGTCGTCGCTGCCGCAGTAGCTGTGCCGGTATGGGCCGTGCGCAACCTGGGCAGTGCCGGTCCCGCTCACCCCACCGCCGAAGCCAATGCCGGTGCGGGCTGGCAGCCCTATTCACCGGACCTGGTCGCGCAATTAAGGAGCCAAGGCAAGCCGGTCTTTGTGGATTTCACCGCAAGCTGGTGCCTCAGCTGCCAGGTGAATGAGCGCGTAATCCTCGACAGCGCGTCGGTACAGCAGCATCTGCGTGACAGCGGCGTGGCCCTTGTCCGCGCCGACTGGACCAACCAGGATGCCGAGATCACACGCGCGCTGGCCGCCCTCGGGAGGAGCGGCGTCCCGACCTATGCCATTTATCCCGGTGATCCGAATGCCCCACCGCGCGTATTGCCCGAGGTCCTGACCCAGGGCATCGTGATCGACGCGCTGAACACACTGACCACCGCGCAACAATCCGCAAGGCTTTCTCGTCCAACTTCCAAATAACACAGGAGAGGTGCTCTATGCGCCGAGTTTCCGTCCCCGGGCTCCTGGTCCTCCTTCTCGTAACTACCTGCGCCGCATGGGCGGCCCGCGTCGGCGAAGCCGCTCCGGAGTTCACCGGAACCGACTCGCATGGGCAGACGCACAGGCTTTCCGACTACCGCGGCAAGTATGTCGTGCTGGAGTGGACGAACAATGGCTGTCCGTACACGCTCAAGCACTACGACAGCGGCAACATGCAGGCGCTGCAGAAAGAGTGGACCGCGAAAGGCGTCGTCTGGCTTACGGTTCTCTCCTCCCACCCCGGTGCACAGGGATACATGACCGCCGCCCAGGAGAATGCATACATGACGCGCGTGCACGCCGCGCCCACGGCGGCCATTCTGGATCCGAGCGGCGCCATCGGCCACCTCTATGACGCGAAGACCACGCCGGACATGTACGTCATCGGTCCGTCGGGCAAGCTGATCTACGCCGGAGCCATCGACAACAAGCCGACGACCGACACGGCTGACGTCAAAGACGCGAACAACTATGTCTCGGCAGCACTGAAGGAAGCGCTGGCCGGACAGGCAGTTGCCGTGTCCTACAGCCGGCCCTATGGTTGCAGTGTTAAGTACCGGGGAGCCGACTAGGGTTCCGGCGATTACCAGAGGCGGTTTGGCGGCGAACCGAACCGAATTTCCGTGCGCTCTGCCGCGCGGATTATCAGCTAAACTGAGTGTTCGCCATGAACCCACTCTCGATGCACTCGGACAATCTTGCCTCCGTGAAGGACGACATGGTGGCCTTTATCGAGGGGCACGGCATTCGCCGCGTCCCCGGCCATGCTGGTGACGACGTGCCCTCGATCATGTGGGACGACGACACGAATACCGACCGCTGGAAGGATTTCGTCGAGACGGCCAAGGCGGCGGGCGCCACCTTCATCACCATGAGCGAAGCTGTCCTCGAAAAAGAGGACGTCGAGATGCTCATTGAAGAGGTGCAGGACCAGGAATATAACCTGGAGATGGGCGGCTCCACCGAACTGGAAGAAGCGCAGACGCTGGTCAAGCACATCGGCAAGATCGGCCACCTGCAACTCGGATTCCCGCACCAGGGAATCATGTTCCTCTGCGAGACGTCGACGGAGTGGTACGAGCGCTACCAGCAGCTGCTCGACTCGATCGACGACCTGGGCGACATCGTCTTTGAAGACGAGGATGACGACGAAGAGCCGTGAGCACGCCTGAACTGGCGGTTGGAACCCCTCTCCGAAAGATCAACCGTCCGCGGCGCTGGATTGTCGCCGAGGGCCACCCGAACGCGGCGGACCTTGCGCAACGGGCGGGCCTTCCCCAACTGATCGCGGAATTGCTGGCCTGCCGTGGCACTCGTACCGGCGAGGACGCCGAGCGGTTTCTTCATCCGAAAATCGAACACCTGCTCGACCCGTTCTCCATGCTCGGCATGGATCGCGCCGTTGAGCGCATCCAGCGGGCCATTGCGGCGCGAGAGCCGATCCTGATCTACGGCGACTACGACGTCGACGGAACCACAGCGACCGTGCTGCTGAAGACCGCCATCGAGATGCTCGGCGGCACCGTCCGCTTCCACATCCCGCACCGGCTCCGCGAAGGCTACGGCATGCAGCGGGAAATCCTGCAAACAGCGGCACGCGAAGGGGTACGGCTGGTGGTCAGCGTCGATACCGGGATCCGCGCCTTTGCTGCGGCGGATGCAGCAGCGGAACTGCGGCTGGACCTGATCGTCACCGATCATCACCTGCCCGACGTCGAAATGGGTGTGCCGCGTGCCCTGGCGGTGCTGAACCCGAACCAGCCGGGGTGCGGATACGGTTGCCGGCATCTCTGCGGGGCGGGCGTGGCATTCAAGCTGTCGCAGGCATTGCTCGAGGCCTGGGATCGCGACCGCGCGCGGACAAAGATTCTGCCGTCGTTCCTGAAGATGCTGGCCATCGCCACTGTTGCCGATGCGGTCCCGCTGATCGGCGAAAATCGCGTCTTTGTCGCGCTGGGACTGCGGGAGCTGCGCCGGCCGGTCGGCCGTGGATTGCGTGCCCTGATGCGCGAGGCGCAGATCGATACGGCGGCGCGGCCGCTGACGCCCATCGACGTGGCGTTCCGGCTGGCTCCGCGCATCAACGCTGCGGGCCGCATGGACATTGCCAGTGAAGTGATCGAGCTGTTCACGACGCGCAACGAGGTGCGTGCTTCGGAACTCGCCGCCAAACTGGAGCGGCTGAATCAGGAGCGGCGCTCGGCCGAAGCAGCGATGCTGGCCGAGATTGCCGCACGCCTGGACGAGCCCTGTTTCCAGGACGCGATGTGCATCGTGATGGACGGCGATGGCTGGCACCGCGGCGTCATCGGCATTCTCGCCTCGCGCATTGTGGACCAGACCGGCAAGCCGGCGCTGGTCGTCACACGCGAGAACGGTGAAGCGTATGGATCCGGACGGTCCATCGCCGCGTTTCATCTGCTGGATGCCATTGAAAGCTGCCATGACGTGTTCACGCGCTTTGGCGGCCATGCGCACGCGGTTGGCTTCTCCCTGCCCTCGGAGCGGGTTCCGGAGCTGCGCGAACGGCTGTGCGCGTATGCGGCGGAACGTCTGCGCGACGAGGATCTTGGCAATCCGCTGGAATGCCAGGCCGAGTTGCCGCTGCAGCAAGTAACCCCGCAGCTTTACTCCTGGGTGCATCAGCTGGAGCCCTATGGCGAAGGCAACGAGGAACCGGTGTTCATCGCGCGCAATGTGCGGGTCATCGCGCCACCGCGCATCATGAAAGACAAGCATGTGCGACTGCGAGTCGCGCAAAGCGTGAACTTCTCGGCAGTCGGCTGGAATCTCGCCGAATCCGTTGCCGCG
>DATEPN010000122.1:0-16788 GCA_035273225.1 Acidobacteriaceae bacterium | reverse complement strand
CGCCGTCAGTCGTCATCCGCCACGTCGGCCCGTTAGAATAACCCGCGTCTATGCGCATCGACGCGCACCATCACTTCTGGCGCTATACGCCCGCGGAATACGGCTGGATCGACGACGCCATGGCCGCGATCCGGCGCGACTTTCTGCCCCTCGACCTCGCCGCCGAAATCCGCAGCGCCGGCATCGACGCCGTCGTCTCCGTCCAGGCCCGTCGCTCGCTCGACGAAACCAATTTCCTCCTCGACCACTCCGCCGAGCATCCCTGGATCGCCGGAGTCGTCGGCTGGCTGCCCCTCACCGAGCCCCGCATCAATGCCGTCCTCGACGAGTACTCCGCACGACCGCAGATGAAGGGCGTCCGCGAAATCCTCCAGGCCGAGCCCGCCGCGTACATGGACCGCGCCGATTTCAACGCCGGCCTGGCGCAACTCCACGCGCATCGCCTCACCTACGACATCCTGATCGTGCACCATCAGCTGCCCGCAGCTATCAAGCTCGTCGACCGCCACCCGAACCAGCTCTTTGTCCTCGATCACATCGCCAAGCCGTCCATCCGCGCCGGCGAGATCGAGCCCTGGGCCACGCACATGAAAGATCTGGCGCGCCGGCCGAATGTCTTCTGCAAACTCTCCGGCGTCGTCACCGAAGCCGACTATCACTCCTGGACCTACGACCGCATCCTGCCGTATCTCGAAACCGCGCTGACCGCGTTCACGCCCCAGCGCGTGATGTTCGGCTCCGACTGGCCCGTCTGCCGCGTTGCCGTCTCCTACGCCCAATGGGTGCAGACCATCGAGCGCTTCGCCGCCCCGCTTTCCTGGAACGAACGCGACGCGCTCTTCCATCGCAACGCCGTTCGCGCCTACAACCTCTCAGTAAAGGACCGCCCTTGACCGTTCCCGTGCACTCCGCCGCCGCGCGCACCACCAGCAATGACCCGCAAACGCCTCCGCGCCTGATCCCGCCCGGAATGATGGTGACCTTCATCGTCGTCACCGCGCTGTTCTTTCTCTGGGCCATTCCCAACAACCTGAACGACATCCTCATCCGCCAGTTCATGAAGTCCTTCGCCATCGGACGCATGCAGGCGGGCCTCGTGCAGTCGGCCTTCTACATCGGCTATTTCTGCTTTGCGCTGCCCGCCGGCATGGTCACGCGCAAACTGGGATACAAAGCCGGCATCCTCACCGGCCTCTGCCTGTTCGGAACCGGCGCCCTGCTCTTCTGGCCGGCCGCGCTCGCCGACCGCTACGGCTACTTCCTCTTCGCGCTCTTCGTCATCGCCAGCGGCCTCTCGTTCCTCGAAACCTCGTCCAATCCCTTCATCGCGGAAATGGGCGATCCGCGCACCTCCGAGCGCCGCCTCAACCTCGCGCAGGCCTTCAACCCGCTCGGCTCCATCACCGGAGCCTATCTCGGTACCGTCTTCATCTTCTCCGGAATCGAACTCCGCCCCGACCAGGTGGCCGCGCTCCAGGCGCAGCATCAATACCAGTCCTACCTCCGCTCGGAGATCCTCCGCGTCGTCCACCCCTACATGGTGCTCGCCGCGGTCGTCTTCTTCTGGGCCATCCTTGTCGCGCGCACCAAATTCCCCGCCGTCGGCACCGAGCAGCGCGAAGAGCGCAGCACCGCCCCCGGCTCGCACGGCTCCCTCCTGCGCTCCCACTTCATCGCCGCCGTCATCGCGCAGTTCCTCTACGTCGGCGCCCAGGTCGGCACGTGGAGTTATTTCATCGCGTACGCGCAGCAGTACACGGGAGCGCCCGAGCGCATCGCCGGATACTTCCTCACCGGCACACTCGCCGCTTTCGCCGTGGGACGCTTCTTCTCCGCCTGGCTCATGCAGCTTATTCGCCCGCACATCCTCACCGGCATCTACGCCGTCATCAACACCGCGCTCGCCGCCTTTGCGGTCTTCCATCCGGGATGGGCGGGGCTCTGGTGCCTCTTCCTCACCAGCTTCTTCATGTCGCTCATGTTCCCAACCATCTTCGCGCTCGGCATCAAGGAACTCGGTGACAAGACGAAGTTCGGCGGCTCGGTGCTGGTGATGTCGATTATTGGGGGCGCTGTACTCACCCCCGCCATGGGCAAGCTCTCCGAGATGGGCCGCGGCGTCTCGCTGGCCTACGCGGTTCCTGTGGTGGCCTACTGCGGCGTGGCCCTCTACGCCTTCTTCGCCTCGCAGCCCCGCGTCCGCCGCGCCTGACCGTCAGAGCAGCAGCACCGAAGCGATCGCTCCGGCCGGAACATGGTCCGCGCTCTCCGGCACGACCAGAAACGCATTCGCCCGCGCCGCCGCGGTCAGATCGCCGGAGCCCTGCCACGGCAGCCACCGCACGCGCGCGCCGCGCACATCGCCGTCCATGCGCGCCGGCAGAAAGCGCGTCAGTCCCGGCTTCACGCGCACTTCCTCCTCCACGCGCGCCAGCACAAACCGCGGCTCCGTGGAACGCTCCCCGCCGATTGCCCGCAGCAGCGGCCCGGCAAACAGAGCAAACGTGACCATCGTCGAAATGGGATTCCCCGGCAACCCCAGGAAATACGGCCCGGGCAGCTTCCCAAACACCACCGGCTTGCCCGGTTGAATCTTCACGCCGGTGAAGAAAAACTCCGCGCCCAGCGCCAGCAGCGCCTGCTCCACAAAGTCGAATCTCCCCATCGAGACGCCGCCCGTCAGCAGCACCAGGTCGCAGCCGCTGGCGTCGCGAATCGCCTGCTCCGTCGCCGAAGCATCGTCCGCCACAATGGCATTGATTTGCGGTATGCCTCCCGCCGCGATGATCTGCACCGCCAGACTGTAACTGTTTGAGTTACGAATCTGACAGGCCAGCGGCTCCTGCGCGATATCCACCAGCTCGTCGCCGGTGGCCAGAATCGCAACGCGCGGCCTCGCCCAAACCTCCACGCCCACCGCGCCGCAGGCCGCCGCCGCTGCCACCTCCGCCGGACCCATCCGTCGCCCGGCCGGAACCACAACGTCGCCGGCCTTCGCCTCCGCTCCCGCAGGAACAACATTGTCTCCCGGCTTCAACCCCGAGCCCCCGTTCAGGCTCAGCCGCTGTTCTGCGACGCTCACATGCTCCACCATCACGACAGAATCGGCCCCCGGCGGCACGGCCGCTCCCGTCATGATCTCGATCGCTTCTCCACGCCGGAGATCGCCGTGCATCCAGGGCTCGCCCGCCCGCAGTTGTCCCACGACCTGCACATCGCCCGCCGTCAGGTCATCCGCGCGGCAGGCATAGCCATCCCGCGTCGCGCGCGGAAACGGCGGTTGATCGCGATCGGCCGCAATCGCCTGGGCCAGAACACGTCCGGTGGCTTTCGGCAAAGGGACGGTTTCTGCAGGACGCGCAGCGCCGCGGACCCGTTCCGCATGTGCACGTACCACGTTCGTTGCTTCCGCGTAGCTCAGAACTACCGATGGCGCTGTCTCGGGCATGGCAACGATTGTCGCAAAAAAGAAAGAGCGCCGTGAGCACGACGCTCTTCAGTAACCTGGAAGAGTCGGACTTTAGTGCTTCTTCGAAGCCTTGTAGCTCGAGCTTTGCGTGCCCGACATCTCCGAAAGCACCTGCTTGGCATCGGCGGCAAACTGCCCGGTCGGCGCCAGCTGCAGATACTTCTCGTACGCCTCCTGGCATCCCGGAGGCGCAACAATCTTGCCCGTCTTCTGATCCACCGACGCCTTCTGGATCAGAGCCTTGCCCTTCAGGTAGTACGGAATCGCGTTGTTCGGATTCGCGGCAATCGCCTTATCTGCCGTGGTCGGCACCGCCTCAGCCGCTGCCGGCGACGTGCCGGCCGCCCGGTCCATCATGATCGTTGCATTGGTGTAGTACATCGCCGCGCCAGACGGGTTGACCTTGGCTGCCGCATCGTACGCCGCCTGCGCCTCCGGAATCTTGCCGTCCGACGCGTAGCACTCGCCCAGCTTGTCGTTGGCCGCGCCTTCCAAACCCGGATCCGGCTTCTTCGAGGCAGCGTCCAGGTCGATGCCCTTCTTCAGCGAATTCTCCGCCTCAGGACACTGCTTATTGCCCGCCTGCGCCAGTCCCAGCTCCACCCACAGAACCGCCGCATCCGGCTTGAGAGCAGCGTCCTTCTGCATCAGCGCGACGGCCTCTGCGTAGTTGTGGTTCTTGTCATCCTCGCGCGCCTTCGCCAGATCCGCATTCAGGTTCTTGATCTGCGAGTTCTCCTTCAGGATGCTGGCATTCTTCTTCTTCGTCTCTTCGAGCGCCTTGCGCTGTTCGGGAGTGAGCTTGGCGACGTAATCAGGTCGCGACATGTCGAAGTCGGCCGCCGTGTCCTGCCCCGCCGTAACCTTGATGTTGTCCAGCTGATCGACCACCTGGTTCTTCGGCGTATTCGGCGCGCGATAGATCAGGCTGTACGAGCCCGCCGCCACGTTGTCCCCCGAATACGTGCCGTTCTGGACGTTGAAGGTGTACTTCGCCTCCGTATTCGGCGTGATGCCGCCCGTTCCCGGATACAACGAGACCGTGCCGTTCTCCACCGGCGCGCCCGCAGGATCAGTCACCTGCCCGTGAATTTTTCCCGAACCCGCCGCGCCCTCCTGGGCTCCGGCAGGCAACGTTGCCCACGAAAGTGCAACCGCGATAATGGCAGCCAGCACAAAGCGTGGCCAGAAGTAGTTCTTCTTCATATTCATTCCTCTCTGGAGCGAACTGCCGCGTGCTCCTGAAAATCGGCTCCCGTATCCCGCTGCGACACGTAGCGGATCCGGTCCTGGACACCGGCCTGCTCGAAGGCTCGCAACCGCAGCACGCAGCTCTCGCAAACGCCGCATGCCGCCTCGGAACCCGAATAGCAGGACCACGTTAACTCCAGCGGTGCGCCCAGTTCAAGACCGAGCGCCACGATCTCCTTCTTGTGCAGGTGGATGAGCGGAGTATGAATTCGGATGTCGCCGTCTTTGGTTCCCGCTTCAATCAGCCGCTGAAATGCCTCGTAATACGCGGGCCGGCAGTCCGGGTAGCCGGAGCTGTCCTGCTCCACGGCCCCAATGAAAACCGCTGCCGCGCCCAGCACTTCCGCCCAGCTCACGGCTGCGGACAAAAAATGGGCATTCCGAAACGGCACATACGTGACAGGAATTTCCGCGCCGATCTTGCCTGCTTCCGGCGCCCTCGGAACCGCCACGCGCGCGTCTGTCAGCGCCGAGCCGCCGATCCGGCGAAAGAGGTCCAGCCGGAGATGCAGAAAGTCACTCAGGCCCAGCCCATCGGCCACTTCCCGCGCCGCCCGCAGTTCCCGCTCTTCCGTCCGCTGCCCGTAGCCAAAGTGCAGGGCGTACGCGTCATAGTCGCGCGCCGCCAGCGCCGCGCATACGCAGGAGTCCATCCCTCCGGACAGGCAGACAACGGCGCGCTTTCGTGCCTTCGACACCACCCATTATCGTAACGCGAGCGATCAAAACCTGCATGACTGCGGAAAACCAGGGTCACGGGCGCTGTTCGCGAGTGTACAACCGCCGAATCAGTGGCTTGCGGTGGGAGTGCAGCATGTCGGCGTTCAACGAGTACTTCACCATGGCAGTTCTCCTTCCGCTGAAGATCTCAGGCAGCAAACCGTTTCTTGTGCTCTAAAAACGGGGGCTCCGGAACCATTGCCACAGATGCTGGCACAATTTCGTGCAAGAGTCGAGGCCGCCGCCGTTCTATGGATGCGCACCCGGAAAACACGCGTGCGCGGAGGTAGATATGTCCTCGACTCCAGGATCGCGCCGCTGCCGCGTCGCTCTGTTCGCATCCGTCATCGCGTTGTTCGCAGCTCCGATTGGTATTCATGCCGGAGAAACGTCGCCGTACCGGGTGCTTCCCCCCATCCAGCGGGGTAATCTGACGATCTTTCCGCTGGTGGCAAATCACTCTTTCGACACCAGCCAGTTGCTCACCCTGGATGAAGGGATACGCTCCGGTCAGGTCATCATTACGGAAGAAGGCCAGGAGCGTGGCCTCGTCCGCCCGGGCCAGGCAATTCCGCCGCGAACCGGTCCGGAGGTCAACCGGCTGGTGCTGTACAACAACTCTTCGCGACCGCTGCTGTTACTTGCCGGCGAGATTGTCACCGGCGGGCATCAGGATCGAGTCGTGGGGGCCGACAGCATTGTTCCGGCGCAAACCGGGCCGATTGATCTTGGGGTCTTCTGCGTGGAACCGGGCCGCTGGACGGGTCCCAGCCCGAAGTTTGGTGCTGTGGCCACACCCATGGCCCAACCAAGTGTGCGCATGCCCGCAATGGTCGAGGGCAACCAGGGCAAGGTGTGGGATAGTGTCGGCAAAGCACGAGCGAACATCGCCAACCAGCTGAATGCTGCGGAGGCCGCCGCCGTGGTCGGAACAACTTCGTATGCCCAGGCCTTCCAGAGCACTCCGGTGGAGAAGCGCATCGAGCAGTATGGTGGGCTGGAGAACGAACAGGCCATCCTCCGCGACTTGCGCAAACAGGGTGCGACCGGCGTAATAGTTGCCGTCGGCGGCAACATCGTATGGGCCGACGTCTTCGCCAGCACCGATCTGCTGGCTCGCTACTGGCCGAAGCTCATCCGCAGTTATGTGGCAGAAGCGATGACCGCCGCCGGTGCCATGACGGCTCCCGACGTGCACCAGGCACAGGAATGGATGCAGCAGTTGAACGGTGGCAGAGAGGTCGTCGAAACCGTCCCCGGTGTGTATCGGCGCGTCGACGTCACCGGTGAGGGATACAAAGTGCTCACGCTGCACTCGCTGCTGCCAGGACAATCCTTCGATGTCCACCTGACGAAGATCAGCGGGTAAGCGCCGACTCTGTTCGCGCATCAGCGAGACAGCCGACTGCACGGAGGGAGCCGGGCTGCTATTGGTACCATGGCTGAGCTGAACCAGATTCAGTCCGGGACCACGGGCACACATGACGGAGCTGAGCCTGCAGAAGATCGAAGCGATGGCGCCGGATCAGGCCTCGCTGCAGGCTGCCCGCAAGCTGATGAAGCCGGGCATCTGGTCCGGCCTCTCGACCGCCAGCGCTGGCCTCGTGTGGGGTGAGTGCCAGAGCTCAGGGGCAGCTCCGTATCGCGTCGTGATCTCCGAGCCCGACTCCGGTTACAAATGCACCTGCCCGAGCCGCAAATTTCCCTGCAAACATTCCCTCGCGCTGATGTGGATGCGTGTCGAACGCAAAGCGGCATTTGCAGAGGCTGCACCACCTGAATGGGTGCAGGACTGGCTCCGCCGCCGGCGGCCTGCGGCGAAATCCGATGCAGGTGACGAAGCAGCGGATGAGAGCGCGCCACGCCCGGCGAAGAATATCGCGCTGACCGCATCGGAGGAAGCTGCCACTGTTGACCCAATCTCCGAAGCACGCGCCGCGGCGGCACGCGAGCGCAGCCGCCTCGAACGCGAATCGTCCGTTACCGCCGGTATGGACGATCTCGACCAGTGGCTGGCCGACCAGATCGATATGGGAATCGCGGCTTTTGCCGCCAATCCAGGCAAGGCATGCCGGCTGATTGCACAGCGTCTGGTGGACGCAAAGGCAGGTGGCCTGGCGAACCGCCTCGATGAGCTGCCCGGTTATCTGTACACGTTGCCGGATGCGATGAGGCCGGTCGCGGCGATCAATGAGCTCGGACAACTCCATTTGCTGGCTGAAGCGTGGCGCCGACAGGATTCTCTCCATCCGGAAATGCGGGCAGACCTTCGCCGCGAGATCGGTTGGAGTTTAACCCGCGAGGCGCTGCTCGACGATCGATCCGCCCTGCGGATAACCGGAACGTGGCGCATCTTCGCGACACTCGAAGAAGCTCAGCAGGATCGGCTGCGGCGCTTTGAAACCTGGATGTGGCGCGAGAGCCCGGGCGACGGCCCGCGATTCGCCGTGCTGATTGACTTTGTGCCCCTGGCCGCAGGCGGCGCGCGCAACCCGTGGCTCAAGGGGGAGCGCCTCGAAGCGACGCTCGTCTTCTATCCGTCTCCGGTACCGCTGCGGGCGATCATCGGCAACATGGAGGGATCGGCACAGGCCTGTCATCAGGAGATGCAGCTGCCCGACAGCGGAGTGGAGGCGGCCTGGGCCTCGTGGGAATCTGCGTTGGCCCTGAAGCCCTGGCTGCGTGTCTGGCCTCTTCAGTTTCGGGGCACTCAGGTGAGGCGCAGTGGCCAGCAGTACTACCTCTGCTCAACGCAGACTGCGGTTGCGCTGCCGATCCTGCGACCACAGGCGGAGATGGTGGCCCCGCTGCTTTGTGTCGAACACGTTGACGGATTCGCCCTGTGGGATGGCTCCTGGATTCGTATGTGCCTTGGCCAGACTGAGCTGGGCTTCTGGGGGATCACATGAACGCAGCCACACTGCGGGATCGCGTGATGCCCGTTCTGCTCGGTGGCACCCGGCGGCAGCCGCTGCCGGACTTGGCATTGTCGCCGGCAGAGGAGCCCGCGCGGGCTCTGCATGCTCTCAGCCTCGCCGGGCAGGCGCTACGGTTCGAAAGGCCGCCGGCTCCGGCGCAGTTTACCGTCGAGCATTGGCCGCGAGACGAACGGCGACTGCTTCCCCCGAACCTGCGTGGCAAGCTGGTGGACCTTCTCTATTCCAGGAAATGTGCCGAAGCATCGGAGCGCATTCTTGCCTGGACCTTCGCTCGCACACGATTGCGCCCTCACCCGTTCGACTTCCCGAGCATCCGCGAGTTTGTCCGGAAATATGCGCAGTATCTGGGCCTGGCTGCTCAGCACTGGGCGCAGCGGGACACGCCCGCGGAACGGAGGAACCAATACTTCGAAGCAGAGGAGATCAGCGCGAAAAACTGGACAGAGGCGCCCCGAGCCAGCCGTTTGCGATTCCTGGAGGAGATGAGGCAGCATGACCCAGCCGGGGCGCGCGAGTTACTCGCATCCTCCTGGGGTCGCGAAGAACCGGAAACTCGCTTGCGTCTCCTCGCCGCGCTGCAAACCGGACTGACGGAGGCGGACAGAGAGTTCCTCAAGGCTCTCGACAAGGACCGCGCACCGCGCGTGCGAATGCTGGCGCAAAGGCTGCTGGCGAAGCTGCCCGGCGCGTCCGGCGAAAACCCTGCCTTGCGTTCCTGCCTGAGCCGTATTCAGAAATTGCAGAAGGGCAAGCTGCGCAGGTCGGTTGCGCTGAAACTCGAATTGCCCGCCAACGTGAAAGAACAGGCAGCGAGCCGCTGGATCCAGGAGCAGTTCGAGGGCGTTTCCCTGGAGGAACTCGCCAACGCGCTGGAGATTTCGGCGGACGACATGCCTTCGGCAGCGAAGGACGATCCGAATCTGCTCTTCGCCCTGGCCCTGATGGCGTCGCGGGAAAAGCATTTCGCTTTGCTCGAATCCATCACGCACCTTCTGGCCGACACCTGGGGCCGCATGAGCGCTGTGGACGATGAGGAGCCCTCATTCTCCGATCCCGCCGAGCGCCAGGAGTGGGCGCGAACGCTCGTCCACCCTGCCCAGTGGAACCCGGAAGTGCCCTATCCCGCATGGGATTGGCTGCTGCGGCGCCTGGAGGGACCGCTGCCGCAGCCGGTCATGGATGAGCTGCTGCGCTCGAAGTGGTGGAGCGAGCAGGCTGCGAGCGATCCGCCGCCGCGCCCCGAAGTGATCCAGGTGATCTGCGCCTTGTGCCCGCCGCAACTCCGCGGACAACTGCGGGGACAGGTGGAAGCACTCGCTCCGGAGTCGAACCTCGAAGGATTGCTTCTGCTGGACATTCTTGAAGGACTGGAGAGCTTTGCATGACGGAAAACAGAATGCGCATGAGCGCGGAAGAAATCTATGCCGACGAACTGGCTGCGCTGGCGCGTGGCCACCAGCGCACGAAGCCGCCCAACTGGAAGCTCTCTCCGCAAGCCGTCGTCACTTACGTGATGGGAGGAATCGCTGCCGATGGCACCGAGATCAGCGCGAAATACATCGGCAACCGGCGCCTCATCGAAACTGCCGTTGCGACCCTGGCCACCGATCGCGCTCTCCTGCTACTTGGATTACCGGGCACAGCGAAGTCGTGGGTTTCGGAGCATCTGGCGGCGGCCATCTGTGGAAGCTCGCGGAGACTGATCCAATGCACAGCCGGAACCGATGAAAACCAGATTCGCTACGGATGGAATTACGCGCTGCTGCTCGCCAGGGGTCCCTCGCGCGACGCACTCGTTAAGACGCCTGTGACCCGGGCGATGGAGGAAGGTTCAATCGTCCGCCTCGAGGAGATGACGCGCATGGGGTCCGATGTACAGGACACGCTGATCACAATCCTCTCCGAGAAGACGCTGCCCATCCCGGAACTGGACACGGCCATCGAGGCCGCGCGCGGCTTCAATGTGATCGCGACGGCCAACAACCGCGACAAGGGCGTGAACGATCTCTCGTCCGCGCTGAAGCGCCGCTTCAATGTTGTCGTGCTGCCATCGCCGGCCACCGTGGAGGAAGAGACCGGCATCGTCGTTAAGCGCGTCAGCGAGATCGGCAGTAACCTGAGCCTGCCGCCGATTGAGCCGGCGGAGAAGGAACTCGCCCGCATCGTCATCCTCTTCCGTGAACTGCGCGAAGGGCAGACGCTGAACGGGAAGACAAAGCTCAAAACATCCTCCGGCTCGCTCTCCACCGCCGAGGCGATTTCCGTGGGCGTGAATGCCTGGGCGGAGGCCGCGCACTTCGGCAACGGCACCATGGACGCGCGCAGCATGGCGGCGAACCTGGTCGGCGCCATCGTCAAAGATCCCGTGCAGGATGCGGTCGCGCTCGAGGAATACCTCGAAAATGTGGTTCGCTCGCGCGAGGACTGGAATGACCTTTACCAGGCGATCCGCGAGGTGATCTGAAGAGCGATGGACGAGCGGGTTCATCTTCTCGGGATCCGACATCACGGACCAGGCTCCGCTGCGCTGCTGCGCCGGGCGCTGGATGCCCTCGACCCAGCCTGCGTGCTGATCGAAGGTCCTCCCGAAGCCGACGAGATGATCAGGTACGCGGGTCTGGCGGGAATGAAGCCGCCGGTCGCGCTCCTGCTGCACGCTGCTTCGAATGCCAACGCGGCTTTTTTCGTTCCGTTCGCGGAATTCTCGCCAGAGTGGCAGGCGATCCATTGGGCGCTTCGCCACGGGCGCATCGTGCGCTTCATCGACTGGCCTGCCGGGATCCATCTGCACCGGCTCGTCGCCGAAGCGAACAGCGAAGAGAAAGCCGAACGCGTGGTGGCCGAGGCCGAGCCCGATCCTCTCGACACCCTGGCCGCTGCTGCCGGCTTTACCGACGGCGAAGCGTTCTGGAACGCCATCATCGAGCAGGGCCATCTGCGCGAGAATGCCGGCGGCCGTGTGCTGGAAGTCTTCGCCGCCATTGAGAGCGCGATGACCGCTGTTCGGGCTGACTCGCCCGCTCGCAGTGAAGAGGACGCGCGGCGCGAATCGCAGCGCGAGGCCTGGATGCGCCTCCACATCCGCCAGGCGCTGAAGGAATGCTCCGGCACCATGGCTGTTGTTACCGGCGCATGGCACACGCCGGCGCTGCGCGCGCCTTCGAGCGCGACCGCCGACAGGAAACTCGTCAAAGATCTGCCCCGCGAGAAGGCCGAAGTCACGTGGGTTCCCTGGACCGACAGCCGGCTCAGCGCAGCTTCCCGTTACGCTGCTGGTGTCATCTCGCCAGGATGGTACCGGCACCTGTGGGCGCTCTACGAAGAGCCGCGCGCTCGAAGCGTAGAGCAGTTCGCCGCGCAGTGGCAGGCGCGGTCCGCGGCTCTGCTGCGCGCCGAAGGCTACCCCGCATCCACGGCCGCGGCCATCGAAGCGGCCCGGCTTGCGCTGGCCCTCGCTTCCATCCGCACCCTCCCGGTCCCTGGTATCGAGGAGATGCGCGAAGCCGCTCTGGCTACCCTGTGCCACGGTGATGATGTTCCGCTGCGCCTCATCCAGCGCAAGCTTTACGTCGGCGAGCGGGTCGGCGAGATCGACAGGGACGTGCCGCAGATGCCGCTGGCGCGCGACCTCGCCGCGTGGCAAAGGAAGACCCGGCTAAAACCGGCCGATGTCGACCAGGAGCTTCGCGTCGATCTCCGCAGCGAAGCCGGTCTGCTCAAGTCGACGCTCCTCCATCGATTGACGATCCTGCATGTTCCCTGGGGACGGCTTCTCGAAGCCGATGGCGGGCGCGGCACATTTCGTGAGATGTGGATGCTGCGCTGGATTCCGGAGCTCTCCGTCGCGCTCGCCGAAGCGCTGGTTTATGGCGGCACCATCGAACAGGCGGCAGCGAACGCCCTGCTGTCCCGCGCTTCCCAGACCAGTTCCATCAGCGCCCTTTCGGGCATGATTCGCGCGGCGCTCGTCGCCGATTTACCCGATGCGGCGGCCGCGTGCATTGAGAAGCTGCAAGCTGCCGCTGTCCAGGCAAATGAGATTACGGAGCTGATGCAGGCGGTCGCGCCGCTGGTGCACGTGATGCGCTACGGTTCCGCACGGCGGCTGCCGGAAGAGCAGCTGCGCTCTCTCATCTGCGCCCTCAGCGTCGAGGTCAATGCCGGTGTGCGCGCCGGGTCGCATGATCTCGATGAAGATGCGGCAGAGGCGCGGCTGGCGGCGATGCGCGCCTACGATGATGCGCTGCGACTCTTCGCTGAAGTGGCGCTGCTCGAAACGTGGCAGCGCCATCTTGGCGATATGGTGCACGACGACCGCGTAGTCCCGTCCGTTGCCGGCCTTGGCCTGCGGCGCTTACACGACGCGCGCCAGTGGGATCCCGCAGCGGTAGCAACCGCGTTTTCGCGTCGCACCCGTGGCGAAACACCGCAGCGCGCAGGCCCATTTCTCGAAAGCTTTCTCCGTGGCGGGTCGGAGCTGCTCCTGCAGGACCAGCCGCTGCTTGACCTGGTGGATGACTGGCTTTGCGCGCTCGCGGAGGCGGATTTCGTCGAAATGCTTCCTCTGCTGCGCCGCAGCTTCTCCGATTTCGACCCGATGGCGCGCCGGCGCCTGCTGGCACAGGTCACCCGTGAACCGCACGCGCAGAGCACGGGGCAAGTCGCCGGCCCAACCTCCTCCACCGCCTCCGACCGCGCCTTTGCTCGCGCTCTCCCCCTCCTCTGTAAAATCCTGGGCATCGAGCCATCAGCGGTGGAGGGCCGATGAGCGAAACCACCATTACTCTCTCCGAACGCGCACGCCGCTGGAAGCTCGCCCTTGGCGACGAAGATCACAGCGGCCTTTCGCCGCGTGATGCTCGGATCGCCGCTGCGCTCGACGCCCTCTATTCCACCGTACGCACAAAGGGACGCGGCGGCCTCGGCGCCTCCGCCCCGCGTGTGGCGCGTTGGCTGGGCGATATTCGCGAGTTCTTTCCAACGCCTGTCGTGCAGGTCATTCAGAAGGATGCGTTTGACCGCCTGAACCTGAAGTCGCTCATGCTTGAGCCGGAATTCCTCGCCACTCTCGAAGCCGACATTCACCTTGTCGCCGACCTCATGTCGCTGCGCGGCGCCATTCCGGAGAAGGCGAAAGACACGGCCCGCGCTGTCGTACGCAAGGTCGTCAACGAGCTTCTGGCGCGCCTTGAGCAAAAGACCGTCTCCACCATTCGCGGCGCACTGCAGCGCTCGCAGCGCACACGCCGGCCGCGTGCGGCGGACATCGACTGGCCGCGCACCATTGCCGCCAATCTCCGCCATTACCAGCGGGACTCCGGCACGATTATTCCGGAGACGCTCATCGGTCATCACCGGCACACCCGCACACGCGCCAACCTGCACCGCGTCGTGCTCTGTGTCGATCAGTCCGGATCGATGGCCAGCTCGGTCGTCTATGCTTCGATCTTTGCTGCCGTCCTTGCTTCCATACCCGGAGTCGATACGCGCCTGGTCTGCTTTGATACCTCGGTCCTCGACCTCACCGAGCAGCTCAGCGATCCCGTTGACGTCCTGTTCGGCATTCAGCTTGGTGGTGGGACCGACATCAATGGCGCACTCGCCTATTGTGAGCGCCACGTCGACCAGCCCTTCAGGACCAATCTCGTTCTGATCAGCGATTTATTCGAGGGCGGCGACGCTGAGGCCATGCTGGCGCGCATCGCCGCGCTCAGGCAAACCGGAGCCAACGTCATTGTGCTGCTTGCTCTTTCCGATGATGGTCATCCAGCGTACAACACCGAGCACGCAGCGAGGATCGCCGCCATGGATTGCCCGGTGTTCGCCTGCACTCCCGACCAGTTCCCCGACCTGATGGCAGTCGCGCTCACCGGCCGCAGTATCGCAGAGTGGGCAGCCGCCCACGACATCGCTCTCGTGCGCGGTGCCTAAACAGACGGCTGTCACATATGATCTTGCCCCCGGCACGGCGCTTATCGCGGATCGATGTTCCGCACCGCCGTCGACGTCAGATCCCTGAATGGGCCCGGCATGCGTTCGCCTGTTATCGTGCGGCCGAAGAAGTCCGAATCGATTCCCTTGAAAGCTGCGGCAGGTTTCACGTCACCCTTCACCGTCATCGTCAGCTCCAGCTTGTCGGGGTCGAGATCCGCGGCTATCTGCGCCATGGCGCCATTCTTGTCCCACCCGCGCTGCTCGCGCCAGGATTCCAGGTTGTCCCACTCCGCCGGCTCGGGAAACTTGACTCGCAGAAACGGCTGCACGAAACGCGGATTGTCCGGTGTTCCGTACACGTTGCCGTCGGCGTCGTTCTTGCCGTTGTTGAACTCGATGGCCGAGCGCCCCATCTTGAAGAACACGTTGTCGTGCACCATCAGGTTGTGAACGTCGTTCGTATGCCCCATGATGGGCCGCGGTCCGTTGATGCCCGAGACCGTGTCCACGCACACTTCCGCGCAGTCGACGAACAGGTTGTACGCGATGATCACGTTGTTCGTATCGCGAATGAGGATCCCTCCGGTAAGGTGATCGAAGATGTTGTTATCGATCTGGTTGAGCGCGTCGCTGCCCTCGATGTGCACCGCGTGCGGGTTCACGTTGCCCGGAATGTCAGCAAAGACATTGCCCGTGATCCGGTCGTTGGCATTCCCAATATCGAGCCAAAGGCCGTTCGCATGCCGGATGTGCCGCACCACGTTATTGCGAAAGAGCAGGTTGTGGGCCACGTGCATCTTGGTGCCGGCGGACTCTGACATCATGGCCGCGTCCTGCCAGCCGATCCACTCGAAGAGGTTCTTCTCCACCAGCGTATTCTGCGGGCCGCCCGTCCCGCCCAGTCCCTCGATGCCGCAATAGCGGAATACATTATGCCGCACGACGTCGTCGCCCACCGGCTGCGGAGGCCGCGCTGCTGCCCAGTCCTCATTGCCGATGTCGAGCCCCACGCTGTTGGCCCACTCGAAAGTATCGTCCTCGAAGATAAAGTGATTGCCGCGATTGGCGCTGACCATGCCCCGCTGGGGCACCGGGAATCCATTGCCCGCGTGCATAAAAGTGATGCCCTTGACGCGGATGTAGGCCTGGTACCGCGTTGCCGGAGTAAAAAGCTGCTCGCGCGTGGTGATTTCGATGGTGTGCTTCGCCGGATCATCATCGTTCGCCAGCCGAATGTGCAGCGTGAGCCCATTCATCTCGATCCACACCTTGCCGGCTTCCGGCTGAAATTCCTTGAACAGCGGCGTCCAGAAGACCTTGGTGAAGTAGTTCATCGAACGCGGCGACGGGCCCGCCAGCTCGCGCGCCGTTTCCACCGGCTCCAGCGGGTGGCCGTCGACGAACACCATCCCGCGCCGGCGAAAATAGGTGATCATGTTGTCTTCGGCGTAGCGCAGCCAGGTTTTGTCCCCGAGCACGTTATCCACTTCAAACGGGTTGTAGCCGTCGGGGAACATCTCCGGGGTGAGCTTCAGCTCCCACGCTTTCACCGGCTTGTGCGTCTCCGGATCGATGCCGAAGTTCCACCCTTCGCTCGGACGCCAGCCCGTCACTACCGCCGACCCCTTCACAACCACCTTTGCCCCGGGAGCCGCTTCGTAGCTGATCATGGCATCCGGGCCTGTCCCGCCGCGAGCCGGACGAATTTCCTCGCGATACACGCCTTCCGCAATCACCACCCGCTCACCGGGCTGTAACACCTGCGCCGCATGGTTGATGGTCCTGAACGGATGCTCCTTCGTCCCGGGCCCGTTGTCGTCGGCGTTCTTGCCCTGCCCATCCACGTAGTACGTCCGGGTGAAGTGCAGGGGCTTCTCCCACACGGGAAATTGCGTGCCGTCGGGCATGGTGGAGTTATCGGCAAAGGCGACGGCTGAAACCATCATGAGAGCTAGAACAACGACAACCTGGCGTTTCATGGACCTCCCGCTCCCTGGCGTCCGCATGTGCGCGTTCGCAAAAGGAGTGCTTCAAGGCGAGGCAATGGTAAATCGCTTTTCTGTGCCATGTCGAGCGGAACTCTCAACCTCCACCGGCCCGTCCTGCACAGCAGGGGCAACCAGGAACTTGCTGTGCAGGTATCCAGCGCGGGCTGTTCGAAGCTGTGAACCCGGCGCCGCGGCAAAGAGCGGACCTGCCCTCTGGTCCATCAAAAAGCGATGGAGAGAAGCAACAACAGAAACCCGGCGACGCTGGCTGGTTGTGGATGAGTTCTGGGTATCGACAGAACTGGAGGAGGAAGTGCGTCATCGCTGCGACGATCCGGATTTGGGAGCAACATCCGAGGATCTGGTCAATATCGACCAAAGGGAGCCCGATCGATCGCTGTTCCGTCCGCCGGCAGATTACGCAGTGTTGGACGCGACGCGGAACCTGCCCGAGGACATGCGCGGACGTCCGTTCGTGGTCCCTGCG
>DATEPN010000121.1:0-11518 GCA_035273225.1 Acidobacteriaceae bacterium | reverse complement strand
CGCTGGTCCCAGAGCGGCTTCAGCGGAGCCATCGCCGGATGGAACCCGAAGAACCCGTCCAGATCAATCACCTGGTTTTGCGGAATCGCGATCGTCGGCCGGTACTGGTAGTAGGCCGGCTCGCGGTACGGCACCACGACGTTCAGCCCATCGGCCGCGCCGCGCTGAAAGATGATGACCAGCTTTTTGCCCTGCTCCTGCGCCGTCGTCGCCTGCGCCAGCACGCTCCTTGTCAGGAACGTCGGCACCGCCGCCGTGCCGATCACCGCCAGGGCCCCGTCCTTCATGAATGCGCGTCGGGTAATCGGCATAGCAAACCCCCTCCGTCCAGGTTGGTCTCTCGTACAGACGGCACCCTGAACAGGAAGTTGCGGCGCTGCAGCCCTCCCCGGCCTACAGCTCCGAAGTCGTTGGATCGATCATCGTCCGCACCTGTGACACCCGGCTCGCCGGAAAGCCGCCCATCTGCGCATGCTGCCGGATCTCCTCCTCGTTCGGTGCAATGTAGACGCAGTAGACCTTGTCATCCGTCACGTAACTCTGCACCCACTGGATCTGCGGTCCCATCTTTTGCAGAACGCTGCAGGATTTCTGCGAAATGGCCTGCAGTTGCTCCGGCGAAAGATTCCCTGCGCCCGGCAGGTCGCGCTCGATCACAAATTTCGGCATGTGTTCTGGCTCCTCTCCAGTCAGGCTGATCATCATGCCGGGTCTGCTCGGCTCAGCGCAAGGGGCAGCCACAGGAATTTCAGGGCGAACAGCGGCGCGCTCCCCCACGCCGCCGCACATCCGCTACACTGTCCCCCGTCTCCAACGTTCTCAGGCAGAGGATCACGCATGACGACCCCACTCCCCATCCGCATCACCCCGCTCCAGCGCAATGAAATCCAGGAAGCAGACCGCATTATGCGGGTCGCCTTCGGAACCTTCCTCGGACTTCCCGATCCCATGGCTTTCCTCGGCGACCGCAGCTTCATCGCCCCGCGCTTTGCCTCTCCAAACGTTCGCGGCCACGCCGCCCGCCTCGACGGACGCCTCATTGGCACCAACTTCGCCACGCGCTGGGGCTCGTTCGGATTCCTCGGACCCCTCACCGTCCTGCCCGAGTACTGGGACAAAGGCGTCGCCAGGCAACTGCTCCAGGCTACCGAAAAGACCTTCGATCGCTGGGGTCTGAACCGGACCGCGCTCTTCACCTTCCCGCACAGCGCGAAGCACGTCGGCCTCTATCAGAAGTTCGGCTACTGGCCCACCTATCTCACGGCGCTCATGGTCCACACGCCAAATGGCACCGCTCCATCCAGCCCCGCCGACAGCACCCTGCTGTCCACGCTTCCACGCAGAGAGCGCGAGGAGGCCATCGCGGCCTGCGCCCGCATTACCCATCGCATCGACCGCGGACTCGACCTCACCGAGGAGATCCGCGCCACGCTTAAACAGCGCGTCGGCGAGGTCGTCCTCATCTACACGCGTAAGACGCTCGACGGATTCGCCCTCTGCATGAACGGCCCCGGATCTGAGGGCGGTGAGAAGACCTGTTACCTGAAGTTCGCCGCCGCGCGCTCCGGCCCCGGCGCGGGCGACCGCTTCAGCCGCCTGCTCGAGGCGTGCGACACCTTCGCGGCATCCCGTGGAGCGTCGCTGGAAGGCGGCGTCAACCTGGCTCGCGAAGACGCCTTCCGCCGCATGCGCGCCCATGGCTACCAGGTCAGGGCGCAGGGCATCGCCATGCTGCGTCCGCACGTCGCCGCCCACAATCGCGCCGACGCATACGTCATCGACGACTGGCGCTGAAATGGGGTCAAGACGTGACCAACCCTGTGGCAAGCCGTTGATTCGGCGGCCCCGGCTCGAGGGTAATAGGCTGGGCCTATTACCAGACCGGCGGCAGGGTAATACCCGAAGACTATTACCCTGACCTGGGGCTCTTTACTCGATTCTCGTCGCCGTGACTTCCACCTGCATCTTGCCCTTGTCTTCCAGGTCATCGGCAGAGAAGACGACCGTCGGCTTGCCCACAGGAACCAGTACGGCCGAATCCCATTTCTTTTGCCGAATCACAGGCTCATTCACTCCGCCGATCAACTCCGATTTGGCAAAACTGCTCACCTGCGCTGTCAGCCGAAAACTGAGCTGGTTGCCGGTTTCTTTGAGCTGGGCAATATCGATGTTGACCCCGAGATCCACGTACTGAAACTGCACGTTCTGCACATTCTGTCCCGGGGAACCGCCTGTCTCGATCGGTATCCTGTCTCCGGTACGGATGGATTGCGTAAATCCGGGCCCGGTCTTTAAGTGCGTGACGAATGTCCTCGCGTTGGATATCTTGCCAGCCTCGTTGATCTCTTCAACCGTGAAGTTCAGCTTATAGAAGTGTTCGGGAGCGTTTGCTGTGTTTGCATTCGTCGTCGCCGGTTCCTGAGCCTGCATCAGCCCAGGCGCAGCAAACAGGACGGTCAGCACCAAAATTGCAGTCTTCTTCATCGCATGTCCTTTCCCTTCGGTTCAGTCTTCTGTTCGTCCTCGTTGAGGGGACGGATCTCAATCGCGGCAATCTGGATCGGATCGCCTAAATGCTTCTGCGTCTCAACCACCTGCTTTCGTAAATCCGGCGAAGCCTGAGTCGCGAACGCAACCAGGGCCCGCTCCCCCGCCGACAACGGCCGCGGCGCAGGAAACACATCGAGCTTCGGCAGTGTCCGCTCCTTTGCAAGAGCATGCTTGCTTGCCGAGTTCCCGCAGCCGTGTGGATCAGGGCACGACTTCAGTCGTGCCGCCAAATGCGGCTGCATACGGGGAGCTTTAGCCCCTGAAAAAACCGTCTCGGAAGAATGTTCCACGCTCGCGACTCCCGGGGCCTTCGGCACAAACGCAATCTGCGGCGTTGTGGGCCTTTGCGCAAGCCACACCAGTGCAACCACCGCAATCAGAGCCGCCACACCTGCCGGTACGGCCCACATCCACACGCTCCACCGCGATCGTGGTCTCTGCTCCGCGAGCGTCCGCACCCGCGCCAGCACCACGTGTGGATCGGAAAACTGCGGCGCCTCCAGGTAGCTGCGCAAAGCGGCATCGATCCTCGCATCCAGACCCTCCGCTCCGCCGCTCATCGGTTCATCGCCCCGCATACCGCCGCTCCTCCAGCCGAGCCAACTTCTCCCGCATCAGCTCCCGCGCCCGCATCAGCCGCCGTCGCACCGTGCCCTCCGGCACACCGATCGTCGCCGCCACTTCCCGCGACGTCATCTCCGCCGAGAGCACCAGCGGCTGCCGCAATTCCTCGGGCAGGCTGTCGATCAGCCCCCGCACCGCCCGGTCCCAGTCCGCACCCACCACTGCATCTTCCGGACCCGCCTCGCTCGAAACCAGTTCGTCTTCCAGCGCAGCCGACCCATGCTGTCGCAGTCGATCCACGGCCGTCCTCCACGCTGCGCGCGCCACGAACGCCCGTTCATCCCGCAGTCCGCGCCAGCTCTCGTTGCGCAGCAGTTTCAGAAAGACTTCCTGCGCCGCATCCTCGGCATCCTGCACATTGCGCAGAACCGACCAGGCAACTTTGCAGGCGAAACGCCACTGGCGCTGGATCAGCCCGGCAAACGCCGCTTCATCCTCGATTCCCACGCCTGCCGGCTCCTCGCGCTTCGCTGCTCTTCATCGCCAAAGACGGACCACCCGGCCCGCCTGTTCACTTTTTTCTGCTTTTCGATTGCTGGTCTCAGTTTCCCGTGCTGAATCTTCTATCGTGATCCACGCATCCCTGAAGAAGTCATTCCAATTCGGAGCCATCTTCCCATGAGCACTGCACCTGCGGCCCTGCGGTTCACTCCCGGTAACCCTCTCCCCGACGCCTCGATTGACCAGATCTTTCGCGAGGCCCGCACCTTCACCAGCTGGCTGCCGAAACCGGTGCCCGCCGACCTGCTCCGCCAGGTGGTCCAGCTCGCCCTGCTTGGGCCGACCAGCGCCAACGGCTCGCCCGGGCGATTTGTCTTCGTCACCTCACCCGAGGCGAAAGCCCGATTGAAGCCCGCCCTGGCCGCCGGCAACGTGGACAAGACCATGGCCGCCCCGGCGACGGCGATTGTCGCCTGGGACATGGAGTTCTACGAGAACCTGCCGCGTCTCTTCCCTCAGGCTGATATGCGCCAGTACTTCGTCGGCAACACGAAGCTGACGGAGGAGACCGCCTTCCGCAACAGCTCGCTCCAGGGGGCCTACTTTATCCTCGCTGCGCGCTCTCTTGGACTCGACTGCGGCCCGATGTCCGGCTTCGATCCGGACAAGCTCAACGCCGAGTTCTTCCCCGACGGAAAATGGAGAGCCAACTTCCTCTGCAACGTCGGCTACGGCGATCGCAGCAAGCTCCACCCCCGCAATCCGCGCCTCGCGTTCGACGAAGCCGCCCGCATCCTCTAAGCGGAGCACGCATCGTATCGCGAAAAAGGTGGCCGATCTCGCAAGTCGCTGATTCTGCCTGTGCTCAGACAGGGGATTAACGACCTTGCTATCACCTGACTCGGTCAATATCGACCCAGCACGTTTGCCGGTCGCCCGGGACGCAGAGCAGGAGCGGTTCGCCACCCTTGTCGCAGGACAGAGTGGGGTTCTAACCCCTGTTCCCCGTCGCCCGCTCGCCGCATTTCTCTCTTGCGTCCCCTCGCCGGGTCGGCTAATCTTCGCGCAATCCCCACCCACGAGGTAAACCCATGGACCCGCAACAAGCCCAGGCGATGCACGCTGCGCTTCCCGCCCTGATGGCCAGTCTCGCGATTATGTCCGTCTTGTTCGTAATCGGCGCGGTGCTTTTCATCATCCCGCTTTGGTTCATCTGGAAGAAGGCAGGCTTCAGCCCCTGGCTGAGCATCCTCAGCATCATTCCCGCGGTGAACCTGATCATGCTGTATGTGCTGGCGTTCTCGGAGTGGAAGGTGGTGCCGGTGAATCAACCCCTGGCACAGGCCACCTATCCTCGCGTCTGAGCCCAGCAATCCGCTGTCGTCGACCACCTGCTCGCGTGGCGACGAGGTGGCGGCGCACGCACGGGAATGCCGGACGGTACCAACTTTCCAAGTACCAGTCAGATATTAAACAGGTCGTTAATCGCCTGGGCTAAGCGCCAGCGGATGAACAGCTTGCCGCGAGGAGCCACAAGTTTGGCAAGCTTCTAATCGAGTCGAACCAGCCAGGCTTCGCCCTCTGCCGGCCGCACCCGGTTGGCGATCTGCATAGCAATCTGGCGGTTGTCATGCTCGGGTCGCACGCGTACCCAGAACCCCGTCGGCCCCTGAAACTCGATGACGTTGGCTGTCTGATACTGCCTCTGGAGCTTCTCCTCCAGGTGCACCGCCGCCGACCTGCTGGTGAAGGCGCCGATCTGGACGCACCACCGTCCCCCTTCGTCCATTGGCTTCGGCGTGCTGTAGACATCGACCCGCACCTCGGCGGTCCCCGGCGCATACACGCCGACAGCCCTGGCCGCTGCCAACGACAGGTCGAGGATGCGCCCGGCCACGAACGGCCCGCGATCCGTCACCCGCATCACCGCCGACTGCCCTGTCCTCACGTTCGTGACCCGGATCAGCGAACCCAGCGGCAGCGTCCGATGCGCCGCCGAAAGGTGGTGCTCGTTATAGATGGTCCCATCGGCGCCGACTCGATTGTGGTACGGAGGGCCATACCAACTGGCAACGCCTGTCTCGCTGTAGATCGGCGCGTGCGCGGCGACATAAGCCTCATCGATCGTCATCGCGGCTGTCGGCTTCACCGCGACCTCGGGTGGTCGCACCGTAGCCCCAGGTTGAGGCGAAGGTTCGCGAGAAGGAAGCGGCGCCGGTGGAGGTGGCGGCGTGTAAGCCACCTGTTGCTTATGCCCGCACCCCGCTGCCAGACCAACCATCAGCGTTGCCGCAGCAATTCCGCACGCGTTCCAAAGCAATAAGAGCCTGCACTGGCCCGGGCACGTCGATGCCATCGTGCTCACTGACCTCGGCGGCTTTCCAGATGTTCGGCCAGCCGGCTCAGTTGCTCGGCGGCGACCCGCAGCGCCTTCGACGAGTTCTGCCGGACCTCCGGCACGACACGATCGTTCAGGAAGTCAACAACTTTGCGCACTTCTTCCTCCATCTTGTCGCTCAGGCCGCCGAACTGCTCATCGAGTTTGCGGCCCACATTCTCAAATCGTCCGTGGCTATCCTGGGGCATGGCATCTCTCCTCCCCTGAGGCGTAGCTCCAGTATTTCCAGCCGTGCGTGCCGGGTCAATTCCTCGCCCCGGCAGCGTGCCTCATCAGTAACATTCCGGGACAGAAACACGGCGGGCGAACTTCGCTCGGTCAACCGATTTCGCACTGTAAGCGTCGGATCACCTGGGGCCGTGGCCACCCGTCCCTGCTCTGAGCCGCCGGCCTTCTTCCGTTGTCTCTGGCCGAGCGTCTCACCAGGAGCCACCCTGAGTCCGCCGGAGGCAGATCCTCGCGAATGTTCTCGACCAGCACGGCTCATCACTCCGCCCGTCCAGGCTCATGCTTTCCGGTCCTGCTCCTGCTGCTGGCCATGCCCTGCTTCGCCCAGCGCGCGAATCGGAGAGAGCCCGCGCAGAACATCCCGGAACTGCTGGCAGAACTGTCCTCGGGGGCCGCACTCCGCTCAGTTCCGGCTGTAGCTTCCTCCGGTGGAGGAGGACAGCAGGTTTTTCCCCCTACGGGTCCGCGACGCGAGCGCGTGCCGGGGCTGCAATCGACCTGGATCCCAATCCCCCGCCCATGCATTACGGATTATTGCAGTGCGGCTCCGCCCGTCCGTAGTTGCTGTGAACGGCAGAACACCACCGATTTTGAAGCCTACCTGCTGCACAACGTCATCCACATCTACACCCCCCGGGAGCTTGGTTCGATGGCCGTACACGGCGTCATCGATCCGTTCAACCTGCTGACCATCGTCGGCACCTCGGCATTTTCGGTGGCCATCGATGCCCATTCACCCTACGGTCCAGGCGCAATGGGTATCGCCAAACTCAGCGGCACTACCCTCAGCGCGGACATGGTGAATTCCTTCTTCGAGACGTTCCTGATCCCCTCCATTGATCATCAGGATCCCCGCTATCACCGCATGCCGAATGCCCCGCTCGTCTGGCGCATCGCTCACTGCTTGTACCAGCCTTTCTGGACGGTCAGCGACACCGGGAAACCGATGGTGAATTATTCGAACCTCATCGGCTCTGTCGCAGACGAGGCTGTGCTGGATACCTACGTTCCCTTTGAGCAAAAAGGCTGGCGGCCCAGCGCGGCGCGCGTCAGCGTCAATCTGGCGACCACGCCGATCGGCAATGTCATTACCGAGTTCTTCCCCGACGTGGCCCGCCACATCAATATCAATGTCGTTTTCTTCCAGCGCATCATCAATCGGGTCGCCATCCAGGAGGTTGTCGGTCCGTCAGCGCCCGCAGCCGGACCCTAGCGGTCTCCGCCGACGTACCGCGGCTTGCGCCCAGGCAACCATGGATCGTAGTGCTGCCCGAACTCCGCCCGCTGCTCCGTGGTGGGATGGCTGTAGGTCCAGAAGACGACGAATGGATTGGGCGTGGGATCATCCAGCCACAGCGCTGCGTCGCTGCAAAAGGAATGCACGACTGTCGTCTGCGGGTCGGGCACAATGCCGTGGATCACCTCCTGTCCATACACATCCGCCTGATGCTCGATCCGCCGGCTGAACGCATTGCCAATGGGCTCTGCCAGAAAGCTCAGCACGACGAGCATCAGAAGGATCAGGCCCAGCGAACTCCACTGGCCGACATCCAGAATTCCCAGCACCGTTCCCCTTCGCCGCACGATCGTTCTCAATGCATGAAAGCCGATCCAGTAGAACAGCAGGATGACGGCTGCCGAAAAGGCCAGCCCTTTCGGAATGTGATGGAGCACGTAATGGCCCTGCTCGTGGCCGTAGGTGAACAGGATCTCGTTGGGTGACTCTTCCCGCAGAGTCGTATCCCAGACCACGATTCGCTTCGACGGTCCGATGCCCGTGACATATGCGTTGGGGGTGGTCACTCTGCGGCTGGCGTCCATCAAAAAAATGCGATTCGGCGGAATGTGCAGGCCGCCCTTCCGCGCGACTTCTTCGAGTTTCTCGACCAGCGAGGGATCCGTGCGTGAGAGCGGCTCAAAGTGATTGAAAAGTGGATCGATGAGCAGCGGCGTCAGCAGCGTTCCGGCGACGACCACCGGAATCGTAAATGCCCAGAACCAAACCCACCAGCGCCGCGGTGAGCGCCGCATGATGATGTAGAGCACCGTCAGTACGAACGTACCTACAATCAGCGTGAGCCCCAGAGACTTGAGCCAGTCCGCCCACCACGGCGACCAGCGCTCCACGGAAAGGCCAAAGCGCACACTAACGCGGTGGCCGAGCACAGCTTCCGGCAGTTGCAGAAATGAGAACATCAGCAGCCAGAGCGGAATAGCGATCAGCCCCTGCAGCCACGTGCGTCGGAAGGCGCGCTCAGCAACGCCGGCGATGCGACTGCCGGTCCGGAACCGCACCAGCAACCACAGCGTGAGCACCAGCCAGGCTGTTCCGCCGAAGTAAAGCCAGGTACGCCAATGGCTGAGCTGGATCGCAGCGGCGAGTTTGTCGGGCGGCAGCTTGCAAACGGGGTTAGCCGCGGCCAGCAGCACGCTCGTTACCAGACCGCCCCAGCTACAGATTGAACAGCTCCCGCAGGCGGCGCGTCTGCGCCCGGCTCACCGGGATTTCTGTCTGCTTCTTATCGGCCATCCGCAACTGATACGTGCTCTTGAACCACGGCACCACTTCACGAATGTGATTGATGTTCACCAGATACGACCGATGGGCGCGCCAAAACACGGCGGGATCGAGCAAATCGAAGAGCTCCTCCAGAGTGCGGCACTTCGACTGCCCTTCGATGGTGGGCGTCACAACAGAGATCACACCATCATCGATCGACGCATAGCAGATGTCTTTCTGGTCGATCAACAGCAGGCGGCTGCCGGACTGCAGGACAATCTTACCGCTGTGTCCCCGCGGAACCTGTTGCTGCTCAATCAGCTTCAGCAGCGCATCGACGCGCAGATCGCCCGCAGCCGGCGGACGCGCCTCCGTATTCTGCTCCTGCAGTCGCAGGCGAGCCCGCTCGACGGCCTGCAGCACGCGGGCCTTGTCGAACGGCTTGAGCAGGTAGTCAATGGCATTCACGTCAAAGGCGCGCACCGCATATTGATCGAATGCGGTGGCGAAGATGATCTGCGGCAGATGTTCGCCTTCGCCTAACTCCAGCAGCTTCTTGAGAACAGCGAACCCATCCAGGCCAGGCATCTGCACGTCCAGAAACACCACATCCGGATGATGCGTGCGAATCAGGTCCACGGCCTCTACGCCGTTTTTGCCCTCGGCGAGAATATCCACGTCCACGGCATCGTCGAGCAAGTACTTCAGCTCTTCTCGTGCCAGTTCTTCGTCGTCGACAATGAGGGCGGTGATGGACATAACGGGCGGCGTGCCATTCAAAGTATAGGAATGCTGCCGAGCCGGGGTCAACGAAGTGCGAGGACGGGATGTCGGACCCTCTGCAGCGCCCCGGCTGGTTATGCTTAATACTCCGCCGCAGCGTGGGCCAGAATCACAGCTGACTGGGCGGAGTCCTGCTCGTAATAATGCAGGAAGCGCTGTGGCTCAGCGGCCTGATAGGCCCCCAGGTTGTGCGCCCATCGGAAGCCTATCGGCTGGTACCAGAGCTCAACCTCCACCTTGTACGGACCGGCTGCATTTTTCATGGGGACTTCATAACGGATGCGGCTGGAACCGCCGGTGAAGGCCGGATCGTCAGCTGCTGCGCCAACGACGCGAATGTCGTGCTCCGCCGTCGCCTTGTCGAACCCCAGAGGGAGAATGCGGTTGTCCTTCAGATAATCGACGGCAGCAATCAGGCCGGTTGTTACGTGCCCCTGCTGATCGCCCAGAATCGACTCGAAGATCTCGACCTGGTCCGGGCTGGTGATGACCGGATGATGTGGCTCGAATCTGAGCTTATCTGCATCGTTGGCATTGCCGACGATCGATCCGTCCGGATTCAGATGCCCGGACTCGAAAATTACATTCCCTGTTCGGTCCCGCACGGTGACATGCAGCCAGGCACGGCGCGCGGGATAAGCCGTCGGCAGTTTGTGGCCGGTATTGTTGTTGACGGTGACATCGAAGGCCAGGCGCTCTGTCTCTCCATGCACAGGCGCGACCTCGACCGTCGCTGCCTGGCTTTCGAGGAACTCCCGCGTGCGCGCAGCAGCAGCATCGAGTTCCTGCGGAAGCGCCTTCACGGCAAGCTCATCCCGGTGCTGGTTCAGCATGCGTTCGAGCAGGAAGTTGCCGCCGACAAATACGTGCCGATGCATGCCGTCGCGCGGCACTCCGTACACAGCAGTGACCGCCACCGGCTCATTGACTGCCGGCATGTGGCAATCCTGGCAATTTTCCTTGTAGGCGAAGGCGCTGTGTTGCCATTCCTGAAACGGCACCTGCTCCGGAAGCCGCCCGATCACGGCACCATTCGCCCCGCGCGCGGTGGTGTAGAGCGTGTGACAGCTGCCGCACAGGCCCGAGTCGCGGATATGCGCAGCTTCTGTCGGCACAAAGCCTTCTGTGGATGTCTGCATGATCCGCTGATGTCCCGCATCCACGTTGAAGGGACCGTATTCCGGGCGATGATCGCGATCCGTTGCGGCAGCGACGACCACATTCCCCACGAATGTCTTCGGCGTGCCGAGCCCGTCTTTTTCGATTTGGTGGCACACGGAGCAGGAGACGCCGTCGGAGTCAGGCGTGTAAGCGCCGTGCTCCTTGTTCAGGGGCAGACGGCTGAATACCTGTGTCTCTTTTCCTTCAGCACGATCCATCAGGTGCTGCATCGGCATGTGACAGGTGGAGCATTCATTCTGAATTGCGCCCGACGATTCGGGATGATCGATGGTCTCGCGCCGGACGCTGCCCTGCCAGTAAGGATCGCGTCCGGCATTGGCCATCACGCTCGCAGCCCACTGGAAGCCGATCGAGATGTCCTCACCGGAGCTGGTCTTCAGTCCATTGTGGCAAGCGACGCAGCGATCCGACGTATGGAACATCGCCCGTGCTTCCCCATGCGAAACGGGGCGGGAGTGCGGGTCGCCCTCTGCACCGGCACGGGCCTCCACGGGGCGAGGCGCCTGAACCAAAGCAGTGGCGATCAGAGCGAGGAGAGCAGAGGTTCGCCTCATTTCCAGCCTCTCCAGAACATTCCATCCTGCCAATCCCAGAGCACGTAGAACAGGACCTGTGTTGGACGCCCGGTGGTGTCCGTGAACGGCTTTCTGACACCTGCGTCGAAGCGGATGTGCTGGCGCTTGCTGATCGTCACCTGCATTTCCGGCACAACATCCCAGTCGGTTTTTGCGCTATCCACCAGATCGCGGCTTCCGACGAGCTCGAGCATCGGCGACCATTGCCGGCCGAGGCCGTGGTCCTGCGTCCAGGTT
>DATEPN010000120.1:0-11824 GCA_035273225.1 Acidobacteriaceae bacterium | reverse complement strand
GACCCTACGGCAGCGTCACCATCGAAGGCGGCGCCCCGGGGCAAATCAATTCCGCCGGCACCTATTACAACGGGATGCAGCTCGATACCAGCTCCGCCATCAACTCCAATCCGCCTTACGAGATGGTGGATCAATTCCGTGTTCTGCGCTCCACCTTCTCGGCGCGGTACGGAATGGTGCAGGGCGCGATCGCCTACAACATGCGCCAGGGAACAAACAACCTTCATGGCGATGGCTTCCTGATCGATCGCAATGATGCGTTTGATTCTGCCGGATTCTTCCCCAGCCGGTTCCGCAACGGCAAGCCCTTGCCGCCGATCGACAAGGAAACCGACTGGGGCGGTACGGTGGGCGGCCCAGTGGTGATTCCTCATCTGTACAACGGCCACAACCGGACGTTCTTCCTGGGCAGCGTCGACATTTTCAACAAGAATCAGGGCATCACCACGGTGGGAACGGTTCCGACCCCGGCGGAGAAGAACGGAGATTTCACTCATTTCGTCGACGCCACCGGCAAGCTGATTCCGATCTACGATCCGCAGAGTCCTGATCCTGCGCACCCAAAGCAGTTTTCGTGCAATGGCGTGCTGAACGTGATCTGCCCGGACCGCATCGATCCTTTGTCCAGATCGCTCCTGCAATATGTTCCCGACCCCAACACCACGGGTACCAATTTTGGGTTGCAGGGCAACATGAACCCGGTGATCACCTCGGTTCCCTATAAGACCCAGGCCTATGGTGTCACCGTCAACCACCAGCTCAGCTCGACGCAGAACCTGGCCTTCACCTGGTGGCGCAATCACTACTCGGTGGTGCAGGAAGAAGATGCTCCCATCGTTCCCGTAACCAATCCGCTGACCGGTGAGCAGTCGGGCATCGACACCTCCGACATCTGGCTCGGGAACTACGAAAGGACGATCAGTCCGAACCTGGTGTTCACGGCCGGAATCGCAGCCGAGAACAAGATGCAGGACTACGTCGACGACAACAAGAAGGTGAACTTCGCCGGAGTGACGGGCGGGAGCACCATGCCGTTCATCAGCTTCAACGGCCAGAATGCGCCCACCGCCTTTGGCAACAGCAACAACGCACTCATCGAGCACTACGTCGACAACATCGGTCTGAACTTCTACAACAACTGGCTTTGGACGAAGGGTCGCCACACCCTCAATATGGGCGGCGAATACCACTACTACACGGTGCATCAGAGGGATGACTACAGCAGTGGACACTTCAGCTTCAGTCAGGCAGAGACCTCGGATCCCAGTTCAAAGAACTTTGCCAAGTACGGCAGCTCGTTTGCCAGCTTCCTGCTCGGTGACGTCGACTCAGCCAACCGCAACGCGCCCACGGAAGAGAAGTTCTACACCAACGACGTCTCGGCTTATCTCCAGGACGACATCAAGCTCACGCATAAGCTGACCGCGAGTGTTGGCCTGCGGTGGGATGTCATGGTTCCTTACATCATGACCCTGAACAACGATGTCTTCCTCAATCCCACCGCTGCGAATCCAGCTGCCGGCAACCTGCCGGGCGCGGCCACTGAGTTCGGGCACTGTGACGGATGTGCGGGATTCCATCGTGCCGCCATTCACTGGGGTCAGGTAGGCCCTCACGTCGGCCTGGCCTATAGCTTCGATTCGAAGACCGTCCTCCAGGCGGGATACTACATCAACTATCTCGGATTCGACAGCGCGTATGGCCAGGGCGAAGGACTAGGCGCTCCAACAGCCATGGCAGGATTGCTCGCCGGCGCATTCCAGATCAACGGCACGGGAAGCAATATCGCCGGTTACGGTCCCTGGTCGAACGCCGGCGGGGAGCCGAATCCGCTGCCGAACGTCTCGCCGAAGCCCTTCAGCCCATCGTTGGGCGTCGCTCAGACGATCTCCTACTTCGATGCCGCTCAGAATGGGCGGGCGCCCGTGTACGATGCGTGGAATGTCAGCGTTCAGCGGCAGTTGGGCTGGAACACGCTGCTGACCGTGGCCTACTCGGCGAACCGGGTGACGCACCTGACCGGCTACAACATTAATCCCATCAGCCAGCCCGACCCCTCGGTGCTGCAGTATGGAAACCTGCTGTCGGCCAGCATCAACTCCGCGACCGCGCGCAACGCCGGCTTCACGGCTCCCTATGCTGCTTTCGCCAGCCAGTTCGGAGGCGGAGCCACGGTGTACCAGACCCTGAAGCCATTCCCGCAGTACTCCAACGTTTCGCGGGTTCTCGACCAGGCTGGAACAACTTTCTACAACGCGTTCCAGGTGGAAGCCGACAAGCACGTCGGAAACGGCCTCACCTTCATGGCCGATGTGACGCTGCCGAGTCAGTACGACAACCTCACGACTGTGGTGAACAAATACGATCAGGCGCCGGAATGGGGCGAGACCAGCGACTCGTTCGAAAGCCGAGTTGCGGCAACGTATCGACTGCCCTTTGGCATGGGCCGGCGCTGGATGAACAATGGTGGCCTGGGCCGCTGGCTGGGTGACTGGGAAGCCGCAGCCATCGTAACCTACAACAATGCCGGTACGCTACAGGTCACGCAGAGCGGCGAGCACTTCCTGAACGGCATCAATCGTCCGAATGTCACCGGAGCAAAGATGTGGTCCGGCAACTGGAACAAGGTAAAACCCTATTTCGAAGGCAAGGGACCGCTCACTGCCGTCTTCAGTACGGAGGCCTTTGCCAACACGGGAAGCCAGTTCGTCCTGGGGGATGCGCACCGCAGGTATCATGCGCTGCGTGGCCCGTTCTATCCGGTTGAAGACCTCAGCCTGAAGAAGATCTTCCAGATTACCGAGGGCAAATACTTCTCGCTCCGCATGGATTATTTCAATGCCTTCAATCGTACGCAGCTCCCGTATCCCAGCACCGATATCAACGCTTCCAACTTTGGAATGATCAACAACAAATTCTCGGCTGCAAACCGGCAGGGACAGATCGAAGGACGTATCGTCTTTTGATCGTCTGGTGTGAGAACTACCTGTGAGCGTGGGCGGCAGCGCTGCCACGCTCGCGCCGTCTTCCCGCAACGCGGAACCAGGCCAACGCAGAGAGCAGAAGCAGCTTTCAGGAAAAGGGATCATATTGTTGACGATGCGCAGAAATCACCCGGGTCTTCTGACCCTCACTCTGCTCCTCGCCCTGTCGTTTGGTGGAACCGCACGGCGTGCTCGTGGCCAGAGCCACTCCTCTCAACCGCAGGTCATGCCTTCCGGCCAGTTCATTACTCCGCTTGCGCCAAAGGGAGCGAAGTTCACAAAGCTAAATCCGGGCCTGAGGGATTTCCCGGACTACACAGTCGGTCAGGCGATCAAGACTGTGCTCAGTCCCGACGGAAACACGCTGCTGGTCCTGACCAGCGGCTTTAATCGCCTCAAGGATGCTCAGGGTCACCGCGAGGCTGCTGATTCCAACGAATATGTATTTGTGTTCGACGTTAGTCATCACAGACTGCGGCAAATACAGGTGCTGCAGGTACCGAACACGTTTTTCGGACTCGCGTTCGCGCCGGAAGGCAACCGCTTCTATGTATCGGGTGGAATGGATGACGATGTGCATGTCTTCGCGCGCTCGAATGGCGTCTGGGCCGAGAGCGCCCAGTCAATTCCGCTCGGACATACGGCGAAGGCCGGATATCATGGCCACCCCATGGTCGCGGGTCTTGCGGTAACAGCGGATGGCAGGACGGTGGTCGCAGCCGACATCGCGCACGATGCGATCTCGCTCATCGATGCGGATCGCGGGAACAAGATCGGCGAACTGGTGCTGCGGCCCGCAGGTGTGCCGGTTTCGGACGCGGACGCCGGCGAGGGGATCCAATCGGCGGCGGAAAACGGAGCTGTTTCCACGGGAGTTGCCGCTCTGGCGCACGGAGAGTCGCCCTTTGGCGTTGCCATCAAGGGCAGCACAACAGCTTACGTCTCAAGCGAGCGCGATCGCGAGATCGAGGTTGTCGATATCGCTCAGCCCTCCTCGCCGAGGCTGGTCAGGCGAATTCCGGTTGCGGGCAATCCCAACAACCTCCTGCTCAATCGTGCTCAGACGCGACTCTTTGTGGCTGCCGATAACAGTGACTGCATCTCGGTCATCGATACCGCAACGAACGGCGTGATCGAGCAGATTCGGACGACGGCTCCGGCCGGCGTTTTGCGCGGGCCTGGGAAACTTCCTGGTGCCGCGCCCAACAGCCTCGCGCTCTCGCCGAACGAAACCACGCTCTACGTCACGAATGGCGGCATGAACGCCATCGCTGTGATCACCCTTGAACCTGGAGCACCGCATAGCGTGATCGGCCTTATCCCCACCGGCTGGTACCCGCAGTCGATCAGCGTGAGCCGGGACGGCAAGCGGCTCTACGACGTGAACAGTAAGAGCGATCCGGGTCCGAATCCCGGCAACTTCGGCCCCAAAGCCCCGAAGGCCAAATCAGCCGCGGACAAGGCGCCGAACCAGTACATCCTGCAGCTGGAAAAAGCAGGATTACAGGCCATTCCTGTTCCCAGCAGGAAGGAGCTTGCCTGGCTGACGAAGCGCGTCGCCGCGAATGATTTTCTCGATACCGCGCCCAATCCGCAGGACGACCTCACGATGGCCGAGTTGCGCCGTCACATCCGGCACGTGATTTATATCGTGAAGGAGAATCGCACCTATGATCAGGTGCTGGGCGATCTCGACCGGGGCAACGGCGATCCCGGCCTCGCTGAATTCGGCCAGATCGTTACACCCAATCAGCACCGACTCGCGACGCAATTCGTCGATCTGGACAATATTCTGTGCAGCGGGGAAGTGAGCGGCAACGGCTGGCCATGGAGCACCGCTGCTCGCGAGTCGGACTTCAACGTGAAGACTGTTCCGCTGAGCTACGCGGATCGTGGATCGCCTCCCGGCGACTCGGCCGCTGATGGCCCCGAGGGAGAGAAAGACGAAGGCTACATCTGGGACTCGGCTCTGCGCCACCATCTGACGATCCGCAACTACGGATTTGAAGCGCGCATACCACACGAGAAAGAGGAGCCACCTGATCCTCGTGCCACCCACACGGTCGTAGCCGAAGCGGTCTGGCCGCATCTGGAGGCGGTTACCGATCCGTACTTCCGTGGCTTCGACAACGCCTATCCTGATTTCCGGCGTGAGATCGAGTGGGAGCGGGAGTTCGACCGATATGTCGCGGACAAAGACCTGCCCGACCTGGAATTTGTCCGCTTCATGCACGACCACGAAGGCAATTTCAAAACTGCGATCGATGGCATCAACACGCCGGAGAAGCAGACCGCGGACAATGATTATGCGGTCGGCAAGCTGATTGAGCGCGTCGCGCTCAGCCCGTACGCCTCGTCCACGCTGATCTTCGTGATTGAAGATGATGCGCAGGACGGCCCCGATCACGTCAATGCGCACCGCACCATCGCCTTTGTCGCCGGACCCTACGTCCGGCAGGGCGTCGTGGTGCATGAACGCTATTCCACTGTGAATATGGTGCGGACGATTGAGGATGTTCTCGGCCTCGGCCACCTCAATCTCAATGACGAATATCAGCGGCCAATGACTGCCATCTTCGATCTCCACCAGGCGGAATGGACGTACAACGCCCTCACACCTGCTCCCATTGCCCGTGAACTGGATACGGCTCTCAAGCTGAGCCAGCCCGCGGCGACCTTCCACGATGCACGCCCGCCCGCTTACTGGGCGCGGCTGACGCGCGGCTTCGACTGGTCACAGGAGGACCGCATTCCGGCGGCGCTCTTCAATCAGATTTTGTGGAAAGGCCTCACCGGGGGTGCACCGTATCCGACCTCGCGGAGCGGAAAGGATCTGAGCCGGCATCGCGACGCGGTTCTGAGGGAGCGCGCCAGACGATTTCTTTACCAGCAGTAAGGGCAGGGGGACTGGCTTATCGCGATGCGTTCGCAGACCTTCACTCATTGCACAGCTGCCTTTCGATTTCCTAAGCGCGGCGCCTTCGCCCTGCTTACCGTTCTGACGATCCCTGCGTTTTTTGCCGCCGCGCCTGCTTCAGCACAGGCGGTTGTCGAAGACGCCTTCGGACCATATAACGCGGTCTCCCTTGCTGACGGCTCCGGCCTGATCAAGCCGCTTGCTCCGCCCGCGCCTCTCGACCCGCGTTATCGCGGGCCGCAGCCGCCCGATCCGCTGACGAGGGGCTCGGCGTCCTGGACGCTTGCCTTCTGGTTTCATTCCTCCGAACCGCTTGTGCGGACGACGCTGCTGGCTGGGATGGGCGATCCCGCTGCTGCCGACGCACGCTTTGTCGGTGTGGAGAACCATCGACTTGGCTTGTGGCTGGGCAAAGCTCAGGGAGCCTCCCATCTTCTCCTCGGCAACCAGGCTCTGGAGGACGCCGCATGGCATTTTGCCGCGGCAGTCAGCGACGGCCGGAACGTGACCCTCTACGCGGATGGCTCACCGGTGGGGACGTGGCCTCTGATGCAGGGGGAGATCGCCGCTGAAATTCAGATCGCGCCCGCTCCGCAGCCGTCCGTTGTGTCGCGTATTTCTTGCGTTCAACAACCACCGGAACCGGTGCTCACCACCGCTCATTTCGGCGGCCGGATCGCAGCGCTCGAAATTTACCGCGAACCCCTCAGCGCGGACCAGATCAATTCGATCTTCAATGCGCGTCCGGATTTCAGCCTTCCCGTCTATGAGGAAGCATCGCCGCATTGGGGCGTACAGACCCACGCCCAGGCCGGACTGACCGAACCCCAGGATCCGTCCACGCTGCCGCGCAGCAAGGCCCCGTTTCAAAAGGGTGTTGCTCGGCCGTTGCAGCCAGCAGACCTTCGGTCGGAGATGGTGGGTCACAATCCATGGAACATTCGCGGCGGGTGGCGGCTGGCTCCCGCACCAAAGGTGCAGGCCAGCGGCGAGGAGATTTCCAAAACAGGTTTCGCTGACAAGGACTGGCTGCCTGCAACGGTCCCTGGTACCGTATTGACGACGATGGTGGATCGCGGCATGTATCCCGATCCCGACTATGGCCTCAACAACATGGCCATCCCCGAGACGCTCGCTCATCAGGATTACTGGTATCGCGTGGAGTTCAGGGCGCCGGCCGCGGCGCACGGCCATCGGCTCACCCTCACCTTTCTCGGCGTAAATTACGCCGGCGAAGTCTGGCTCAATGGCAAAAACCTGGGCGGATTCAAGGGTGCATTCCTGCGCGGCAAATTCGATGTGACGGACCTCATCAGGAATTCCGGCGAGAACGCTCTTGCCATACGCGTCTCGCCGCCGCCACATGCCGGCATCGCGCAGGAAGAATCGCTCACCGCGGGCCCTGGCTCAGACGGCGGCGTGGAGGTACTCGACGGTCCGACATTCGCCGCGAGTGAAGGCTGGGACTGGATTCCCAGCATTCGCGACCGCAATACCGGCATCTGGCAGGATGTGACCCTCACCACCTCGGGTCCGGCTGAGATCGGCGATCTGAATGTGGTCACGACTCTGCCCAACCCGGATCGCAGTGAAGCGGACGTTGAAATTGATGTTCCGCTGACGAACGCAACCAAAGCGACCGTCGCGGGCGAACTCGCTGCCACGTTCGATGGCGTGAAGATAACGAAGCACGTGCGCCTCGCGCCCGGCGAAAACGATGTTCGCCTCAAGCCTTCGGAATTTCCGCAGCTCAAGGTGCAGCACCCGCGCCTTTGGTGGCCAAACGGCTACGGCGAGCCGACGCTGCATATCCTGCGAACCAGCCTCACGATCGGCCGCACCGTCAGCTCATCGAGACAAATTGAGTTCGGCATGCGCGAGGTCAGCTACGAACTCTCGCTTCTGGACGCCGCCGGGCATCTGCGCCGCGTCGAGGTGTTCCCCAGCCGCACTTACGATCAGCAGACGCGGCTCATCGACGACAGTGCGCAGGGCATTCGTCAGATTGATGACCCCACGCCCAACCTGCCCAATCGCGGCAAGGAGCAACAACAGGGAGCGATTGCAAAGGCGATTGCCCATACGTGGGCGCAGACGCTGGAACCGGGCGCGCTGCAATCTCCCTCGATGCGGCTCGTTGAAGGGGGCTGGCCGGGCAGTGATCTGGTGATCAAAGTGAATGGCGTGCGGATTGCTGCGCGCGGCGGCAACTGGGGGATGGACGACATGATGAAACGCGTCAGCGTCGCCCATCTGGAGCCGTTCTTTCGGCTGCATCGCGATGCGCACGTCAACATCATTCGCAACTGGATGGGACAGAGTACCGAGGAAAACTTCTACGCGCTCGCCGACAAGTATGGGCTGATGGTGTGGAACGATTTCTGGGATTCGACCGAGAACTACAATCTCGAGGCGCAGGATCCGGCATTGTTCCTCACGAACGCGCGCGATACGATTCTGCGTTTTCGCCATCATCCCTCGATCGTCGTGTGGTGCGGACGCAATGAAGGCGTGCCGCAGGCCGTCATCAACCAGGGATTGGCAGAACTGGTTCGCACGCTCGATCACACTCGCTATTACACGCCAAGTTCGAACCAGCTGAACCTCCGCGGCTCCGGGCCATACCTTTGGAAAGCGCCGGAAACCTACTTTCATATCAACCGCGGCTTCAGCGTCGAGCTGGGAATGCCCAGCGTCCCCACGCTCGAGAGTCTCGAATCCTTTATCCCGGCACCTGACCGATGGCCCATCAGCGACACTTGGGCCTATCACGACTGGCACCAGAGCGAGGGAGGCCGCGTGTCGTTCTACATGGACGCCATGAACACCCGGTTCGGCGCGCCGACGGGCTTTGAAGATTTTGTGCGCAAGGCACAGATGCTCGACTACGCCGGCCATCGCGCAATCTTCGAAGGAATGGCCGCTCACCTGTGGCAGCCCAACTCCGGCCGCATGATCTGGATGACGCAACCCGCCTGGCCGAGCACGATGTGGAATTTTCTCAGTTGGGACTACGACACGCAGTCCAGCTTCTACGCCACGCAGAAAGCGCTTGAGCCAGTTCACGCGCAGCTCAACCTCGATGATGAATCCATCGATCTGATTAATCTCGGCGAGGCACATTCGTTCAGTGTGCGTGTCCGGGTCGTCAGCCTCGCAGGAAAAACGATGAGCGACGATCGCTACAACGTTCAGGGAGGCGCTGACGATCGCACTCCTGTCACGAAGCTTGATCTTGATGCGCTCGCTGCCGGACACGCTGTCTTCGTCGTTCTGGATGTCGCCAGCGACTCAGGCGCGCCTGTAAGCAACAATTTCTATTGGTGGGCCGCCAAACCGGCATTGCTGCGTGAACTCGACACTCTGCCGCCAGCTGGGATCACAGCCTCGGCAACGGTGAATTCAGCAAAGGGAGAGCGGACAGCCACCGTGAGGCTCACCAATACCGGCGCAGTGCCCGCCGTTCTGGCGAAGCTCACGCTCAAAAATGCCGCCACCGGGCAGCGGATTTTGCCCGCCTATTACAGCGACAACTACATCTCGCTGCTTCCGGGCGAGCAGCGCACGGTCACGGTCGAATTTCCCGCCGGCACTGAAACACCCAGCTTCGGGTTGCGTGGCTGGAATCTGGCGAACCAGGTCGTCGCCGTACATTGAATCGGTCGCGGAGCGGGAACGCCGTCTCCGCGAAAACCAGATCAGAGGAACGCAGGAAGGATGGTGCAGATGTGATCACTCGCAGAGAGGCTCTGGCACGAATCGGCGGCGCGGCTGTGGGATCGGCGCTGGCTCCCGGTCTGTTGTCGGCCGAGAACCCACAAAGCCAGCCGCTGCCGCGGAACCATGCCGCTGCTCACGGTAAAAGGCCCAACATCCTCTGGATCACGACCGAGGGTGTTCCGCTGAATGCGCTCAGCTGCTACGGCAGCCAGCTCATCAAAACGCCGAACATCGATCGCCTCGCCAACGAGGGCATGAAATTCGAGAACAGCTTCACAACGAATGCCCTTTGCGCTCCCAGCCGCGCCACCCTGCTGACCGGAAAATATACGCACCTGAACGGCATGATTTCGAATCCCGCCGAAACGACCAACGGCGTGACTCACCCGACCTTCGACGCCGCGCAGGAGACGCTGCCGAAAATCATGAAGCGCAATGGCTATCAGACCGGCATGGTGGGGAAATGGCATCTCCCCGCCAATCCTGGCGAGGTCGGCTTCGACTACTTCGTATTCAAGGAGGGCGCAGGCGGGCCGTACTACGCCCCCGGCGGTTATCTGCGCAACGAGAAGCTGGGCAGCAACACGGTCGTCGAGAAAAGCTATCCCGGCTACGTCACGGACAATGTCGTCGATTTCGTCATCGATGGGATCAAACAGTTCACACAGCCGTTCTTCATGATGCTGCAGTTCTTCAGCGATCATCGTCCCTTCGATCCGCCGCACAAGTACGAACACCTCTACGACGGGGTTCGAATTCCGGAACCGGGCACGTTCTATGACGACTACTCCATGCGTGCTGCGGCGGCGCGCGAAGCAAGGATGCGGATCGCGGAGATGCCCGATTTCCATCCTCCTGCCGATCTGACCGAACGCCAGCGCAAGCAGTGGAATTATCAAAAATTCATGGGCCACTTCCTCGGCACCCTCCGGGCGCAGGACGACAGCATGGGCCGCCTGCTCGAATACCTGGACAAGAGCGGGCTGGCTGACAACACCATCGTGATCTTCACCGGCGATCACGGTTTCTTCCTCGGAGACCACGGCTGGTTCGACAAACGATTCATGTATGAGCAGGCGCTGCGGGTCCCGTGGATGATTCGGTATCCGGGCGTCGTCAAACCAGGATCCGTCAGCAAGGACTGGGTCGTGAACATCGATAATGCTCCGACAGTGCTTGATCTGGCTGGGATTCCTGTGCCGGAGGACATGCAGGGCCGGAGCCTGGTTCCGCTGTTTCAGGGCCACACACCGCCCGACTGGCGGAAAACGATGTACTACCACTATTACGAATTCGCTCCGCCCCACTGGGTATTTCCGCATTACGGCATCCGAACAGACCGATACAAACTGATCTACTACTACACCGTCAATGAATGGGAATTGTTCGACCTGGAGAAGGATCCGGATGAAATGGAAAATCTCTTCGAGTGGTCCGGATTTAGAGTCCACCCCGGATACGAAGCGATCCTTCCGGATCTGGTGAACCAACTCAAAGACCTGCGGGCGAAGTACAAGGATGACACCGGGGCACCTGTGAAGATGTGGCCCACGCGAAGTTATGATTAGGGTCTGCCTCCGGCATGCATTTCGTACTTTCCAGACTCGATCGGCTGCGCTGGCTGCTCAATCTGGTAAGCGTTGGGCAAGAGAACCCGTTGGGCGATCCACGCGAAGAGGAGTTGCGCCGCTGGATGGCCCTGGCCAGGTTTTTAGCGGCTACGGCGTGCATTGGTCAGAGATGCAGCGCGTATCGAGCGCTTGCCGAAAAGAGTTTCTTGAACAGCTAGACAACCCTCAAACCCACATCGTGCTGGGCATCGACGTGAATGCGAATGAGGCTCAGCGTTCACTGTTGACCAGAACGCAACGTCAACGAGTGCCTCGGCGATGAAGCACTCATTGACGTGGAGCCCGTTGGACTGAACCCGCTTGCCCGGCAGTGATGGTGGCGGCTTAGTCTCAGCCCGGATTCGTCCCGGTGATTGCATGCATGGAGAAATCACCGGAACAGGCTGAGGTCTATGGAGTCAGCCATTGCCTTATAACCCGCGTCCGTCGGGTGGCCATGATCGCCGCTATCGTATTTTGGGGCTAGCTGCGACGGATCATTCGGGTCGCGGAGCACGCGATCGAAATCGATGACCCCGTCGAACTCACCCGACGTGCGGATCCAGGTATTCAACGCCTGGCGCTTTGTTTCA
>DATEPN010000119.1:0-5593 GCA_035273225.1 Acidobacteriaceae bacterium | reverse complement strand
CAGTTCGCCAACAGCGAGCGTGTGCTGCGGATCGAAGGCATTGATACCAAGCCTTCTCTGCAAGTCGACGACGCGGTCCTGCGAAGACTGAACGGCGTTTCGGAGGTCATCGATCTGCTCGGTCAGCCATTTGGATACCTGGTTGCGCGACTCGAAGTGCGACTTGAAGTTCTCCTCGACGTAAGTGGTTTCGACTCCATCGACAATGTCGGCCGCGAGCGAGGGCGAATCGCTGGTGTAGGAGATCGAAATCAACTCTGTTCGCGGCACACGCGCGACGACCAGTCCGCCTTTCAACGCGCCAACGATGGCGTGACGCACGTACGGATTGTTCAGATCGCCATGCCAGAGGGGAAGCTTTGCGCCATTCGGACCGGTAACGGTGCTGCCGGGAGCAATGAAATCCTTGTTTTCCTGGAGCTTCAGCGACTTTGCGACGTCGATGAGCAGAGACGGGCTCTCAATGATCGCAACATCGGTCTCCATCACGTCGTCGAGCGAGCTGAGGCCGCCATCAATCATCCCGGAGGCTGATTTCAGGCCGGATGCAGCGCCCGGCTGGATCTGGATTTCTCCTGTGGCGGTATACGTCTTGCCGCTGTGAATGCCGTACCCGAAGCCCAGTGCAGCAGAGCCCAGTGTCACGCAGAGCAGCAGAATGCGGTGCTTGCGGATCATCAGCCAGAGATCGGAAAGCGAAAGATCTTTTGACTCCGCCACAGCGGAGACAAGTTTGCCTCGGGTAGAGTGTTGTACCAGACCTCGCAGTGTTCAGGATTCCGGGCAGGATTCCAAATTGAGGATGACGAACGTAAATAGTCGCCGCATACGGCGAACTCCCGGCAGCCGTTCAAACCAGAAGGGCTTACTCACGGATCGCAAAACAGAGTCAGCGGAAGGGCTGCCGACATATATCAATTGTCTAGCTCTGCTGCGGATGTAGAAATGATTGTATCCGCCGCCCCATTGCCGGTCAACCGGGTGAATTGTCATCAGATAGCTGTTTTTACTGCACCTTGCGCCTGATGCCTCAGTCACGGCGCTGTAACCTGGACCTTGCAGGTAAAACGGTGCCCAGACAGGGATTGCCGGAGGTGCTCTAGCGCGTCGCCGCTTCGAGCGAACTGTCCCATTGCGGCGCTTTGAGACCTGCCGGCGCCCCGGCGAGGACGAGGGCGGGAATGCCGGCTGCCGGTTGCGGCCGGGCAAACAGGTAGCCCTGCATCAGATCGCACTCCATACCGATGAGGGCCTGCATCTGTTCCAGGTTCTCGACGCCCTCGGCCACCACCCGAAGCCCCAGGCTGTGGGCAAGGGAGAGAATGGCCTGTACCAGGGCAGCCGTTCCGTTCGACTCGCAAAGGCGCTCGATAAAGGACTTGTCGATTTTGAGAGTCTGGATCGGAAGCTGATGCAGATGGCGCAGGGACGAGTAGCCGGTCCCGAAATCATCCACCGCGAACTGCACACCGAGATCCGCCAGATCCCGCATCTGGCGGGCCACGTCGTCCAGGTTGCGCATGACGGTCGTCTCGGTCATCTCAATTTCGAGGCTGGCCGGATCCACATCGAGTTCGGCCAGGACTTCCCGCACCTGGCGCGAGAAATCCATGCGCATGAACTGCAGCGGCGAGACGTTGATGGCAATGCGCTCAATGGCGGTCCCGCTCCTGCGCCACTCCCGGCCCTGGCGGCACACCTCGCGGAGTATCCAGTTGCCCAGCGGAACGATCAGGCCGCTTTCTTCCGCGATCGGAATGAAGCGGTCCGGGCTGACCATACCCAAACGGGGGTGGCGCAGCCGGAGCAGCGCTTCCAGAGCGCGCAGCCGGCCGTCGACTCCGTATTCGGGCTGGTAATACATCTCAAAGCCGCCTTCCTTGAGAGCGCGGCGCATGTAGATCTCGAGTTCGTTGGCCTCGGCCGTGGACTGGCTGATCTCGTGCGAGACGAGGACAAACTGGTTTCCACCGGAGCGCTTCACGCGGTACATGGCGGCATCGGCGCTGCGCCACAGCGTGGCCGCATCTTCCCCATGGTCGGGAAAGATCGCGATTCCGAAGCTGCCGGTCATATCGATCGGGTACTGATCCGCCACAAACGGCTTGCGCACGGAGTGGAGCAGGTCGTCGGCGATTCTCTCGGCATCGCTGACCGTGGCCAGATCGCCGGCGACTATCGTGAATTCCTCGCCGCCGGAACGGGCAACCGTATCCGTTGCGCGCAGGCGGCTGCGCAGGCGTTCGGCCATTTCCCTGAGGCACAGATCGCCGACGGCGTGTCCGTAGGTGTCGTTGATCTGCTTGAAGCGATCCAGGTCAAGACAGATGACCGCGACCTTGCGATGACGCCGCGCAGCCGAAGCCAGGGCCTGTTCCATGCGATCCAGCAGAAGGAGGCGGTTGGGCAGGCCGGTGAGCATGTCGTGGTGCGCCTGGTGCAGCAGTTGCTGGTGCAGTTGCTGCCGCTCGGTCACATCCTGCACCAGAGAGAAGCGCGCCAGCCGCCCCTCGAATCGGATGCTGTGGGAGGAGACCTCCACCTGAATGCGACGGCCGTCGCGCAGAATGTGCGTCCACGGACCGGAGATGAGAACCGATTCGCTGTTGGAGGAACTGGCGACCGTCTGCTCCAGCGCTTCGACCTCTTCCTGCGGACGAATGTCGCGCAGGCTCATGCTGCAGAACTCTTCCTGCGAATAGCCGTAGCGCGAGATGGCAGCGTCGTTGACCTTGAGAAAACGGAGCGTGTCGATGTCGAAGATCCACATCGGGTGGGGATTGTCTTCAAAGAGAACCCGGTACTCCTGGCTGCGCGCGTCGGAGTCGGCCTTCTGCTCTTCGAGCAGCGTGAGGATCATGCCGAAGGCGACAAAATATTTCGGGACATTCCACAACTCGCCGGCGATCTGAAGCTTCGGCCAGAGAACGCTCATGGCGACGGCTACCGGGAACACAGCGCCCCACGCACCCAGCCCGATTACCCCGGCAAGCACGCCCGCACTGGCGCGCCGGAACTCCTCCCAGAAGAGGACGGCGTCGAGGAGAAAAACTTCTGTCAGCAGCGGATAAACGCTCTCGTCGATACGGCGGTGAGCGAGTTCGAAGGCCATCCAGCCGGTGCAAACAGCGAGAATGGCAAAGCTCCAGCGCCGCGCAACGTTTGGACGGGCTTCTGTCGGTCCGGTCAGGACTCGACGCCCCAGGTACCACGTGACCGTGAGAAAGCCTGCCTGCGCCACAGTGGCCAGAGCGGCCAGGACGCCGAGACGCGCTGGAGCGAGGGCGCTGACCGTGACGTATGCGACGGCGGGCGCGGCGAGAAGAGCGCCGGGAATAGCGGACCGCCACCCCTTCTCCCAGACCAGCGTCGAAGACAACGCAAACGAGGCGCCGCAGAGGATCAGAGCGCTCTCAGCCAGCGCGTAGACCAGGTTTGCCTCCCAGTCCATGGTGGGATTGAGCAGCAGCAGGCCGAAATGAAGGAGGACGGCAAACCAGCCGAGGAGCCAGAAACGGATGCGCACCGTCGCATGTCTTCGGTAGATAGAGCCGAAGAGGAGCACGAGCAGGCCGAGGATCAAAATGTCCAGAAGGATGTTCTGCATACAAAAACGGCTGCCGTGCTCCCGGAACAAAGGACCCTGGGGGAGGGCCTGATTGTGAAGGTTTGCCTGAGCGTAACTCCAAAAGGTGACGGTTTCAAAAAACTATGGTCACCTGCGGCAGGATTTCAACAGGTTGCCGGCACCACTGGGGGACAACGCTGGTTACTTCAAGGCTACTCGCGAACCACCGCTTTGACCAGATTGCGGGGAGCATCGACATTCACCCCGTGCTGGACCGCGACCGTGTACGCGAGCATCTGGAGCGGAACGACTTCGAGCAGCGGAAGCAGAAACTCATCGACAGCCGGAACGGTGACCGATGACTGGCTGAGGCGGACCGGTTCCTCGTCGCCTTCGACGCAGACCGAGACGATGTGCGCGCCCTGCTCGTGCATGTCGCGCATGAGCTGCACCGTCCTCTCGTAGCGCAGCGTCGAGTCGGGGTCGTTGCGGTCGCGCGTGGCGAGCACGACGAGCGGCGCCTCGGGGCTGACAAGGGCATTGGGGCCGTGCTTCAACTCGCCCACAGGCAAACCCTCGGCCTGGACATAGGCGGATTCTTTGAGCTTCAGCGCGCCTTCGCGGGCAATCGCGTAGTGAATGGCGCGGCCCAGGTAGAGGAACGTCCGGGCGCTGCGGAGACCTTCGGCGACACTGCGCACCTGCGATTCCCACGATTCGAGACGCGCCTCGAGCAGGCCGGGCAGCTGACCCAGCTGTTCGCAATGCGCCGCGGCCGTGGCGCTGGTCATCCGTCCGCCAACGCGCGCCAGAAACAGCGAAAGCATGTAGAGCACGCACAGCTGCGTGGTGAAACTCTTCGTTGCGGGGATGGCGACTTCCCTGCCCGCCATGGTCGGCAGCGAAGCGTCGGCTTCGCGGGCCATCGACGATTCGGCGTTGTTGGTGATGGCGACGGTGGCGAGCCCGCGGGCTTTTGCTTCGCGCAGAGCGGCCAGCGTGTCGGCGGTCTCTCCAGACTGCGAGATGACCAGCACGCCCGGATCGTGCAGCGTGTGGGTGGAGCGGTACATGTACTCGCTGGAGTATTCGACATCGACCGCGAGGCCGGCATAGTCCTCGAGCATGATTTCGCCGGCGAGTCCGGCGTGGCGGCTGGATCCGCTGGCGGCGATGACGAGGCGCTGGCGGCCGCGGAGGGCTTCAGCAACGGCAGAGAATGCGTCGGCGCTGAGAACGCCGGAAGGAGCATAGCGTTCGATGGTCGTGGCCAGAGCGCCGGGCTGCTCGTAGATCTCACGCAACATGGCGTGAGGAAAACTGCGGGTGGCTTGCATGGACACCTTTGATGTTAGCGGAAGGCGCGCCGGCGGATGAGCTGCGGACTAGAGCAGTGCGCCGCTTCCGTCATGCGCGGCACCCGGAGCTCTTGCGTTTTGTGGGATTGTGGCGGTGCCGCTGCATCACGGCCGAGGTGTAGCAGTCGCCAGGGTTTCACCACAGAGCACACGGAGGACGCAGACAGATGAGTGGGCAGGTTGTCTGTAATCTCCGCGTTCTCTGTGGTTAAGATCCCTGCGGCTTGCGCCAGCGCAGGATCGGTTTTCGGGCCGCTGTTGTTTCGTCGAGGCGCGCGACGCGGGTGGAGTGCGGTGCATCGAGAACGAGTTGCGGATTCTCTTCCACTTCGCGGGCGATCTGCCGCATGGCATCGACGAAGAGGTCGAGCTCTTCGCGCGACTCGCTTTCCGTCGGCTCGATCATGAGCGCGCCAGGAACGATCAGCGGGAACGAGACGGTATAAGGGTGGAATCCATAATCAATGAGGCGCTTGGCAATGTCGCCGGTGCGGACGCCGTTCTTCAACTGGCGGCGATCGCTGAAGACGACCTCGTGCATGGACGGTGTTGGATACGGCAGCTCGTACAAGTCCTGCAGTTTGGCGCGGATGTAGTTCGCGTTGAGCACGGCGTCTTCCGTGGTCTGGCGGAGGCCGTCGGGGCCGTTCGCCAGGATGTAGGCGAG
>DATEPN010000118.1:0-4162 GCA_035273225.1 Acidobacteriaceae bacterium | reverse complement strand
CTTCCTGATGCCGATCGAAGACATCTTCTCGATCTCCGGACGCGGCACGGTAGTGACGGGCCGCATCGAACGCGGCAAGGTGAAGGTGGGCGAGGAAGCAGAGATCGTGGGCTTCCGCGAAACGCGCAAGACGGTGGTCACCGGGGTCGAGATGTTCAAGAAGCAGCTCGACGAAGGCTTGGCGGGCGACAACGCCGGCCTGCTGCTGCGCGGCATCCCGAAGGAAGACGTGGAGCGCGGCATGGTGCTGGCAAAGCCCGGGTCGATCACGCCGCACACCAAGTTCAAGGCAGAGGTCTACGTGCTGTCGAAGGAAGAGGGAGGCCGGCACACGCCGTTCTTCAACGGCTACCGCCCGCAGTTCTACTTCCGCACGACCGACGTGACCGGAGTAGCGCATCTGCCGGCAGGGACTGAAATGGTGATGCCGGGCGATAACGTGGCGCTGGAAGTGGAACTGATCACCCCGGTGGCCATGGAGAAGGGCCTGCGCTTCGCCATCCGCGAAGGCGGACGCACCGTCGGCGCCGGTACCATCTCGGAGATTCTGAAGTAAAGCTGCGAGGAGCAGCCCGTAGCGGAAACAGTCAGCGGATCGGAGTTCGGGCCCGCTGACGCTTTGAAAGGGCACGGCGTGAGCCGTGCCGCCAAACCCAGGTAAGATCAGGGGGCTTTAGCCCCCGAGGTAATGCACGACAAGGATTCCCGGCCAGAAATCCCGGGAAATCAGGTAGGATAAGAAGATGCGTGAAATTATCACCTTGCAGTGTGGCGAGTGTAAGGAGCGCAATTACTCGACGACGAAGAACAAAAAGACGACCACAGGCCGTCTTGAGTTCAAGAAGTTCTGTAATCGCTGCCGCAAGCACACCGCCCACAAGGAAACGAAGTAAACACAGCCTTTAGCCGTTAGCCATTAGCTTTTAGCCGGCGGACAAGATGTCCTTTTACGCGGGCGCGCCGCAAGCGAGCTAAAAGCTAGCAGCTAAAAGCTGGAAGCTGCATTCAGGGGCGTAAGCTCAACGGTTAAACTGTCGGTCTCCAAAACCGAACTTGGGGGTTCGAATCCCTCCGCCCCTGCCAGATTCAACTCAGGAGTTGGGCTTCATGCCCGTAGCAACAGCAGAAAAGAGCGCGGAAAAGAAGAAGTCTATGGCCAAAGCAGCAGCAATGAATTCAGAAGAAGGCGTCTCGAACCGCGCCCTCGGCTTCGTCAACCGCAGCCGCGACTTCCTCACCGATGTTCGCGCCGAGATGCGGAAAGTGGTCACGCCCTCATGGAAAGAGGTGCAGTCGACCACCATCGTTGTCATCGTGTCGGTCTTCGCGTTCGCCGGCTTCTTCTGGATTGTGGATGCTGTTCTGGGTCAGGCCCAGCATCAGCTCTTCCAGTGGCTCGGCGCGCTCCAGTAGCCTGACTCGGAAAGATTGGAAACCCTGTGATGGCGGAAGAAACCCAAAACGCAAACCCGGAAGTCGCCGAAGGCGCCGCGGCACAGCCGCAGCTCGAACCACCGGCGAACGAGCGCTTCCGCTGGTACATCATCCACGCCTACTCCGGCTTTGAGCGCAAGGTCCGCGAGTCCATCGAGACCCGCGTGCAGGCCTTCGGCCTCCAGAACCGCATCGGGCGCGTCATGATCCCCACCGAAGCGGTCACCGAGATCACCAACGGCAAGAAGCGCACCGTCGAACGCGTCTTCCTGCCCGGCTACGTCCTCGTCGAGATGGATCTCGACAACGACCTCTGGCACGTGATCAAGAACACGCCGCGCGTCACCGGATTCCTCGGCACCGGCGACAAGCCGGTTGCGCTCACCGAAGCGGAGGTCAGCTCCATCCTCTTCCGTAGCGACGTCTCCAAGGACAAGCCGCGGCTCAAGGTCAAGTTCCAGAAGAACGAGTCGGTGCGCATCACCGAAGGTCCGTTCGCCAACTTCAACGGCGTCGTCGACGACGTGAACGAAGACCGCGAGACCCTGAAGGTCATGGTGACCATCTTCGGCCGCTCCACTCCGGTGGAACTCGACTTCGGCAAAGTCGAGAAGATTGCATAGAAGCAGTCGGTAGCCCGTAGCAGGTAGCGAGTAGCTCAGGGTGCCGGAGTTTTGTATCAGCGCACGGCTTCAGCCGTGCCGCAAAGAAGAGGATTCGAAGGGGGCTTGAACCCCTGAGGAAATACGGCTAGCAGCTAAAGGCTAAGAGCTAGCAGCTAAAGGAAAACGCAATGCCTCCAGTCAAGAAAATTACCGCCCAGGTGAAGCTCCAGATTGAAGCCGCCAAGGCCACTCCGGCGCCGCCCGTGGGCCCCGCTCTGGGCCAGGCGCAGGTCAACATCATGGAGTTCTGCAAGCAGTTCAACGCCCGCACGCAGAACAAGGAGATGGCCGGGCTCATCATCCCCGTCGTCATCACCGTCTATGCCGACCGCACTTTCACCTTCATCACCAAGACCCCTCCGGCCTCCGTGCTGCTGAAGAAAGCCGCCAGCCTGGCCAAGGGCTCCGGCACGCCCAACAAGGACAAGGTCGGCAAGGTGAGCGAAGCGCAGGTCCTCGAGATCGCGAAGCAGAAGATGCCCGACCTCAACGCCGCCTCCGTCGAAGCCGCGGTGAAAAGTATCAAGGGCACCGCGCGCTCCATGGGCATCGAAGTCACCGCCTAGAAACATCGAGGCGCATCATGCAGAGCGGAGAGGGATCCCGGCTACACCGGCATCCCTCTTCGCTCTTTAGCTTTTGATCTGTTCTTGCAGAAGCGCGGACGCGCTCAGCGCCCCTTGCGCCAGACGCCCACAATCGTCTTCCCGACCGAGAACCGCAGCAGTGGGTCGATCCAGCGCGAAGCCGGAATGATCCGCCGGTCCCACAGCCGAATCTGCTCCAGTGTCGGCATCGACTGGCTGAGCAGCATCCGATTCGCCGCCGACGCCGCGATCCCGCAGCAGTCGAGGTAAAACAGCGATTCCAGCTGCATCATCGCCGGCGTCAGCCGCCGCAGCGAACGCTTGTTGTACCTCCGGAAGTGTCCGATCGCCGCGTCGAATGGCGCAAACAGCCACTGATGCGCGGGAGACAGCACGACCACCCGGCCGCCCGGCCGCAGATGCTCCGCAATCCGCCTCAGCTCTCCGGCGTCATCTTCGATGTGCTCGAGCACGTCGATGTACAGCAGCGTATCGAAGCGCTCGTTTTCCCCCAGCGATGCCAGCGTTCCGCACATAACCTCGTGCCGCACGCCGTTGCTCGACTCGCCGACATTCGCCCGAAGCTGCTCGATCAGCTCCCGATCCGGCTCCAGACACACCCAGCGCGTCGCCGCGGCGCAGGTCAGATAGGGCGTGTTCGCCCCGATCCCCGCGCCAACCTCCAGAACATCGCCGCAGATATACCGCCCGATCCGATCCGACCAGTACGTCTTCCAGTTCACCGCCTCCGCAAAAATGTCCAGTTCCGAGCCGACGTAGCGGAACTCGGTCAAAGGACTCGCCAGAACATGGGCAGCGGCGGTTTCGGGGACAGCAGGCACGGAAAGAAACACCTCAGGGGGAAATCCGAAGGAAGTAATGGGACTCTAGTGCAGTGCGCTCGCGCCGGTCAATCACACGAAAGGGGGGTACAGCGATGCATCCAGCTGCGCGTCTGCCCCGACGGCGCATGCTACGCTGAGCGGAAACTCGTCGTTTACGCAGTGACTTGCATCGTCATGCAGACCCTCCCAGGCGGCGCTCGCCCCACACCCGCAGTCGAATCGAAGAGCAACGCCGCGCATCGGCTGCCGCTGCTCCTCGCGCTCTTCAGCGCCCTCGCCGTGCTCGTCTGCCTCGCCGTCCGCGCCTGCTCCACCCCACTCGGCCAGGACCAGGCATGGTACCTCTACGCCGCACGGCTCATCCTCTCCGGAGTTATGCCCTACGGCCCGCAGCTCGTCGAAACCAACCCTCCGCCCATCCTCTGGTTTTCCGAGCTGCCGGTCCTCCTCGCGCGTTCCCTGGCCATCACCCCTGCGCTGGCGTTCCAGTTGCTGGTCTGTATATTGGCCCTCGGCAGCGGCGCCTGGTGCTTTCGCCTCCTGCGCCGCAGCACGATACAGACCCCGCCGGTCGTTCCGGCTGCCTTCGCCTGCGTCGCCACAGCCGTCCTGCTCTCGCCCGCAATTCTGA
>DATEPN010000117.1:0-4763 GCA_035273225.1 Acidobacteriaceae bacterium | reverse complement strand
CCGTTGTCGTCCTGCTGGTCCATGGAACTTAGCTGCTGGAAGACCTGGGCGTTGTCATCGAGGGACTGCAAATCGCGAACCACCGGTGAAGTGGCCTGCGCTGGCAGCGCGTGATGCGCACTGACTCCTTCGTAGAGCCCGGCACCCACGGCAAGCACCAGCGCCAGCGCGGCGGCGGCCAGCGGACGCATGTTCACCTTCTCGCCATACGCAAAGCGCGCCCGCATCCGCTCCCAGAAGCCGGCGGGCGGCGCTTCTTTCTCCTCGCGCAGCAGCACCTGCATGCGCCCATCGAAGTACGGCGAAACCTCCGGCGCATCCCAGCCGTCCATCAGCGCCATCGTGGCTTCCAGCTCGTGCAGTTCCTTTGCGCAATCCGCGCAGCTCTCCACGTGCGTCCGCACATCGGCTGCGACGGCCTCGGGAGCCAGCAGCAGATCCGGCATCTTCGATTTCACAGTACGGCAGATCATAACGTCCTCAGTTCTTCAGTCCCTCAGCCCTGCTCGACAAACTCTTTCAGCCGTTCGCGCAGCGTCTGGTAGGCGCGGAACAGCAGCGATTTAGTCGCCGACTCGCTCAAATGCAACACAGCGCCGATTTCCTTATAGTCCAGCCCCTGGTATTTGTGCATCAGCACGGCCATGCGCTGACGTTCCGGCAGGGCCATGACGTGCTTGCGGATGGCCCGCATCCGCTCGTCGCGGACCATCTCCTCTTCGGCGCCGGCGTGCATATCCGCAACGTCCGGCGTGGTTCCCGTTTCCTGATCCGGCTGGTCCAGATAAATCGTCTGGGCCGACCGCTCATGCTTCGTGTCGCGGGCGTAGTTTACGCCCAGATTGGTGGCGATCCGGTAAAGCCAGGTCGTGAACTTTGCCTCCGCCCGGTACGTCTCCCTCGACCGGTAGACGCGCAGGAACACGTCCTGCGCTAACTCCTCGGCAACGGCCTGATTGTGAACCATGCGATACATGAAGTTCACAATCGGCTTGCGGTATTTTTCGATCAGGAAGTTGAACCCCGCATCGTCCCCTTCCCGCACGCGGAGCATGATCTCCGCGTCACTCATCGCTTTCCAGTCCGCCGGACCAGCGGCCCGGCCGGCCTGCGCGGCACTGCCCTGCAAAACTTGCTGGTTCAGAGCAACGGTCGCCATACCCCTGCTAACCCCATTTGGGTCGTCAGGTTGCGCGGAATTATCAGTTTCGTCATCGTCGGTCCAGGCCTCGGGAATGGGGCCGTCGTCCTCCCCCTCGTCCGACTCCTCCCGAGACTCTTCAGGCGCCTCGTTCGGGTCGCGGGGATCGTCCGGATCGTGGGGTCGGGGCGACCGATTGCGCAGGACCATACTTGCCTGCATCATTCTATCCCTGAACAGGATGCGCCAGAAAAGCAGCGGTGGGCGGTCGAGCAGTGTCGTTTCCCTCAAGCAGCTGGCGGCGGGCTGGCTGCACTGGCGATGAGCGGTCGCCGGATGATACTCTTACACCTGTCCCGCCAACCGGATTCCTGGGCGCATAACTCAGCGGTAGAGTGCCACCTTCACACGGTGGAAGTCGTAGGTTCGAATCCTGCTGCGCCCACCAAAGTCAAGAATTTAGAGGATTTGAGGGTCGGCCGGGGTCGGCGTCTACTCGCCTGTGGAGCGGTTGTCGCCTGACACGAGCATGCAGTCGTTGAGGGTGAGGCTTCCCATGCTCCGCTGCACCTGATCGCAGTCGACCGTAACGGCGTCACCAGTCCGCAGACCGGGGGCGGCAAGCTGACCTGGCTGGCGGAGGATTGCGTCCACATACTCGAGGCCGCTCTGGTCGACTTTCAAATGAAGGTGGGCACGACTGCCTTGCTGCCCGATTTTTTTACCGGACAGAACGCCCGAGACCTCCAGTTGCCTGCCCGAGTACTGATCATTGGCCGCGACTCCATTGAGGTCATAGGCGCTGTACAGATCAGCGGCAGAAATCTTCACTGGAGGTCGTCGAACTTCGGTGGTTTCTAAAGGCGCGGTGGATGCGCTGGCTGCTACAGGAGTGGCAGAACGATCATTGGCTGCGACGATCATGCGCAGTACGAGGACAATGACGATTCCGCCAATCGACACTAGTGCGAGGGAGAATTTGCGTGCCATTGGAGTATGCCAGCTGAATAGTGCAGCCAGTATAGCCCCGAACGGGTTAATTCTTTTGTAAACTTTTCCTAAGTTGGGACTCCGAGGTCACTGTAACTGTCGCTTAACAAGTCAGCCAGAGCTGATTGTTGGATTCGGGCGGGCACTAATGTCCAGCGCCAGCAGTTATGCGGTTCCGCTCGTCGACGAGGATCACCTTTGGCTGAAACTGCCGGGCTTCGGATTCGTCCATCCAGCAAAAGCTCGCCACAATGACCAGATCTCCCTGGTGGACCAGCCGGGCCGCTGCGCCGTTGACACGGACCTCGCCTGAGCCGCGTTCCAGCGGAATGGCATAGGTCTCAAATCGCGTGCCGCTCGATACGTTCCAGACATGCACGGCTTCGAACGGCAGAATGCCGCTGGCATCGAGCAGATCCGGATCGATCCCGATACTGCCTTCGTAGTGAAGATCCGCCCCGGTCACGACGGCCCGGTGGATCTTGGCTTTCATGAGCTTGATCAACATCCGTTCTTTCCTGACTCCAGTCTCTCATTGGACACACTTCGGGCCCGGCCCGACTCACCCCATTGCACCAAGTTTCCATCCTGCAAAGGTTTGGCTGCTATTCCGTTCGATAAACAAGGACTCGCGCCGGATCCTCGCCACGTTTCGGGGCCGCCACATAGAGCCGGTGCAGTTCGGGGACCAATAGGCCTGTTCGCGCGCCCGGAGCCGTGCTCAGCCCGTCGATCCGTTCGTAGTGATCGGCGTCAGTCTGCTGATAAACGTCGACGAAGCCGGCGCCGCCGATCACATAGACCCTCTGCGCCTCGGAGTCGTAGAACAGGTCGTCGGTATCGCCAGCCGTTCCCATCTGGGCGACCGTCATCCCGTCTGCGGCATTCAACACGAGCAGACGCGCGGGGGAGCGGAATCCGACAAAAAGCCGCTGATCCTCCTCGTCCAGCGCCATCGGGAAATTGTCCGCCGCCGTGCTCTGGCGCCATATGTCGACAACCGCGTCACGGCTGCGATCGACCACGGCGATACTGTGGCTTTTGGGCAGGTTCACATAGAGACGCGTGCCTTGCTGCTCCATTCGGAAGGACTCCGGATGCGAAGGCAATTCGAGGTTCCCGGTTTGCTTCAGGTCCACGGTGAAACGGGCCAGGCCACCGCTTCCGTAGCCGACGATGACCTCCCGCTTCTGCGCGTCCCAGCGAACATTGTCGGCATCGTCGCCCAGCGAGGCGGTTTTGAGCAGCGCGTATGTTTTGCCGCTGTAGGCGCGAACCGTGCCGTCTCCACCGCAGGCAACGAACAGCCGATGGCTTTCCGGTTCGTAGAGGACGCCCTGCGGCTCCTCAAGGCCATGAATCTCGTGCAGGCGACGGCCCGAGCGCAGATCGATCACTTCCACTGTGCCGTTGCCCAGCGCAGAGACGAACAGCCGCTGGCCTTTGACATCGACCGAGAGATGATCGATGCGGCCCTCGACGTTCGGAAGGGGAATTTCCTTGTCGGCCACCAGCGGAGGAGACTGCGCCACTCCGGCTACGGCCACCAGCAAGCCGAATGCGACAGCCCACTGGACGGATTTCAGCAGAATCGATGGCATACGTATGCAGAATAGCGATGGCAGGGTCTTGCATCCATCCCGCTGGCGGGGCATGGCGCATCGGCCCTGGCGTCGTTGGCGGCAAGGCCGATACACTCGTCCGGAAGTCTGCACCAGGAAAATTCTCATGCTCAATCGCCGCACGTTCCTGAAGACCGGGGCAGCCGCCCTGCCCCTCGCTGCCGAACTCAGCAGTCTCGCCCAGGCCACCGGCGGGTCCGCCTCAGCGAGCCTGGCCACCGCACCCGTGCTCGTGCCGCTGCCCGGGCGGCTCGGCCCTCTCGACCCGGCGTCACAGCCGTGGCAGGCCAGGATCCGGCGCGTGGGCCAGAGCAACATGACGGAGCACGACCCGGCCGTCATGAACATTGAGGAGTGGGCCGACTACTGGCATTCGATCGGGACGGAAATCGTCTTTGTCAGCGTGACCGGCATTCTGGCTTTCTACCCTTCCAAGGTGCCGTTCCATCGCTGGGGAAAATTCCTCAACGGCCGCGACTTCTTCGGCGAGTGCGCCGCCGCGGCGAAGAAGCGGGGGATGCGCGTGGTGGCCAGGATGAGCCCGGACCTCAACTGGCCCGACGCTCTCGCCGCGCATCCTGAGTGGGCGATGCGCCACGCCGACGGGTCGCCGCAGCTGCACAGCGAAGACCCGCAGCTTTTTCGTACCTGCATGTTCACGTCGTACATGGACGACTACGTCCCGGCGATCATGCACGAGATCAACGCGCGGTACGACGTGGACTGCTTCTACACGAATGGCTGGCCGCCCATCGGCAGCCTGCCTGACTGCCACTGCGCCGTTTGCAGCAAACTGCCGCCGACGGGAACGCCCGCGTACTGGCACGCCTTCAATGACCGGCTCTTTTCATTGTGGCAGCGGTACGACGGGATCGCGAAGGAGAAGAAGCACGACAGTTTTTTCTTTGCGAACCTCGGCGGTAACGTCCGCGCCAGTCCCAACCTCGCTCGGCTGGGCAAAATTGCCGCATGGTTCCAGGGAGACAATCAGGGCCGCACCAATGCCGACC
>DATEPN010000116.1:0-4935 GCA_035273225.1 Acidobacteriaceae bacterium | reverse complement strand
CGGCACTCAGCAACGCGATGTCGCCATCGCCGAAATTCCCGCGGCTCTCGCGCCTCTCGTTTCGGGCAACTGGGGTTAACAAGGCTGATCGGGGGAATCGTGTTCTTTGTGACACATTGTGTCTCCCGGCCCACATTCCGCTCGCGCCACGCTCCAGGTAATGCGTTTGTTTTCAGCCGCGCGCAATGGCCTGCTGAGTGCATCTCATGCTCACGACTGTTTTTCTTGTTCGTCCGGCGCGTAGCCGTGCTGATTCCAGCAGTCGATTCGTCTGACAAGTAGCGAAGAATCGGCGAGAATCAGAGAAGGGAAATCGAATTTGGCAGTCAAGGTCAAAGTTCCCCGGCACGTCACCGTCATCACTCCGCGCAAGATCCTGCTCGTTGGGGTCATGTTGTGCTCGGTCGCGGTGCTGCTGGGCTTCATGGTGTTCGCCTTTTACTGGAACAAATATGGCCAGGTGGTCGACGACCGGCTGAAGCACCCGCTCTTTGTCGAGACGGCCAAAATCTATGCCGCTCCTCCTGAGGTCCGCCCCGGCCAGAAGCTCACGCCCGAGGACGTCGTCGGTCAGCTGCAGCAGGCCGGCTACACGCTCCAGGGGCAGGGAACTGCCTCGGAGATGGGCACCTACTCCGTCGCCGGCAATTCGGTCATCGTGCACCCAGGGCCGCAGTCCTACCATTCCCAGGATGGTGCCACCATCGACTTTGAACGGGGCGCAGTCTCGGACGTCCGGAGCGACAACGGCCAGCAACTCGCCGCGTACGAACTGGAGCCGCTGCTCGTCACCGGCCTCTCCGACGAAAACCGCGCCAAGCGCCGTCTCGTCAGCTGGAATGACATCCCGAAGAACCTCGTCTCGGCCGTCACCGCTATCGAAGACCGGCACTTCTTCCAGCACGGCGGGCTTGACTACTGGGGCATCATGCGCTCGGTAGTCAACGACTACATTCTGCCGCACCACCACTACTACGAAGGCGCATCCACGCTCGACATGCAGCTGGCGAAGATGTTCTTCCTCAAGCCCGAGCGCACGTGGCATCGCAAATTCCTTCAGGTGATGATCACGCTGCAGCTGGAGCATCGCTTCACCAAGCAGCAAATCTTCCAGATGTACGCGAACGAAGTGCCGCTCGGGCAACATGGCAGCTTCGCCATCGCTGGCTTTGGTGAAGCCGCGCAGGCCTACTTCGGTAAGGACATCTCCCAGCTGACGCTGCCCGAATGCGCCACCCTGGCCGGCATCATCCAGAGTCCCAGCCGCCTGAATCCTTACCGGCATCCCGAGCGCGCGCTCGAGCGCCGCAACCTGGTCATCGATTCGATGGTGGATACGGGCGACATCACAAAAGCCCAGGGCGAGCAGGCCAAGGCCGCCCCGCTTGGCGTCGTCATGGGAGCCATCGACTCCGGCGAAGCGCCCTACTTCGTCGACCTCGTCCGCGATCAGCTGACCCAGCGCCTGGGCGACACCGATTACAACCAGCAGGGGCTCCGTATCTACACCTCCCTCGATCCGCAGTTGCAGCAGATCGCGCAGGATGCTGTGGGCCGCGGGATGACGAAAGTCGATGAGCTGGTCAAAGCCCACTATGCTCGCCTTGCCCGGATTGCCGAGCGAAAAGGCCAGGCTCCGCCCAAACCCGTCTATCCCCAGGTGGCGCTGGTCGCGCTCAATCCGCACACTGGCCAGGTGCTCGCTTTGGTTGGCGGGCGCAATTACGGTGTCAGCCAGTTCGATCACGCCGTTTCCCATCGGCCAACGGGATCCATCTTCAAGCCCTTCGTCTACGCCGCTGCCTTCAATACCGCGCTCGCTGGAACGCCTCTCACCAACACCAACGGCACCAGCGCCGTCTTTACGCCGGTGACATTGCTGCATGATGAGCAGACCACCTTCAACTACGGCAATAATCAGACCTACTCGCCCCGCAACTTTGAGAACAGGTATATGGGCGATGTGCCCGCGACGGTGGCGCTCTACCTGTCGCTGAATAACGCGACCATCACCCTCGCCGAGATGGTGGGACTCGACAATGTGGTCTCGCTCGCGCGCGCTGCCGGCATTACTTCCGTTCAGCCCACACCGGCCATGGCCATTGGATCCTACGACGCTACGCCCCTGCAGATGGCCGGAGCCTATACGGTCTTTGCCAATGGCGGCATCAAAATTGATCCCTGGATGCTCGCCTCGGTCCGCGCTCCCAATGGAGACGTGGTCGCCGACTACTCGCCACAAACGAAGCCCGTGCTTGATCCGCGCGCTGCCTTCCTGACCGTCAGCATGATGGAGCAGGTACTGAACAACCCACACGGCACAGGCGCCGGCGTTCGCAACATGGGGTTCCGCTCTCCAGCAGCAGGGAAGACGGGCACTTCGCATGACGCCTGGTTCGCCGGTTTCACCAGCAACCTGCTCTGTATCGTCTGGGTCGGCAACGACGATTACAGCCAACTGAGCGCGTCCATGGGTGCCGCAGCCGAAGGCTCTCGGGCCGCCGGTCCCATCTGGGCCGACTTCATGCAGAACGCCGTGAAGCAGCCGGAATATTCCGACACGAAGGACTTCGTCCCGCCTCCGGGCGTTGTGCAGGTGCAGCTGGACCGCAACACCAACCTGCTCGCCGACGCCGCCTGTCCCGAGGACTACACGGCGGCATTCCTCGACGGAACCCAGCCCACTGACACCTGCGACCACTCAATGGGCGACCAGCGCAACATTTTCCAGAAGATCTTCGGTCTGGGACAGCGCCCGGTCACGCAGGCGCCGCAGCAGCAGGTTGTGGTGCAGCAGCCAGCCAAGCCGCAGAATCCGGCGCAGACTGCCCCCGCACAGAACTCTCAGGCGCAGAATCAGAACGAGGATCAGGACCAGGAACACAAAAAGAAGAAGCGCGGCTTCTGGTCCAAACTCTTCGGTGTCGGGGATAAGGACAAAAACAAAGATCAGAACGACAATCCCCAGCAATAACCCAGCGTTAGCCAGGTTCCCGCGGCCGGAGCCTGGGCTCCTACACCCTGAACGCTACACCCTATACCCTGCCTTTATGCGGAAACTCACCATCGCCACGCGCCGCAAGCGCGAGATCCTCGACATCACCGATCAGGTCGAGTCGGCCCTGCCCAGCGACTCCGGCGTGTGTTGCCTGAACGTGCTGCACACGACCGCCGCTCTGACTACCGCCGATCTCGACCCGGGCACGGACCTCGACATGCTCGACGCCTTCGAGGCCATGATGCCGAAGCTGCGCTACCGGCATCCGCACAACCCGGCGCATGTCCCGGATCACATCCTGTCGTCGCTGATTGGCACCGCGCTCACCTTGCCCGTCGAGTCGGGAAAGCTGGTCCTCGGCACGTGGCAGCGCGTCGTCGTTGTCGAACTTGACGGCCCCCGCTCCCGCGAACTCACGCTGCAGTTCCTGAAAGCCAGCTAAACACGAGCGCCCCGCCTCTCCCACGTGGGATCGATGGGGCGCCTCTTCCTATTGCCTGTTGCCTGTTCCCTGTCCTTAGACCTTCGTCGGAAAATTTGGATCGCCGCCTGCTGTTGCTTTTCCGCTCTCTTCGGCCTTCACAGCCGCCTCAGCCGCCTGGAATCCAATCTTCGAATGCGTCCCGTCACAAAAGGGCTTGTTGGTGCTCGCCCCACAGCGGCACAGCGAGAACGCCGGTTTCCCGCTCAGATCCCATTCCCGGCCATCGGCGTCCACCAGCTTCACCGGCCCCTCCACGCGATACGGGCCGTTCGGACGAACCGTAATTTTCACTTCAGACATGCGGCATCACTCCTCGGCAAATGCAAAGATGACCTGCATTGCCAGTGTAGCTGCCAGCACAGGTCATCTCACAGTTCCTGCCGCCTCTGTTTTCCGGTTTAGTGGATCCGAATGTCTCCCGAACCGGTCGAGACCCGCACCGTAGGCCCTCCGCCTCCGATCTCTCCCTGGACGTGGTGACGGTCGATGCTGCCATGCATCGCCAGCGGAGGATCGCTGTGCACCGACCCGGATCCCGTGCTCGCGTCCAGCGTAAAGTGCGCGCCACCACTGGTGTTGATGGTCACGGAACCCGAGCCGGTCTCGACTTTCCATCCGGAGCCCGGATGCCCCCCGACCTCAATCTCGCCGGACCCGGTGTGCGCGTAAAGCGAGCCGTCGACCCCTTGCAGGTGGATGCTACCCGACCCGGTATGTGCCTTTACGTCGTTCGCGGCATGCAGTTCGCCACGGATCTCCCCGGAACCGGTGCCCAAATCCACCATGCCCGTCGCTCCGCTCGCGTCGATCGAGCCCGAGCCGGTATTCGCCTTCACCGGGCCGCCCGTGTCCCTCAGTTGCAGATCGCCGGATCCCGAACTGGCCTCAAGCTGCGTCCCGCGCGGCATCGTAATGTCGTAATCGATCGAGACGTTATGGACCCAGTCCGCATGCTTTCCGATCGCAATGATATTCCCCGTCTGCTCAATCGGCGGCCGGTCCACCACGGCGCGCACGCGCTCCTCGGGGGAGCCGCCGAATCCCCAGTTGTTCGCATGCACGTGTCCGACTATATGCACCTCGTTGGCGGAGCCGGGCGATACATGAATGTGGCCCGAGCCAGTGGCGACGCTGAGCATCACCTGACCATTCACGTGAAGAGTCTTGTCGAATGTGCCATCAGCAGCGCGCGCGGCCATCGGCGCGAGCGCAACTGCGGCGGCAAGAACGAAAGCAGATGAACGCAACATCGTGGGTCCTCCTTGCGTTGCGGAACCATACTACGCGTGCCGCTCACTGCTGCAGCACAACTGTGTCGCCCTCTTTTAATCCGGCCAAAATCTCCGTGCGGCTGCCGTTGGAAATGCCCGCCGTCACCGGAAGCTTCTTCTGCCCGTCTTTTGCATTCGGATCGGGCACGAAGACGAACGCATTCTTGTTGTTGTCCCAGGTC
>DATEPN010000115.1:0-5092 GCA_035273225.1 Acidobacteriaceae bacterium | reverse complement strand
GGTGATCGCCTCTGGCGGAGCCGGCAACGCGCAGCATTTCACAGACGTTTTCCGCGAGGGCCGCGCCGACGCCGCCCTGGCGGCGAGCATCTTCCATTTCGGCATTGCCGACGTGCGCGCGCTCAAGGGCGAACTCGAGCGCGACGGCATTCCCGTGAGGCTGCCATGCTGATTCCTTCGATTGACCTGATGGGCGGCCGCATCGTCCAGCTGGAACGCGGCGAGGAACTGCGGCTGGCCTTCGACGACTTCGAATACTGGATCGGGCGGTTCGCGAAGTACCCGCTGGTGCAGCTGATCGATCTGGACGCGGCCAAACGCGAGGGCGACAATCGCGCTCTCGTCGCGCAGATCGCGAAGCGCCTCCCGGTGCAGGTGGGCGGCGGCGTCCGCACGGCCGATCAGGCGCAGGCGCTGCTCGATGCGGGCGCGCGGCGGGTGATCTTCGGCTCGGTCCTCTTTCGCGAAGACGGTGTGGATGCCGAAGCGGCCCACGCACTGGCGCTGCGGATCGGGCCGCAGCACTTCGTCGCCGGCATCGACACGAAGGGCGGCAAAATCGCGGTGCGGGGCTGGCGCGATCAGGTCAGCGTTACTCCGGCTGAGGCGATTGCCGCGCTGGAGCCTTTCTGCGGCGCCTTCCTGTACACGCACGTGGATACCGAGGGCACGATGCGCGGATTTCCGATCGAGACGGCGCGCCAACTGCGCGGGCTCACGCAGCGGCAGCTGATTGTCGCCGGCGGCATTCGCGCACAGGAGGAGATCGACGCGCTGGACGCGATGGGGGTCGACGCGGTCGCTGGCATGGCCGTCTATTCGGGGCTGCTGGCGACCTGAGGCTACCGCAAAATTTGCCCTCATCTGCCCGCGCTGCGCGAAATGCAATAAGCTGTTACGTCCGGTCGAGTATGTCCGGTGGGGGCGGGCAGCATGAGACAGAAGAGCGCCATCCGCGTGTCCAGGCGTCTGGAAGAGGTCGGCTTCTCCGACATCGTGCAGATCCGCAACAAAGTCATGGAGCTGCGCGCGGCCGGCCAGGCAGTGCACGCCTTTCATGGCGGCGAGCCGTTCTTCGAGACGCCCGAAGTCATCAAGTACGCGGGGCTGAAGGCGCTGGCGGAGAACCGCACGCGCTATGCTCCGTCGTCGGGCATTGAACCGCTGCGGCAGGCCATCGCGCGCAAGCTGCAGACGAAGAACCGTATCGATGCGGCCCTCGAAGACGTTCTCGTCACCGTTGGCGGCGCGCATGCGCTCTACGCGGCCTTTCAGACGGTGCTCGACGAGGGCGACGACGTACTGCTCTTCTCACCCTACTGGACGCCGATTCGCGACATGGTGACCATGGCGCAGGCGCGGCCCGTGATGGTGCCCACCTCCAGCGCGCGCCGCAGCGGGCTCACGAAGGCTCTCGAACACTACTCCACGCCGGCGACGCGCGCCATCTACTACAACACGCCGCAGAACCCCTCGGGCGTCGTCTTCACGCGCGGCGAGGCGGAGGAGGTGGCTGCCTTCGCGAAGAAGCGCGACCTGATCGTCATTGCCGATGAGGCGTACGAGGACATCATCTACGAGGGCGAGCATGTGTCCATCGCCTCGCTGCCCGGCATGGCGGAGCGGACCATCACCACGTACACCTTCTCGAAGACCTACGCGATGACCGGCTGGCGCTGCGGCTATGCCGTGGCGAAGGAGCCGTTCATGACCGGCCTGCGCAAGGTGGTGCTGTACTCGACCAACGGCGTCTCGACGCCGACGCAGTGGGCGGCCCTCGAAGCGCTGCAGCAGCCGCAGGCGGCAATCGATGCGCGCCGTGAGGAATACCGGATCCGGCGGGACCTGCTGGTGCAGGGCTTGTGCGATCTGGGGCTCTCCTGCGACATGCCGGCCGGCGCGTTCTATGCCTTTCCCGACGTGCGGAAGATCGACAAGAACAGCCGCCGCGTCTCGCAGATGCTGCTGGAGAAGGCCCACGTCGCCACGATCCCCGGCGTGGTCTTTGGCGCGCAGGGCGAGGGGCACGTCCGCTTCGGGTATGCGGTGCCGCCGGAGACGATCGATGCCGGGCTGGCCGCATTGCGCAAGGTCCTGGGCTAAGCGGCACCAGGTCAATCCGTGCCGGGTCCAATCGGCCGCCAGCCGCCGGCATCTCGGGCCAGCATCTAATCTTCTGTCCGCAAGCAGGAGCCGGGCCATGCTGAAGGTTGGAGTGTCGGAAGCCGTCGATCCGCAGCTGCGCCAGCTGCTGCCGCAGGGCATCGATCTTCAGGTGATCCCGCTCAAGCCCGAGGGTCCCATCGACGTCGAGTTCTGGATTGTGCCGCCGTTCCTGCGCGAGGCGCGGGAGACCTGGCCGCATCTGCGCGGCGTGCGGGTGGCGCAGTCCTCGATGGCCGGCGTGGATTTCCTGCTCAAGCTGGTGCCCCGCGATGTCATCCTCTGCGACGCGCGCGGCGTGCACACCATCGCGACGGCGGAGTGGGCGATGGCGGCCATCCTCGCAGCATATAAGTACCTGCCGTTCTTCGGCGAGGTGCGGCGGTCCGGCCAGTGGTCGCGGCGCAGAGAGGCCGAGGAGCGCTACCGCCGTTTGCACTCCACGGGACAACATTTCTATCCGCCGGTCCTGGTGGAAGAGCTGCACGGCCAGCGCGTGCTGATCGTCGGCTACGGCTCGATCGGGCAGGCGATCGAGCAGCGGCTGCTGCCGTTTGGAGCCCGGGTCGACCGCATCGCGCGCTGCCCGCGCCAGGGCGTCTTCGGCGTGAGCGATATGCCGGAGCTGCTGCCCGAGGCGGACGTCGTCGTGCTGGCGGTTCCCTTCACCAGCGAGACGGAAGGGATGATCGGCGCCGAGCAGATCGCCGCGATGCAGCCGGGAGCGCTGCTGGTGAATGCCGCGCGCGGTGCGGTGGTCGTCACGGATGCGCTGGTCGCCGCGCTCGAAGCCGGGCACATCCGCGCGGCCATCGACGTGACCGACCCCGAGCCGCTGCCCGAGGGCCATCCACTGTGGAAGGCGCCCAACCTGCTGCTGACCCCGCACGTGGCCGGATCGACCCCGAAGTTCATGGTGCGCACCATGCAGTTCGCCGCCGACCAGGTGGATCGGTATATGAAGGGCGAGCCGTTGCAGAACGTCGTGACGGGCGAATACTGACCGCGGACTTTTCGTTTCCGGCGACCATCGCCCTGCAGGCGAATCATTGCACTACCAACCACTTCCCAGGGCCAGCAGCGACCGCCGCTCTGCACGCGCCAGGCATCCAACCTTGCAGGACTCGCGCCAAGATGCGTCCTGGCTAAAAATTGGGCCCTCGGGTGCGTAACTTGCCGCTTGCGGATTATGATCGCAACGGTGCTTGGGAGCCCCCTCTCGGCCACCAGACGTGCCAGAAGTTCCTCTGGCCCTTTTTTCCCCGGGGCCGTCAGTAGGCTCACTCACGTACGTTGCACCCGTTTCAGGAAAGGTCCGGGCCCATGCGCGTTCACCTCGTCAATCCAAGCAACAATTCGTTTGGCACGGCTGTTATCACACCGCGTTGGCTCTTCGTTCTGGCTGCCGCCACTCCCGCCAGTGTCGGCGATCCCATCCTGGTCGACGAATCGCTCGAGCCAATTGACCCCGCTACCCTGCAGCGCGGCGACATTGTCGGCATCAGCGTCCACACCGGGAATGCACTGCGTGGCTATGAAGTCGGCCGCATGGCGCGGGAACGCGGAGCATGGGTCGTCTATGGCGGCATTCACGCCACCCTCTACCCCGAGGAAGCCTTCGAGCGCGGAGACGCCCACTGTGTCGTCAAGGGCGATGGAGATCTGGTGTGGGCCTCCGTCGTCGCCGATTGCCTGGCCGGCACACCCGGCACGATCTACGACGGCGGCCGCATCGCCGGCGACGAGTTCCTGCCCGCGCGCTGGGATCTGATCCAGCCTGACAAATATATGTGGGCGTCGGTGCAAACCACGCGCGGATGCCCCAAGCATTGCTCGTTCTGCAGCGTCTGGCGCACCGATGGGCAGAAGCCGCGCCCGCGCCGCTACCAGAGCGTGATCGACGAGATCGTTACGCTGCGCCGCCTCGGCTTTCGCTTCGTCGCGCTCGCCGACGACAATTTCTACCCCGTCACGCATACCGATCTTCGCCTCGCGCGCGAGCAGAACAACCTCGCCCGCCTCGATGAGCTCAATGCCATCCGCGCCGACCGCTTCCACCTGATGGAAGAACTCGCCAAACTCCCCAGCGACATGGTCTTCTTCACGCAAATCACCATGGAAGCCGGCGAAGACGGCGAATACCTCGACGCCATGCGCCGCGCCAACATCAAAGGCGCGCTCGTCGGCGTGGAAGCCGTCACCCCGGAAGGGCTCAAAGCCGTTTTCAAGGACTGGAACTGCTCCGGCGACGCTCTGGTTCAGCAGCTCCAGAACTTCAAACAGCACGGGGTGCATGTGCTCGGCTCCTTCATCTTCGGCCTGCCGACGGACAAGCCCGCCACCTTCGACGCCACCGTCGAAATGGCCATGCGCGCCGGCATCACCTTCGCGCAGTTCGTCATGATGACGCCCTTTCCCGGCACGGTCGATTTCATCCGCTGGGAAAAAGAGCAGTCGATCTCGCCCACCCTGGTAGGCGATGTGCCGGTCACGCGCTATTGGCTGATTCCGATCGAAGTCCGTCCCAAGATGTTCACCCCGCATCCGTCCATGAGCTCGGACGAGATTCGCGAGCGGACGCAGCGCGTGTGGGACCGGTTCTATGCCCTGGATCAGATCTGGAAACGTTCTGCCTGTACACCCAATCTGCGCGCTCGCCTGGCCTTCATCTTTCTCTCGAAACTCTACCGGCAGATGTACGCCGGCACCGGTATCTCCGCCGACAGCGCTCGGCGCAGGAAGGCCAAACGATGGGCGCGCTGGACGGCACGGCAATGTCGCAAGCTGTTTCAGACGAGGCCCATGCCGGAGCTGCAGTATCCGGAATGGAGCAGCACTTTGGGAGCAGCGACTCCCCGGCCGGGCATGGTCCACATCCAAAGCCGCGCGCAGTGAGCGCTGCTGGTGAATGCGGCGCGCGGTGCGGTGG